>JAAUSY010000233.1 GCA_012032475.1 Chloroflexaceae bacterium
GCCTACTTCAATCGCACTATGGCGAAACCCTTCAAGTGGAATTATACCGGCAAACCACTGACCTCCTGAATAGCTCCTTTATTTCTGCCGTCAGGTACTAGCTCAGATCACGAATGGTACGGAGCCTTGGTTGTTAGGATCATCCGATCAAATGGCTCTGATTCGTCGTCTTGAGAAACAGTTTCCCAAATTGGAAGAAGTCGGCTGTAAAGTCGGTATTGGAGTGGCAACTGGTGCGGATAAGGTATTTATCGGTGATTATGAGTCTCTAGATGTAGAACCAGATCGCAAACTCCCGCTGGTTATGACAAAAGACATCACATCTGGTGAGGTGAAGTGGCGTGGTCAGGGGGTTATCAATCTATTTTTAGAGAGTGGTAGCCTTATAAATCTACTCAACTATCCACGCTTAAGTCATTATTTAAATACCCAAAAAGAGGTGATTTCAAGTCGTCACTGTGCAAAAAAGAATCCTGTTAACTGGTTTCGCACAATTGACCGCATTACTCCGTCGTTGGCATCAAAACCAAAGCTTTTAATTCCTGACATCAAGGGCGAATCTCACATTGTTTTTGAGGAAGGTAAACTATATCCCCATCATAATCTCTACTATGTTATATCTGACCATTGGGATCTAAGAGCATTACAGGCTATTCTGCTTTCCAATATTACTCGTCTTTTTGTAGCAACTTACTCTACAAAGATGAGAGGTGGCTTTCTCCGGTTTCAGGCTCAGTACTTACGCCGTATCCGTATTCCGTACTGGTCAGATGTACCTGAGATGCTGCAAACTGAACTGACAGATGCAGCCATCAAAAGAGATATTCACCTGTGCAATTGTGCTGTTCTTAAGCTTTATGGAGTGAGTCGGGAAGAACGATCTGCTTTAGGAGGGAATGGAGACTGATGGCCCTTGATCTCGTGGATTATGAGCAGAAGGCATGCGATGCTGTGAAGGCTTTTTGGGATAACCGAGAGGCTGCAAGGCAAAAGCAGATTGAAGCAGGTAAAGCTGACCAAGGCGAACGTGCTGGTGTCACAGCAGGTAAAAATATGGATGGTTTTTTGGCCTTAATAATTGATCTAATCCAAGCTAATGGACTAGCTCACGCTGAGATTTATCAAAACCGTGCGATGTTGACATTACCAGGCTACTTTCGCCCAACTAAGTTGTGGGATCTTCGTTGACATTACCAGGCTACTTTCGCCCAACTAAGTTGTGGGATCTTCTTGTCATCCATAAAAGTGAATTGGTGGCAGCTATTGAGCTTAAAAGCCAAGTTGGCTCTTTTGGAAATAATTTCAATAACAGAACTGAGGAAGCTATTGGCACTGCTCATGATTTTTGGACTGCTTATCGCGAAGGTGCATTAGGTAAACAGCCGCGACCATTTGTTGGCTGGCTGATGATGGTTGAGGATGCACCTAAATCCAGAAATGTAGTCAGAGATATGTCACCCCATTTTCCTGTTTTTGAGGAATTTCAAGGGGCATCATATTTAAAGCGGTATGATTTGCTGTGTCAAAAATTGGTACAAGAGCAGCTTTACACTACTGCTGCACTCATCACGTCAACACACAGTGCTGTAAAAAACGGTAAATTTGCGGAAATGTCAGCAATGACAGGGTTAAGGACATTTGTTACCGCTTTGGCTGGCCATGTTGCAGCGGAAGCCGCTAGGCTTGAATAAATGAGAATGCTGCTAACAACCCCAATGCACCCGACCGCCATAAGGTTATTTATGAGCATTTAGAGTTATCTGCGGCGGATGATTGAGAACGTTAGACCGACATGCGAAGAGCGAGCTGAGTACTGATGCACTGGACGCCCCCCCCGAAAAAGACGCCGCCTCTGCCTCGCTCGAAAAGCACCTGTGGGATGCAGCCGATCAATTCAGCGTCCCGTTTGATGCTTATCTTTTAAACTGACCCCTATGCCCACTGACTCTGATAATAACTACCCGCCGCACAAGCCCCGACCCTCGGTCCTTCGAGAGGACGGCATCGAATACGGCTTCATCGGCACGCTGCAAAAACTCAAATACGAATACCGCCAAGACATCACCGATCGCGCCTCCTTGGAAAAGAACTTTCGCGAGCAGTTTGATGCGCTCAACCGTTGCCGCCTCACCGATTCCGAGTTTGCCCGCCTGCTCGACGAAATCGTCAGCCCGGACGTTTTCACCGCTGCCAAGACCCTGCGCGAAATCAATGCCTTCACCCGCGACGACGGCACCCCGCTAAACTACACCTTGGTTAACCTCAAAGACTGGTGCAAAAACACCTTCGAGGTGGTCAACCAACTCCGCATCAACACCGACAACAGCCACCACCGTTACGATGTGCTGATTTTGATCAATGGCTTGCCCTCTGTGCAGATCGAGCTGAAGACCCTCGGTATCAGTCCGCGTCGGGCCATGGAGCAGATCGTTGACTACAAAAACGACCCCGGCAACGGCTACACCAAGACCCTGCTTTGTTTTCTCCAGCTCTTTATTGTCAGCAATCGCGATCGCACCTACTACTTCGCCAACAACAACGCCCGCCACTTCGCCTTCAATGCCGAGGAGCGGTTTCTGCCTATCTATGAGTTCGCGGACGAGGCGAACCAGAAGATCACCCACCTGGACGACTTCGCCGCGCACTTCCTGCAAAAGTGCGCCTTGGGCAAGACCCTCAGCCGCTACATGGTGCTGATCCAGAGCGAGCAAAAGCTGATGATCATGCGGCCTTACCAGGTCTATGCCGTGCAGCGGATCGTGCAGTGCATTGAGGACGATGCGGGTAACGGTTACATCTGGCACACCACCGGCAGCGGCAAGACGCTGACTTCCTTTAAAGCCTCCACCCTGCTAAAGCTGAATGACCAGATCCACAAATGCCTGTTCGTGGTGGATCGCAAAGACCTCGATCGCCAGACCCGCGAGGAATTCAACAAGTTCCAGGCGGGCTGCGTGGAGGAAAACACCAACACCGCTGCCCTCGTGCGCCGACTGCTCTCGGAGGACTATGCAGACAAGGTGATCGTCACCACCATCCAGAAGCTCGGCCTCGCGCTGGATGAAAACAGCAATCGCAATAAGCAGCGCCGCAAAAGCGGTCAAGCCACCTACAAGACGCAGCTGGAGGCGCTGAAGGACAAACGCATTGTCTTGATCTTTGATGAATGCCACCGATCGCAGTTTGGCGAGAATCACTGCGCCATCAAAGCATTTTTCCCCCGCGCCCAGCTCTTTGGCTTCACGGGCACGCCGATCTTTGAGGCCAATGCCACCCTGAAACAGATCGAGGGCACCCAGGCATCGATGCGCACCACGGCAGACCTCTTTCAAAAGCAGCTCCACGCCTACACCATCACCGACGCGATCGAAGACGGCAACGTGCTGCGCTTCCATGTGGACTACTTCAAGCCCAAGGAAGAACAGGGCAAGCAGCCGCCCCAGCCCGGTGAAGCGATCGCCAAGCGCGCCGTGATCGAGGCCATCCTTGCCAAGCATGATGCCGCCACCGCTGGCCGCCGGTTCAATGCCATCCTGGCCACCGCCTCGATTAATGACGCGATCGAATACTACGGCCTGTTCAAGACGATGCAGGCCGAGAAGCAGGCCGCCGATCCGGATTCCAAGCCGCTGAACATCGCCTGTGTGTTTTCGCCGCCCGCCGAGGGTGACCAGGACGCGCGCCAGATCCAGGAAGACCTGCCCCAGGAAAAGGCCGATAACGAAGTAGACCCCGAAGGCAAGAAAGCCGCGCTCAAGGCTATCCTCGCTGACTACAATAGCCGCTACGGTAGCAATCACAAGCTCAGCGAGTTTGACCTTTACTACCAGGACGTGCAGAAGCGCATTAAGGATCAGCAGTGGCCCAATGCCGACTTCCCTCCGGCGCAGAAGATCGACATCACGATCGTGGTGGATATGCTGCTCACGGGTTTCGATTCCAAATACCTGAATACGCTCTACGTGGACAAGAACCTCAAGTACCACGGCTTGATCCAGGCTTTTTCTCGCACCAACCGCGTGCTCAACGGCACGAAGCCCTACGGCAACATCCTCGACTTCCGCCAGCAGCAGCAGGCTGTAGATGCGGCGATCGCCCTCTTCTCCGGCGAAAAGACCAGCGAGCAGGCGCGGGAAATCTGGCTGGTGGACAAGGCTCCCGTGGTGATTCAGAAATTGGAGGAGGCTGTGCAGCGATTCGACAGCTTCATGAAATCTCAGGGTCTTGCCACCGCCCCGGAATCCGTGCCGAATCTCAAGGGCGATGCCGCCCGCGCGGCCTTCTGCGCCCAATATAAGGAAGTTCAGCGGCTTAAGATGCAGCTTGACCAATACACCGACCTCACCGAGGAAAATCGAGCCGCGATCGAGCAGGTGCTGCCAGAGGAGCGGCATCGGGGCTTCAAGGGGGCGTATTTGGAGACGGCTCAGCGGCTCAAGGCGCAGCAGGGCAAGGGTGCCGCTCAGGGCGGACAAGAGCCCGTGCCAGACAATGTGGATCAGCTCGATTTTGAGTTTGTGCTCTTTGCTTCTGCGGTGATTGATTACGACTACATCATGGGGCTGATTGCCAAGTTCTCGGCCAAAGATCCGGGTAAGGCGAAGATGAGCCGGGAAGCGCTGATCGGCCTGATCGGTGCCGATGCTAAGTTTATGAATGAGCGTGAGGATATTGCGGCCTACATTGCCACGCTGAAGGCGGGGGAGGGGTTGAGCGAAACTGCCATCCGCGAGGGCTATGCCCGCTTTAAGGCGGAGCAGGATGGGCAGGAATTGGCTTCTATTGCAAGCAAGCATGACCTTGCTGCCGTTGCACTGCAAGCTTTTGTGGATGGCATTCTCGATCGCATGATCTTCGATGGCGAACACCTCAGCGACCTCTTCGCCCCGCTCGACCTCGGTTGGAAAGCCCGCACCCAGGCCGAACTCGCCCTCATGGCGGATTTGTTTCCACTCCTCACCAAAACGCGCCGGGGGCCGCGACATCTCAGGACTCAGTGCCTATGAGCAGTAATCCGATCTTTACTCAGGAGTTTTCGATGAATCCGGCACAGTTTATTGAGAAAATCCAGGCTTTGCCCCCAGATAAGCAGGTAGAGGTGTTGGATTTTATTGAGTTCCTGGCATCTCGCAGTTCAACGCAATTAAAGACAAAACAGTGTCTGGCAGAGTGGTTGATGGCTATGCCCGATGTTGGTTTGGATGAAGATTTTATGCGGGTAGATGAGTCAGCAAGGGGAGACGATGTATTTAATTGATACCAATGTTATTAGTGAGTTGCGAAAACGCAAGCTAGCAAATCCCAGCGTCCTTGCTTTTTTTACTGAAGCAACACAAAGACAAACCCCAATGTTTTTATCAGCTATTACCGTTGGAGAGCTACGCCGAGGAGTAGATTTGATTCGTTATCGGGGAGATCTCCCCCAGGCTGGACTGCTTGAAGATTGGCTGAATAAAATGCTTGCAGACTTTGGAGGTTTTATTTTGCCGTTCGATGAAGATGCCGCTCAGGTGTGGGGAAAGTTGCGAGTACCGCATCCAGAAAATCCGCTAGATAAACAAATTGCGGCTACAGCTTTGGTGCATAGGTTAGTTCTTGTAACCCGTAACGAAAAAGATTTTATAGGTACAGGCGTGGAAGTTTTTAATCCATTTTCATAGTGAAGGGGGTAGGGTATGACGGTGCCGAAGCTGCGGTTTCCAGAGTTTCGGGAGGCGGAGGGGTGGGACGCTGACGATCTCGGAGAAGTGACGGAGTTCGTGAACGAGGAAATCGAGGCGGAGCT
>JAAUSY010000234.1 GCA_012032475.1 Chloroflexaceae bacterium
TCGACACCGGGGTGATGTACCGCGCCGTCACCCTGATGGCCTTGCAGCAGCGACTTGACTGTTCCGACGAAGTGCGATGGAAACCTGTCGCGGACCATTCGGATAGATGTGCGCTCGCCCACCAGGACCGAGACCGAGGCAGACGGTCGTTCTTACACCGTCCTGGTGGATGCCCAGGATGTCACCGGGCGCATCCGGAGCGCCGAGGTGGACCGCCATGTCTCGGTCGTCTCGCGCCACCCCGGTGTCCGCACCGAGCTTATCCGCCAGCAACGTCTCATCGGGCAGCGCGGGCGGATGGTCATGGTCGGGCGCGATATTGGCACCGTCGTATTCCCCGATGCGCCCACGAAAATCTACCTGGAAACATCGCTCGAAGAACGCGCTCGCCGCCGCTTTGCCGACCTGCGAAGCACCAGCCCATCGCTCTCCCTGGAACAGGTCGGGGCCGACCTGGCCCGGCGCGACGCGCTGGACGACCACGTTCTCTTCCCTGCCAACGATGCCCTGATTATGCACACCGATACCTGCTCTCCTGCCGAGGAAGTAGAGCGGATTATGGCCCTTTTCGATGGGGGGACCGTCCCGATGTCCCGCCCGGAACACCCAGGAGGCTGAACTTATGACCAAGGAACAAGACCAGCGCGAACTTCCCAGGAAGGAACGGAAACAGCGCGAACTGCTCAACACCTCAATAGATCTCCTCGAAGGTGAAGAGATTACCTATTTTGTGAACCGGCACTGGGCAGAGTTGATACCGAAGATGGCTTCGCCAATCCTGATTGCGCTGGTTGGTCTGGCATTTTTCGCCTACCGCGCCCTGGGGGGCACGTTTGTTTCCCAGTGGCCGTTTGTCTATGTAGACCCACGCCTGGGAGCGGTGCAGACGTTCGATGCGCTCAACCTGGTGCTGCTCGGTCTGTCCCTCGTCGGCATCGTCTTCGCCTACTACCTGTACGTCGAATGGAATGACGACTACCTGATTCTGACCAACCGACGGGTGATTGCCTGGAAGCAAGACCTGCTTGGGCGGCACACCCAGAACCAGATGGATATTGACGATGTGAAGAGCGTGCTTGCCAGCACCAAGACCTACCTCCAGCACTGGCTTGGATATGGCACCATCACCGTCACCTCTGCCGCCTTCGGCAGCAAGCTCGAATTCAAACGGGCCGGCAACCCCCAGGAGATGCAAAAGCGCATCAATGGAGGCGTGGGAAACAGCCGGCAGCGGCAAAACAAACAATACTTCGACTCGATGATCCAGTCTAACGTCTACAATACCAAGCCCCAGGAACGCACCCCCTGGCCGTTGCACCACCTCACCCGAAAACGAGAAGGCATCAGCCGGCTCTTCGAAGACAACCCCCAGATTGACGAGGAAAGCGGCACCGTCCTGTGGCGCAAACACTGGGTCTTCTTGCCGGTCGTGCTCACCGCGCCGGTCATCTTCCTCGTCGTCAGTCTGGTGATTCTCTTTACGGTGAGTCAATTTGTCTCCCTCGGAACGCTCTGGATGACCGTGCTCATCGTGCCGGTACTGCTGGTCTTTCTGGGGTGGGGATGGTATGAGGTCGAGGACGAGAGCAACGAGCGCTACCAACTGACGGCCAACGATGTCAAAAGTCTCTACAAGAAGCCGCTTGGCCCGGAAGAGAGCAACGTCGCTGGCCTGGGGGGTATCCAGAATGTCACGCACAAGACGACGTTTTTCAGTCGTTTACTTAAATATGGTGATGTCGTCATTGACACCGCTGGAGGAGGAAAGCAAATCATCTTTCAGCGTATCCCGCGCCCTTCGGAAGCCTCCTCAACCATCAGCGAATATCAGGCGCTCTTCCGCAAACGCGAGAAATATACCGATGCACTGACACTGCTCAAGTATTATCACCAGAGCCAGCAGGAGCACCAACGTGCCTACCTGGACGAACTGTTGATGACGCGGCTCCCGTCCGCAACCAACGGCAACCGCGAATCCGCAAATGGGCACCAGGAGCAGGCGAAGGAGCAGGATACCAGGGGGGAAAGTTCGCCACCTGCGCCCGAAACCCAGGCGCTGCCCACTGTCCCATCCGGCGGGGGGGTAACGGCTACCGACGGGCCACTGGTTTCGCTGGACAAGCCCGAAACCGGCGGAGCCGCCCGTGCTCTTGAGCCAGGAGGGGATGAGACCATGGTGGCAGAAGCTGAACCAGAACCAGACGGTGTCTCCCCCGAACACGACCGGGACCGGCCAGACTCGCCGTCCCCCTCCGCGAATGAGCGCCAGGGAGGTGATCCAACGGCTTCTCGTCAACCGGCCCGGACCAGTCAACCACCCAGGGGCAACCGTGTCCCATGATTATTATGATCATGATATGAAAGGTCTCCACAGAACTGAGCCGGCCAGCGGTGGCTATTCTTGTTTCTGGTCAGCCCGGCCGGCCCTTCGCGGCCCGCGGCAGAACTGCGCCCAGGGGGGCGGGATTCGTGCCCTCCTCCTGCTTTGTGCTTGCTTCTGCGCTTTCTTCTGGGAAGTGTCCGGGTTCGGGGGGGGGGGGCTTTTGCGCAGGGGGACGGGCAGGAAGAGCCTCCACCCGTTCGCCTGGAGGTTGAAGCCGGCTACGACGGGCACTACGTGACCGGTCACTGGTTCCCGGTGACTATCACCGTCAGCAACGACGGCCCCGATGTGCAAGGGATACTGGAGTGGGATTTTCTCGACGGGAACGACCACAACACCTTTCAGCGCGAAATTGACCTGCCGCGCGGCTCCCAGAAGCGCGTGATGCTCTCTGCCTTCTCCGGGAACTTCCGCCGTACGGGGGAGGTGCGGTTGCGCGACGGAAACACCCTCATCAGCCGCCAGGTCGTGCAGATCGAACCGATAGACTGGGGCTACCTGGTCATCGGGGTGTTGAGCAGCGATGCGACCCTGCTGAACAGCCTTTCGTCCATAGATATGAACAATGCCAGCACCAGTGTGCTCCACCTCAATGTGGAGACGCTGCCCGAACACCCGCGGGACCTGGCAGGGATAGACGTGCTCTTCGTGCATGATATCCCGACGGACCAGTTGAGCACCGAGCAGGTGGCCGCCCTCAAGATGTGGGTGCGCCTGGGGGGGCAGCTCATCGTGAGCGGAGGAGCGAGCGCGAGGCAGGCGACGCCGGGGTTGGCCGACCTGCTGCCGGTGACGGTGCTTGACCTGGAAGACCAGGCGGCCCTGACTTCGCTCACCTTTTTCATTCAGAAGCATACCCCTGAGATTCGGGAGACGCTTCCGGAGCGCACCACCGTGAGCAGCGTGGAGTTGAAGCCGGGGGCCGAATCGCTCGACCTGGATGGGCACCTGGTGGCGCACGAGGTGGGGAACGGGCGGGTGGTTTTCTGCCGCTTCGACCTGAGCGTGTTGCGGGCGTGGGCCGGCGAGCCGGATTTGTGGGACAGGGTGGTGCTCCCCCCGGTTTCTTTCGCCCCCACCAGTCCCTCCTTCGGCTTCAGAATGCTCGACGTGCTTCAACTTCCGTCCCTGGAACTGCCATCGTTCTGGGTGCTGGTGCTCTTTATGGGCGGGTACATCGTGACAGTCGGGCCGCTCAATTTCCTGGTGCTGCGGTTGGTACGACGGAGCGAACTGGCCTGGGTGACAATCCCCGCGACGGTTTTTGTCTTTGTTGCTGGCACCTACGGGGTCAATCTGCTGCTCCGCGGGACTGACCCGGAGGTCATGCAACTGGCGGTGGTCCAGGGGTTCGAGGGGCAAGACGAGCAGTTCGCAACGGCCTATGTCGGGTTGTTCTCCCCCTACCGCAACACGTATACGATGACCTTTCCGCCGGAAACACTGGTGAGCGAAGAAGACCTCTCGTTCAGCCCCCTTGACGTTCCGGTGACCTGGACCGAATCGGCGACGGAACTGCGTCAGATGCTCGTTGATGTATCGTCGCTACGTATCTTTGTCACGGAACGGACCATTGAAGGGGGAGAGAGTGAGGCTCCGTTCCAGGTGCAGATCCAGAGCCGGCTCCAAGGAACGGGGGTGAATAGGCAGTGGACGATCCAGAACATCGGCCACGAACCGACTCCTGATGCGCTCCTGGTGTATGGGGACCTGGTTCAGGGGATTGGCACGATGATGCCGGGGGAAACCAGAACGGTACGGATAACCAACGCGACGGCGCATTTTTCTGCTTTTACCTTCCCCGCCCAATTTGCGTCCCAGGAGGATGAGATATTCAGGCGCGGGCAAATTCTTTCCTCCCTGGCTCAGAACTGGACGGTATCATCGGCGGCAGTCCCCGCTCTTGGCATCCACACCCAGGCGGAGCCATATGTGCTCTTCTGGCGCGAACAGCCGCTGATGGAGGTGCAGGTCAATGGGAAATCTGTCCCTCAGGATGGCCTGACCCTGTACGTCATCCAACTGAACGGCTAACTGGCTGCGGTATCTGAAGCTGGCATGAATGTGGTAGGACTGACTGATTGCGAGTATTTCCTATTCTCCTATGATTGTCGAAACCAGAGACCTGACCCGCCGCTATGGAAAGACCATGGCGCTTGACCACCTGAACCTTGCGATCCCCGAAGGGGCCATCTACGGGTTCATCGGCCCGAACGGGGCCGGAAAAACGACCACGATGCGGATTCTGACGACGCTGCTGCTGCCAAGCGATGGGCAGGCGTGGGTGGCCGGGCATTCGGTCGTGCGCGATTACCAGGCGGTGCGGCGGATGGTCGGGTTTATGCCGGACTTCTTCGGGGTCTACGATTCGATGAAGGCCTGGGAATACCTGGATTTTTTCGCGGCGGCCTATGGTATCCCCGCCAGCCGGCGGGTTTCGCTCGTGGGCGAGTTGCTCGAACTGGTCGGGTTGGCGCACAAGCGCGATACGTATGTGATGGGGTTGTCGCGGGGGATGAAGCAGCGCTTGAGCCTGGCCCGCACGATGGCGCATAACCCGCCGCTGCTGGTGCTCGATGAGCCGGCCAGCGGCCTCGACCCGCGGGCGCGGGTCGAACTGCGCGAACTGCTCAGAGAACTGCGGGCGATGGGGAAGACGATTATGATTAGCTCGCATATCCTGACGGAACTGGCGGAGATTTGCAGCCATATCGGGATTATCGAGCACGGGCAGTTGCTGGCATCGGGCGATGTGGCAACGATTCTGAAGTCGCTTCAGCCGCACCATGTCTTCGAAGTTCACCTGCTGAGCGACCTGGAAGAGGCGGCAGCGCTGGTACGAGGGGGACCCGGTGTGCTGGATGTACGCTCCCTGCCCGATTCGTCCCCACCTATGCTCCAGATTGACTACCAGGGCGGTGACCAGGGGGTGGGTGATTTGCTGGTGCGGCTCGTGAGCGGGGGGGCAGCGGTGACCCACTTCGCAGGTCAGGTGAGCGACCTGGAAGATGTGTTTATGAAGGTGACCGACCGGGCGGGAGCGCGAGAAGCGCCAGCCGGGGCGGAGAAATGAGAACATCCCCCCCACGGATGTTCGAACCCGCAGGGGGATGTGTGGTGTCTCCTCTCTGGAACTATGGCCTCATGGGATGATAGCCTTCGTTCCAGGTGGATAAGCGAAAGAAACGGGCGTTACTCCTCGTCTTCTTCGGCTTCCTCATCGGCCTCTTCGTCGTCAGCTTCCTCTTCGTCAGCCTCGTCAGCTTCCTCTTCGTCAGCCTCGTCGGCTTCCTCAGCGTCGGCCTCGTCGGCTTCCTCAGCGTCGGCTTCGTCGGCTTCCTCAGCGTCGG
>JAAUSY010000235.1 GCA_012032475.1 Chloroflexaceae bacterium
CAGCCATCACCCAGAGCGTGATGGCGCAGCTCTATTCCTATGTTTTACCCGTCCATCGGTCGGGCGGACCCTCGTGGCAACCTGCATCGGCGCGAACTGCACGAACTGGGCGTTCGAATGGTCGCTGACTTCTTTGAAATCGAGGGGTGGGACGTCTACTACCTGGGGGCCAACATGCCGACCGAAGATGTGGTGGCAATGGTCAATGAGCGACGGGCCCACCTGCTGGCAGTCTCGGTCACCCTGAACACCCACGTTCCCGCGGCCCGCGACCTCATCCGTGCGGTCCGCGCTTCTCCCATCGGGTCCCACATCAAAATTATGGTGGGGGGGCAGCCCATCAACCGCACCCCCGGTATCTATCGCACCATCGGGGCCGACCTGACCGCCATTGACGCCCGCGAAGCGGTGCTGCGAGCCACGGAGTTGCTCAACCAGAAAACCAACGACGCGGGCTACCCCCGGAGCCTGGCGGCCGGAGCCGGCTGAACGCAGACCTGCCCCCCGCCCCTCCGGGGGGTGGCCGAGTGCCGGGGAACGGGGAGGCATCAGGAGTACAGGACTATGACCAACTACTATCACGCAGCGGTGATGCATATGCTGAATGAGCAGCGGGAGGAACTGATTCCGCGGGTGGCACGGAACCTCGTTGCCCGCATCCCCATCATCGGCGTTCCCCCATCCAGCGAAGACCGCGAACTCATACACCACCACCAGATGGCCCTGACGGCCCGGCGGTTTCACGACCTCGTGCAGGCCGGGGCAACCATAGATTGGTCCCTGGTGTCATCGGAGTTCGGGTGGGCCGACCGAAAATTGCGCCCGATGGGCATCACCCACGAGCACCACCGGGCCCTCATCGCCGCCTACTTCATCGAAGCCCGTCTGCTGCACCCCTGGACCCCCAACGAACTTGCGGCCCTGGAAGAGATTGCGGCCCTGCTGCGCCAGGCGGTCGAAGCCGGATACCAGATGCATGATGCGTAGCGCCAGCCGCAGGGGCGTGCTCCCAGAGCGGGACCAGGGCCGCGACCAGGAACGCGCTCCTGCGGGCAGGGCAGGGCAGGGCAGAAAGACCGGCAAGCTGCGCCGGGCCGGTGCTACGATTCCAGCGTGCTGATATCGCCGACATCCTGACCAAGCGCCTGAGCCTTCAGCACGCGGCGCATAATCTTGCCGCTGCGTGTCTTGGGCAGGGTGCTCACAAACGTAATCTTCTCCGGGCGGGCAATCGGCCCCATCTCGTGGGCCACGTGGGCCTTCAGTTCCTCTTCGAGTTGCGGGGTGCCCTCAACGCCTGCCCGCAAGATAACAAAGCTGTGGATGGCGTTGCCCTTCAGTTCGTGCGGCAGACCAATCGCCGCGGCCTCGGCCACATCGTGGTGGCTCACCAGCGCACTTTCTACCTCGGCGGTGCCAAGCCGGTAGCCGCTCACCTTGATGACGTCATCGAGCCGCCCGATAATCCAGGTATAGCCGTCCTCGTCCTTGCGGGCACTGTCGCCCACGGTATAAACACCGGGCACCCGCTCGAAATAACTGTTCTTGTAGCGCTCCGGGTCATTCAGAATGGTGCGGAGCATCCCCGGCCACGGACGCTTGATGACCAGCAGGCCATCTTCGTTGGCCCCGCACGACGCCCCATCCTCATGGACGACATCCGTTTCGACCCCCAGGAAGGGGCGGGTGGCCGTGCCCGGCTTCAAGGGGACCACCGGGGTCGGGGTAATCATAAAGTGGCCGGTTTCGGTCTGCCACCAGGTATCCATAATGGGGCAGCGTTCGCCACCGATGACGCGATAATACCAGCGCCAGGCTTCGGGGTTAATCGGTTCGCCCACCGTGCCGAGCAATCGCAGACTACTCAGGTCGTGGCGGTTGGGCCAGGCCTCGCCAAAGCGCATCAATCCGCGGATGGCGGTGGGGGCCGTATACAGGATGCTAATGCCATAGCGGGCTACCATAGACCACCAGCGGTCCGGGTAGGGGTAGTTGGGCGCTCCCTCGTACATGAACGAGGTGGCCCCGGCAATCAACGGGCTGTAGACAATGTAGCTGTGGCCGGTAATCCACCCCGGGTCGGCGGCGCACCACCAGCGGTCTTCCTCTTTGATATCAAACACATACTTCAATGTGGCATAGGTGCCCACCATATAGCCGCCGTGGGTGTGGACCACGCCCTTGGGGCGGCCCGTCGTGCCGCTGGTGTAGAGAATGAACAGCGTCTCTTCGGAATCCACCGGCACCGTCTCGCACTTCTCCGAGGCAATCGGCAGCGCCAGCAGGTCGTGCATCCACAGGTCGCGCCCGCTTTCCATGTTCACCTCGTGGCCGGTGCGCCGAACCACAATGCAGGTCTGGATACTGGGGGTGCGGGCCATCGCTTCGTCAGCAATGTTCTTCAGTTCCACCACCTTGCCGCGCATAAACCCGCCGTCGGCGGTGATGAGCAGCTTGCTCTGGGCATCTTCGATGCGGTCGGCCAGGGCTTCGACGCTGAACCCGCCATAGACGACGCTGTGGGCCGCTCCGATTTTGGCACACGCCAGCATACAAAACATCAATTCCGGGATACGCGGCAGATAAATCGTGACGATATCGCCCCGTTTCACGCCCATGCTTTTCAGGACACTGGCTATCTTGCTGACCTCGCGGTTGATGCCCTGGTAGGAGAAGGTGCGGCGCGTGGCGTCTTCGCCCTCCCAGATGAGCGCCAGCTTGTTGCGCCGCCAGGTTTTGACATGACGGTCCAGAGCATTATGAATAATGTTGGTTTTTGCGCCCACAAACCACTTATAGAATGGCGCATTGCTTTCATCGAGCACCTTTTCCCACCGTTGATACCACTCTAATTCATTGGCCTGGTCGGCCCAGAACTCCTGGGGGTTTCGCACACTCCATTCGTACAGGTCGTGGTAACTCTGAAACCCCTTCTGCTTCATATATGCCGTCACATTGGCGTTCTCAACAATTTCACTACCGGGGACGTACATCGTGCCATCCGACGACTGGCTGATCGTAATTGGTGTATCTTCAGGCATAGCAAAACCTCCTTCACATTCAACACCCTGAGGTGCGTTCATGGTAGCCATAAAATGTCATGAGACAACAAGGATTGTGTAAAATTTCGGTAAACCAGCAGCAGAGAAGCGGCTCATTCCGCATCCCGCGCCACCGGGGCGATGTCACAACTGGCTCCGCATGGCATCAATGGCTTCGCGCACCATATCCACCGTGGCATCTTCCTCAATCGTGCTCAGGTCGCCAATCTCGTCGCCCTGATAGACCGCTCGCATCACGCGGCGCATAATCTTGCCGCTGCGCGTCTTGGGCAACATATTGACAAAGTGGATATTGTTGGGGGTGGCGATGGCCCCGATACGCTGGCGCACCATCTCTTTCATCTCCTGCGCAACGTTGTCTTCATCCGCCGGGGCGATATGCTGCTTGAGCACCGCCACCACGAGCGGCACCTCCCCTCGCAGCTCGTCCTTCACGCCGATCACGCTCACCTCGGCCGCCGCCGGGTGCGAAGAGAGCACTTCTTCGATTTCTCGTGTGCCCAGGCGGTGCCCGGAGACATTGATAACCTCGTCCGACCGTCCGAGCATCCAGAAATAGCCATCGGCATCTTGAATGGCGTAGTCGCCGGTCAGGTAGAGCTGCTGGTCTTTGAAGTGCCGCCAGTAGCTATTGAGGTAGCGGTTATCGTCGCCCCAGATAGTTTGCAGCATACCGGGGGCCAGCGGGCCGTGTTCAACGAGCAACCCCTTTTCCCCCCTGGGCAGCGGGTTGCCATCTCCATCCACGACCTCCAGGTGGTGCCCGACCGCCGGCATTGTGGGCGAGCCGGCCTTGATGGGCAGGTGCTCAATCCCCACCGAGTTTGCCAGCATGGCCCACCCGCTCTCGGTCTGCCAGTAGTGGTCTATGACCGGCACGCCAAGCACCTGGGTGGCCCATTCGTAGGTCGGCCCGTCCAGCGGCTCCCCCGCAGTGAAGAAATAGCGCAGCGACGACAGGTCGCAGTCCTGCATCCAGTGGTCGGGGAACTTCCGCAGCGCCCGCAGGCCGTCGGAGCCGAAAAGACACAGGTGACGCCATACTTCTCAATGATGCGCCACCAGATGCCGGGGTCGGGGTAATCCGGGCGGCCTTCATAGACCAGCGTCGGAACGCCCTTGAGCAGCGGCGCATAGACGATGTAGCTGTGCCCCACCACCCACCCGATGTCGGAGGTAGACCAGTAGACATCGCCCGGTCCGACGTTGTAGATCTGGCTCATCGAGGCATGGAGCGCGACCATATAGCCGCCGGTGTCGCGAACGACGCCCTTGGGCTTGCCAGTCGTTCCGGAGGTATAGAGGATATAGGAGGGGGCCGTGCTGTCGAGGGGTTCCGGCTCCACGTAGCGTTCTCCGCGTTCGGCCAGTTGCTCAGCCCAGTCCAGGTCGCGCCCTTTCTTCATTGGGCATTCCACAATCCCGCGGCGCAGCACCAGCACATCCCGCACCGTGTCAACGGTCGTGGCGTTCAGCGCAGCATCCACAATTTCCTTGAGCTTGACGGGGATACCTTTGCGCATACTGGCATCAGCGGTGAGAATGACCGTCGGCGCGGCGTCATCAATGCGGCTCGCCAGCGAACCGACACTGAACCCACCAAAGACGACAGAATGGATGGCTCCCAGGCGAACGCAGGCCAGCATGCCGATGATGGCCTCTGGCACCATGGGCATGTAGATGATGATGCGGTCGCCACGGCGAACCCCCAGGTTGCGCAGGACGCCCGCCAGCCGGTTGACCTCGCGGTACAGTTCGTGATAGGTGAGCGTGCGCGACTCGCCGGTTTCGGCGCTTTCCCAGATGAGCGCGGCGGTTCCACGGGCAGCGCCCAGGGCGTGCCGGTCCACCGCGTTGTAGCATAGATTCGTTTTGCCCCCGACAAACCAGCGATAAAACGGGGCGTTCGTATCGTCTAAAACCCTGTCCCACTTCGTATACCAATGCAATGCTTCGGCCATCTCGCTCCAGAACCCAGCCGGGTCTTCGATGGAGCGGCGGTGGATTTCCTGGTAACTCACTGAACCCTCCTTTCCCCGGACCCCTATGTCCGGGGTTTGCTCAAAACAAAGCGATACCTCATCTCAGTCTTCGGGGTCGCCAAAAACCTCGAAACCTTCACGTTGCAATGAATATGGCTGGTTACAACCGAGATACAGAAGCCGTTGAGTGTATAAATCATCATACCACATCTTTGCAAGAGCGAATCAGGGGTCAGGAGTGGTTCATGCCCACGACGCCCACGACGAGGGGCCTTGCATGAAACGCTCATGGGTGTTATTATCGCCTCGTCGTATTCCAAACAGGTCGAACCAGGTACCACCAGGTACCGTAAGGAGCTATAGCTAGATAGGCAAAAGATACCCAGAAGTGAGCAGGAGTGTTCGTTAGGCACACGAGAGAAAGGAGCGAGATGCGGAAACGGTGTTTCCCAGAGGCACCAGCGGGCGAAAGCCAAGCTCCCTGGAACGCTGATGACGGGCGATGAGAGCAGCCCGGTTGCGCTTACCCACGGTTCAAAAGGCCCCCTGGGGCGGGTGGACGCGAGATGGCT
>JAAUSY010000236.1 GCA_012032475.1 Chloroflexaceae bacterium
CCCCACCCAGCCAATCACCAGAACCCCATCGCCGCAACGCCCGTATCCTTCTGCGGTGGTCGAAGGGAGTTCGCTCAATGTCAGGACCGGCGCCGGAGTGAACTATCCGCCTGAAGCCCAGGGGTTCACCCTCAAAGCAGGAGACGTGGTTGAGGTCCTTTCGACCGCAGAGGGGAGCGGGTGCGAGATGGCAAACAACACCTGGTTTGAAATACGCACTCCCGACGGCACAGAAGGATGGGTGTGTTCATATTATGTCAATATAACCAACCCCTGATATCAGACGAGGAGGTCCCGTAGCATCATGATGAAGTCTCTGAAACCTTTTCCGCACCGGCGCTTCACCTTCCTGGTCCTCACCGGGTTGTCAATCCTGCTCATCGCCGCGCTGGCTCTGGGAGGGAGCATCTCCCCAACCCGTGCCGAAACCTCCTTCTCGCAAGAACTGCCCCCCCGCCCGACCGTTGACCAACCGGAGCCAACCAGCACCCCCACCTCGACTCCCACCCCGGGTTCCTTCCGACCCCGACTCCCACCGCTACCGCCACGGCCACCGCGACCACCGAGCCTGCCCCACCGACCCCCACGGCCACCGCCATCGTGACAACTACCGCCACGGCCACGCCAACAGCGGAGCCTGCCCCACCGACCGCCACGGCAGCAACGGGAGAGACAGCCGCGCCGACCGCGCCAACTGAGCCAACTGAACCAACTGCACCGACCGTGCTGTCTTCCCCGACGAGCAACCCCGCTTCCCCGACGGCAACGCCCCAGGGCAACGGAAACAACGGAGGCAATGGGGATGGTAACGACGACGGCAACAGCAGCGGTGACAATAGCAACCGCGGAGAGGGGGGAGGGTCCGGCTCATCTCCAGACGTTGACCCGGCTATCATCAGCGAGCACAGCTTGCTGACCACCCGCGTGGGCGATGTGGTTGAATTTGCCTTCATCATCACGAACAACGTGGGAAGAGCGCAGAACGTTGCGGCAACTAGCCACCTGCCACCGTTCCTCGAACCGCTCCAGGTCACTACCACCTGGGGGACCACTGCCGTGGAAGGCCATACCGTCACTGCCGCAATTGGCGACCTCTACGGAGGCGACACCGTGACGGTGCGCGTCCAAGCGCGAGTCACCAGCCACGCCCTGCCTCCCCACAACATCGCCATCGCGACGGTATCGTCTGGGAACGACCAGGAAGAGTCGAACAATGCAGCAGCCTTTGTCTTCTGGACGTTCGCCCCGTAAGATGCAAGGATGTTTGCAGGACCCTGGGAGCTGGAACGAAAAAGAAGGGTTAAACATTATGTCAATGCAGCAGCCTTTGTCTTCTGGACGTTCACCCCGTAAGATGCAAGGATGTTTGCAGGACTCTGGGAGTTGGAACGAAAAAGAAGGGTTAATGTTATGTCAATGAAGTACACCCTGCTGCGCCCCGACGACCCCGTGTGGCCCGCGAAGATAGGCCACGCCTACCAGCAGCTTCGAGCATCTTTCTCCCACCTCTTCCCATACTACTTCATGCACGCGACGTTTCCAGCGCTTGGCGGGCAGGTCGTGCTGGTCGAAGGTGACCAGGGGGTAGAATACGCCGGGTTCCTCTTCCCGAAGGCCCTATCAGACGGGGTCCGAACCTATACCCTCCGCCTCCACGCACGGACCTGGCCCCCTGCTCCTCGCCAGCAAGCCACCGAAGCCGAGATAGCCGCCGGGATAGCCAGCGTTTTGCAGCCTGAGCAGGTGCAGATTGACTGGTATGACCCCGCCGCGGAGCACCCTTTTCGGGACACGCACCACCCGGTCGGGGAATTCGACCTGGGTGCCCCCAGTCGGGAAGAAGTATCCCAGATTCATCGGTTGCAACAGCAAATCTGGGGGGTATCCGACCCCTACTACCCATCAGACATCTATTCCAGCAGTTTCCCACCGGCGCTCGCGCTGGTTGCCCGACACGAGGGGCAGGTTGCTGGCTTTCTGCTCGCGTTCTACCGCTTCGACGGGCCATCCCACGCCCTGGCAGAGCGCCACCAGCATCGGCAAACGGGGAAGACGCCCCCAGAGTGGCCCACGGAACGGCATATCGAGGTTCAGTCCATGGGCGTTGACCCGTCGTTTCGCCGCCGTCACCTGGGCTTCCACCTGATGCGTTTCCTCGCCCACCAGGCTTTTCAGCAAGGGGTGACTACCCTCCACTGGACGACGGACCCCCTCCAGTTCCCGAATGTAGCGTTCTACTTTGGCAAGCTCCGGACGATTTCCGCAGCCTTCTACCCGGACCACTACCCCTTTCAGAATGCCTTGAACCGCGTTCCAGCCTCGCGGTTTGCCATTCACTGGCACCTGGACTCAGGCCGTGTCCGGGCCGTCCACTCTATTCACCCCCTTCACGCGGCCAGCACCACCAGCACCCGTCTGACGCGCCTGGCCGACTGGCCTGGTGTTGTCATCCTCAACGATGGGCCGAACGACGGGCCGAACAACGGGACGAACGAACGACCGGGAGGAGACACCGAAGCCCAGGCTCGCGACCGGGGAGGGGACACGGTTGCACTCGAAATACCAGCAGACTGGACACGTATGCAGCAAGAGAATCTTGACCTTGCGGCTCAGTGGCGGGCCACCACCGACCGCTTGCTTCAACGTTATGTCGGGTTACGAGCGGGCCAGTATGTCGTCACGGAGGTAGCGGTTGCGGGACCCCGCCGCTACCTGGTCGCCCGGCGCAGTACACGGGCGCTCTGGGATGAACTGACCAGGCCCGGTGACGCGTGATACGCGTGATACGTGGTGTGTGATACGTAAGCAGTCAGGAAGGGAAAGAACAGACATGGAACGGCGTGATTTTCTCCGCGGTGTCGGAGCGAGTGTGTTGAGTGGAACCGCGATGTATCTTGGAGCCTGTAGCGCTCCCTCTGGGGGAGAGGAGGGAATGGGCCCCAACCCGGCCCCGATGCAAGCATCATCGTTGCCCGTGATCGAATGGCGTATGGCGACGAGCTGGCCGAACGCGCTCGATGTGCTTCAAGGCGCGGCGGTGGCTATCGGGGAGCGGCTATCAGCCATGACCGAGGGACGTTTCACCATCAGTGTCTTCGAGGCGGGGGAGATTGTCCCTGCACTGGAAGTGCTCGATGCGGTCCAGAACCGAACCGTCGAATGCGGTCACACCGCAGCCTACTACTTCATTGGCAAGAACGAAGCCTTCGGGATTGCCACCTCGCTGCCCTTTGGCCTCACCGCGCAGCAGCAAAACGCCTGGCTCTACTATGGGGGAGGGCTGGAAGCCGTTCAGAAGCTCTACCGCGACTTCGGGGTGGTGAGCTTTCCGGCTGGCAACACCGGCGTTCAGATGGGCGGTTGGTTCAAGCGCGAAATCAACACCCTGGGAGACCTGAAGGCGCTCCGGTTTCGTATCCCCGGCCTGGGCGGACGGGTGATGCAGCGGCTCGGTGTGGACACACAAACGCTGGCGGGGGGAGATACCTACCTCGCCCTGGACCGGGGAGCCATTGACGCGGCCGAGTGGGTCGGCCCCTACGATGACGAAAAACTCGGCCTGAACAAGGCGGCCCGGTTCTACTACTACCCCGGCTGGTGGGAACCAGGCTCAACCCTGGATGTCATCATCAACCAGCAGGCATGGGACGAACTCCCCAGGCTCTACCAGGAAATCTTCAAGGCCGCCGCCTACGAGGCCAATATCGCCATGCTCTCGGAATATGAATCTCGCAATCAGGAAGCCCTGGACCGCCTGGTGGTGGGGGGCACCGTCCTTCGCCCCTATAGCGAGGAGATTATGGTTGCCGCTCAGCAGGCCGCCTTCGACCTCTACGAGGAAACGGCGAGCGCAGACCCGGCGTTCCGGGAAGTCTTCGAACCCTGGAAAGAGTTTCGGCGCAAAATCCATCGGTGGAACGGAACCAACGAGTCCACGCTCATGCGCTTTGTGACCGAGCACCCGGCGGCCTGAGCCGGGCAACAGGTTTTTAACACCCGTGATGGGCGACGAGGGTGACGAAGGTGGCGAGGAGTCACGCATCACGGGTATCACCTGGGCAGCCCGCTACTTCCCAACCCGGACCTGGAAGGCGCTGGCCCCGGCATAGACGGCCACATCGCCCAGTTCTTCTTCAATGCGCAGCAGCTGGTTGTATTTCGCCACGCGGTCGGTGCGGGCCGGCGCGCCGGTCTTAATCTGGCCGGCGTTGGTCGCCACCACCAGGTCGGCAATCGTCACGTCCTCGGTTTCGCCGCTGCGGTGAGACACCACCGCCGTCCAGCCGGCCCGCTGCGCCATCTGAATCGCGCTGATGGTTTCGGTGAGCGAACCAATCTGGTTCAGCTTGATCAGAATGCTGTTGGCGGCCCGCTCGTCAATCCCGCGCTTGAGCCGCTGCACGTTCGTCACCAGCAGGTCATCCCCCACCAGTTGCACGCGGTCGCCCAGGCGTTCCCGAAGCAGCTTCCAGCCTTCCCAGTCATCTTCTGCCAATCCGTCTTCCAGCGAAATCAGCGGGTAGCGGCTGGCGATATCGGCCCAGTAGTCCACCATTTCGGCGCTGGTCAGCACCCGGTTCTCCCTGGCAAGGTGATACTTCCCGTCCGCATAGATTTCCGTGCAGGCCGGGTCCATCGCCAGGAATATCTGCTCCCCAGGGGTGTAGCCGGCCTTCTGGACGGCCTCCATAATGACTTCCAGCGCCGCTTCGTTGGTCGGGAGGCTCGGCGCGAAGCCGCCTTCGTCGCCCACATTCGTCCCCTGCCCGCGGTCGTGCAAGACCTTCTTGAGCGTCTGGTAGATTTCGCTGCACCAGCGCAGCGCCTCGCGGAAGGACGGGGCCCCGACGGGCATCACCATAAACTCCTGAAAGTCGGTGCTGTCCTGGGCGTGCTTGCCCCCGTTGAGAATATTCATCATCGGGACCGGCAGCACATGTGCGTAGACCCCCCCCAGGTAGCGGTAGAGCGGCAATTCGAGCGCGAGCGCGACCGCTTTGGCACACGCCAGCGACACCCCCAGGATGGCGTTGGCTCCCAGTTTGCTCTTGTTCTCCGTTCCGTCAAGTTGTTTCAATACCTGGTCAATTGCCACCTGGTCGGAGGCATACAAGCCATACAGGTGTGCGCCAATTTCGTTGTTGACATGCTCAACCGCTTTCAGCACCCCTTTGCCCCCATAGCGGCTTTTGTCGCCGTCGCGCAGTTCTACGGCCTCGTAGGCCCCCGTCGAGGCCCCACTCGGAACGATGGCCCGCCCGACCACCCCGGCCTCCAGGGTGACTTCTACTTCGACGGTGGGATTGCCCCGTGAGTCAAGCACTTCTCGTGCGTGGACTTTCTCAATCGTCAACATACCAAGATCTTCTCCTGACTATCCAGAACTGGTTTCCAAATCATACGGGTCTAGTATAGCACAGTTCGTCTACCGTCGTCCGTCCCTGCGGCCCCATCGGTTTGCCTGGTGGGACCGCAGGCGAGGGCTTCCTCCCCCCGCATCCAGAACACCCTTTCGCCCAAAAAATTTTTGCGACGGCAAGGGGGCATTGCCCCCTTGCATCCCCCACCCCCTCCGCCACCCACCGGGTGCCCGCCCGTTTGGCAT
>JAAUSY010000237.1 GCA_012032475.1 Chloroflexaceae bacterium
CCGAGGAAGACGAAGCAGAGGCCGAAGAAGCCGAGGACGAAGCTGAAGACACCGAAACGGACGAAAGAGCCGAGGAAGAAGCAGAGGCCGAAGACACCGAAACGGACGAAAGAGCCGAAGAAACCCCGGAGATGTCCCCGCTTGTGGAGCAAGTGCAGGAAATGGCCGGAGCCGGAGCCGTTATCCTCAGCGAAGGCGACCTGAACGGGGATGGGAAAACCGAAGTGATGGCCTTTGTCGGCTCCGATGTCGTCCCGTCGGGCACCTTTGCCGACCCGGCCTACGTTGACTACCGCATCGTCGCCTCCAGCCTGGTCATCGGCCAGGAAGGGGAAGAAGGAGCGGTCTGTCTGCTCCGAGTGACGCCCGACCGGATAACCTCGAAGGGGGAAATCCTGCTGTCGTTTGCGGTGCCCTCCTCCGAACACTTCAGCCAACCAACCGCATTTCTGACCAGGTATCAGGAGGGCGGCCCCATGCCCCTCTCCGTCATTCCGCTGAAACCGACAGGAGGGCGCTATATGCAGGGCATCGGCTTTGCCTGGGATGAAGCAACCGAACAATACCGCCTGATTATGGCCGTACCCATGCCATAGTCCTTATCAATTACTCAGGTAGTACAAGCACAAGCGCGGGTGGTTCTCTTCTGGAGAATCACCACCACACCAACAAGAAAGCAAGAAAGGCAGGAACGCAGAACATGGAAAATAACCACCAGCAGCTTACCTTTATGACGTACGGCATCAATGTTATCGGACTGGCAACGCTCATTTTCATCGCGCTCATGGCCGGGGCATTCCTGACCCCGTCGCCATACCACCGGCTGAAGCCCGAACCAGCCCCGGTGCTCTCTACTGGTGCGCAGGAGCCAGAAGCCCCGGCGGAAACCTCAGCAGAAGATACCACCACCTCTGACACCTCCTGGTTTCAGGAGCAGGCAGAAGCCGAGGGATGGACGGTGATCACGAGCCGTGACATCAATGGCGACGGAACCCCGGAGGTTGTGGCCTACCGCCCTTCCGACGTTTCCCGCCCCGAAGCCCTCTCTGAGCCATCATACCTGGATTTTGACCTGCTCGTTTCGGAATTTCTGATTGCCCAGGAGGGCGAGGAGGCCGGCGAGACCAGGGACCTCCTGAGAGTTACCACCGAGCAGGTGACGGTGAATGGCAAAGCCGTGATGACCCTCACCTTCCCCAACGCCGAAGCCTCCCGCATCCCGGTGGCCTTTCTGAGCAGGTACCAGGAAGATGACGCGACCCCCCTGACCGTCGTTCCCATCAACCAGTCCGGCGAACCGTTCATGAAGAGCATCGGCTTCTCCTGGGACACCGAGAGGCAGCAGTATCGCATGGTGATGGCAGAAGAAACCCCCTGACCGCCATAGACTGAGTTAAACGGATATGGATAATTACAGAAAGGGCAACGCTCTCATGCGAAGGCTATTGACCTATCTCGCTAGTCTTGGGCCGGGCCTGGCGGTGCTGCTCCTGAGCGCCTGCGTTTCTTCGTCCGTCCCGGCCACGCCAACCGGGGTGAGCGTGGTGCTCCCTGGCGAAGGGCAGGTGCCCCATTCGCCCCTGGCCCAGGACACCCTGGGGACCCTGGGGCCGGGGTGGGCCATTGTGACCGATGGGGATATCAATGGGGATGGAAAGGACGAAGTGCTGGCCTACCGCGCAACCGATATCACCCCATCCCGAACCTTCTTCGACCCGGCCTACGCGGACTATTCCCTGGTCGTGGCCGAACTGGCGGTGGTCCAGGACGAAACTGGGCAAGACCTCCGGTCTCTGCTCAGGATAACCCCGGAGGAGATACGGGGAGATGGGGGGCTACTGGTGACGCTCACGGCTCCGGCGGCTTTCCTGGTCCGCTCCATACCAGGAAGCGAAATGCCTCTCACGGTTATTCCGCTCGACCGCACGGGCGAACGCTGTATGCAAAGCATCGGGTTCGTGTGGGACCAGGAAGCGCACCTCTACCGCATGGTGATGTCCAGGGCTATCCCAACTCCGATGCCCACGGTGCCAACCTGGACCATGCTCCCTAGTCCGACGACCGAGCCGACGACCGAGCCGACCACCGAGCCGACGGAAGAATTGACCACCGAGCCGACCACCGAGCCTGCTGGGGAACGTCCGGAAGGGACGGAAGCGCAAGAAACAACGGCGGTGCCTGGCGAGGCTCCCCCCGACGAAGCAGGGCCAGCGCAGGACACCCCGACGCCAACCTGGAATATGCCACCCAGACCAACGGAGCCGCTATCTCAGACCCGAACGACGACTGAGCCAGCGGAAGAGCCAATGACCGAACCAGTTGAGGAAGGGACGGAAGGGACGGAAGGGACGGTGGTGCCCGGCGAGGCTCCCCCCGACGAAGCAGGGCCAGCGCAGGACACCCCAACGCCAACCTGGAATATGCCGCCCAGACCAACGGAGCCGCCATCTCAGATGCCCGAAACGCCCCAAAACACCTAGCAGAGAAATCAGGAACACAGCTTGCCAGCAGCAGGTTGCAACAACAGAAAGGAAAGGAGCAGGATGCCAGGATTATTGAACCGCCTTCTTTTCGTATCTCAGCCGGTTTCGTCGTGCTCGTGCTGACCACCGCTTGCCTCAGAACGACCGCCCCCGCACAATCACCAGACCGCGGGGGAACGACCGGGCATACGAGAGAAACACCCGCCCCACCCGCGTCCCAGACCCCTGCCTCGCCCCTCGAACGGCAAGCACTGGCAACCCTGGGAATGGATTGGACGACGGCTACCAGCGGCGATATCAATGGTGACGGGACAACCGAAGTCATCGCCTACCGGGTCAGCGACATCGCCCCGTCGGACTCCTTCTCCGACCCGGCCTATGCTCGCTACACCCTGATGGCCTCGGAACTGGTCATCATGCAGGAAGGCAGTGGAAGCAGCGACGAATGGTCCCACCTCCTCCATATCACCCCGGAGGAGCTTCAGTCCAGGGGGGAACGTCTGATGAGCCTGGCGACTTTCCCAGCATCCGGCAGGACGTACGTTCCCTCTGCCTTTCTGGTCCACCTCCCGGAGCACGCGGATGATGAGGTGACCGTTGTTCCGCTCAACCGCGTCGGTGGACGGTATATGCAGAGCATCGGGTTTGCGTGGGACGCTCAGACCCAGCGCTATCGCCTGGTGCTGGCAACGGAGACCACGCCGGGTGAGGAGCCAGCAGCAGCAGCGCCTGACGAAGCGCCCGAACCCGCCGAGGCAGCAACCGTGGAGGCCGAGGTAACGGTAGAAGCCGAAGTAACGGTGGAAGCTGAAGCGGCTCCAGACGGCGAGCACGAGCAGGAGTGATGAAGCGTGGATAAGCGTGCATGAAGTTTGAAAGAAGATGGAGGAGCGTATGCGAAAGAGAGAGCACCGTATCAGGAATATCGCCGGCATCATCCTGGTCAGCCTGTGGGTGATGCTGCTGGCAGCGTGTGGGGAAGGGGCGGAGCCGGTCACCACCACCCCTGCTTCCCCCACCCAGGCGGCCACCGCCACCCCGGAAGCACCGCAGACCCCTGTGAGTGGAGAGACCACCACCGTCGCAACACCCACGGTCGCCCCACCGGGCGAAACCCCCGTGGTGACGGTGGTGGTCACGGCAACGCCAGTCCCATCCACGGCGGTTCCCACCGATACCCCCACTCCCACTGACACTCCCCTCCCCACCGCAACGCCAACGCCCTATGTTGACGTACAGCGAGAGGTGTTGCTTGAGGTTGGGACTGACTGGTCCGTCGCGGCGAACAGCGACATCAACGGCGATGGGAAGACCGAAGTGGTGGCCTACCTCGCGTCGGGCACGGCCCCATCGAGCGCGTTTGCCGACCCGGCCTATGCCGGCTATGACCTGGTGGCCGCGGGTCTGGTCATAGCCCAGCAGGACGACGATGGTGGGGTCCGGTTTTTGCTCCGAATAACGACGGGAGGGGTCACCGTGGATGGGGCACAGGTGGCTTCTTTCTCGCCGGCAGCGGCGGCCTTGCTGGTCCAGCGACCTGGAGCGCAGGTGTCGGTCATTCCGCTCAACAGTGCCGGCGAAGGCTATATCAACGGGGTCATGCTGAACTGGGTTCCCGGTGCCCAGGCATACCAGGTGGCAGGGCAGGTAGACATTCCCTCGGCGGAACCAACCGCAGCGCCGACCGCAGCGCCAACCCCGACGACCGAAGAAGCCTATCCCCCACCCGACACTGAGGAAACCCCGACCGAGGGTGGCGCGGAGCCGACCACTCCCGCTGAGGAAACCCCGTCCGGTGGCGATTTGATGGTGACCAAAGAGGAGACCCCGACCGATGCGGAGCCAGCGGTGACGAGCGAGAGCGAGAGCGAGAGTGAAAGCGAAAGTGAGGCTACCCCGTCCCCCTGAATCATGGTATAGTTGAGAAGAGCGGGGAGAAAGAAAAGCAAAGAACAGGGGAACAAGCGCATGCCAGCGTACCAGTTGAGGAATGACCGCCTGCTTGCGGTTTCCATCGGCAATGAAAAAGTCAACGCCCTCGCCGGGAGCATGGTCGCCTATGAAGGAAGTGTCAAGTTCGAAAAATCCATCCTCCGCGGCGAAGGGCTGTTTGGCTCCCTGAAACGCAAAATGACCGGCGAGGGCTTCCCCCTGATGGTTGCCAACGGCACCGGAACCGTCTATTTTGCGCACCAGGCGCGGGAAATCACCATCATCGAGCTTCGGGGTGACAAACTGCTGGTCGAAGGGAGCCGTCTGCTGGTCTATGACCCATCGCTGAAGACCGGCACGAAGTTTACGGGCTTGCGGGGCGCAACATCGGGGCAGGGACTCTTCACCACCACCCTGGAGGGGAACGGCCAGGTCGCGGTCATTTCCGACGGCAACCTCATCAAGCTCCGCGTCACCCCGGCCTACCCGCTCCACGTGGACCCGGATGCCTATATCGGGCACCAGGGAAACCTGAAACAGGATTTCACCTTTGACATCAACTGGAAAACCTTGACCGGGATGAGTTCTGGCGAGTCCTACCAGTTGAAATTTAGCGGCGACGGGGTGGTCTACATTCAGCCCAGTGAGCGGTAGGGGTCAGAGAACCAAGAACCAAGAATATCGGGACGAGGGATAAGGGACATTAAGGAGGTGGCTCCCGTGCCAAACTATACCCTGATCAACGAAAAGCTCCTGGAAGTCGCGGTTGCGGGCGAAGAGGTCTATTCCAAAAAGGGCGCGATGGTCGCCTTCACCGGGGACATCACCTTTGCTCGCTCGTTTTTGGCAGGCGGCGGGGTGCAAGACCTGGCGATGCGTCAGGTCACGGGTGAAGCGTTTCAGGTCATGACAGCCAGAGGGCATGGGAACGTCTACTATGCCTACCGTGGCTTTTTCGTTCTGTCCATCGCGCTGGCAGGCGAAACGATGTACATCGAGAGCGAAAGCCTGCTGGCCTTCGATGGGCGTTTGCGAACGGGCACGGCCTTCCTGGGCAACCAGGGGTTGGTGCAGGGGTGGCCCGCGGCATGATGACCGGGCAGGGATTGTTTACCACCACGCTGGAAGGGCATGGAGAACTGGCGATTCTCTCTGAGGCAACGCCATTGGCC
>JAAUSY010000238.1 GCA_012032475.1 Chloroflexaceae bacterium
AACTGACCCACCCGGTCGCCGCGCCAGTGCTCCACCCCGTCCTGGTGGGCATCCGCCTGCACGACCCGCTCGCCTCGCTCCTCGTCTTCACCGAGCGCACGGGTCTGGTGGTGCTGCTCCACCTCGCTGTAGCCTTCCAACCGCAGGTCCGCGGCCTGACGCTGGTCAGGGCGGTGCAGGAGACGATGGCTACGCTGATGACGCTGCTGCCCATAACGCACCTGATTGGTTCCAATGCCTCGGAGTGCCAGGTGGCGCTGCTGCGGCACGCCCTGCTGCCCTTCGGGGTGCGGCACCAGGATGCTCTCACGCCCGACGATGGCGTGCGGGCGCTCTCCATTGCCTGCGCCGACGTGACCCGCACGACCGATATTGCCAATGCCTCGGTGCTGGCCTATGCCTGGCCTCCGCTGCCGCACAAACCCCCGCCTATGATAGTCCAGGTACGCGATGGCACCCGCACCCGCACGGGCCTGAGCACCCGCCTCGGCCATGCGGCTGGTTCCACCGTGCATATCCCCACGGCAGTGACCTGGCACACTATCACCTGGCAGCAGCGTCCGCAGCACACGGTTGCTGTCGAGCATAGCTGGACGGCCCCGCTCGTTGCCCTGCTGCCCATTGAACGCCGCCAACGACCCGATCGCGATTTAGAATGTCACCCGTAAGTTGAAGGAGGAACGCATGACCCGACAAAAACTCCCCCCCTGGCAGAACGAACCTGGCGGGCGTGACCCGGAACCAGGTAGTCGCGCCCACGACGAGTTGATGACCGCCTTTGTCCAGCGCCAGGTCGTTGCCGATCCGGTGGATAGCCTGCACCCCCCGTGTGTGTTCTTTGCGCCCTGGGAGTACACGATACACCTGGAAGTGCCCATCCGCCGCCACGAACGCATCATCGGCTTTGCGGATATGGTGGTGACGGCGACCCGCTCCCTGTGCTGCCCGCTGACCATCGAGCACGGCCAACTCCGTCGGCCTGTGGCTGATTGCGTTGGGGGCGATGATCCGTACCGGTGCTGCCAGGATGCCGCCTGGCCTGCGCCTTCACGCCGCAGAGAGCCGCACGGGCGCGTGCAGGTGCCCGACCGCCTCGCGGTGTTGCTGGAGTTCAAGACCCGCGTGGCCTCGGTGGGCGAACTGCTGCGGCAGATGAACACCTATCGCACCTCTCCTACCCTGCCGACTATTATGTCGTGGTTATGCAGGGCATCTGCCCGCAGCGCGGGTTGCTCCAGACTGATACCAATGTGCATTATGGCGTAGCGTATTCCACCGCGGTTCAGCCCGTTCTGTAGCCACCCTCGCACTCCACATCAAAACGCAAATTGGTATGAGGGTCTCCAACTGGTCGAGCGGATCAGCGACCACTGCTGGAATACCTCGGTGGTGCGGCCGGAGCGGGAGCGCTGATACCCCCGCACGCGCATGGGTGTCAGGAATGGGCCAGCAACCGACGTATCCAGGCCACATCGCTCATGGTGCGTTGATAATACGGGATTGAGAACCGCCTGCACCGCACCTGGAGTAGCGACCTGGTCAACCTGTGGTCTGGTGGAGGCCACCGGCTCCTCCGGACAAGCCCCCGTGCTATCCGCTGCTCCCTGCCAGGTACGGCGCGTGTCGCAAAACTGCGAGCCATTCGGCATCACCCTTGAAAAACGTCGCCCACCGATAGAGCCTGATGAGCCATTCAGCCAGGTGCAACTCGTCAGCCGTCCACGGAGTGTCTGCCGCGTCGGGAGGGGTCCCGATCCCCAGATGGAACGCTGAAGCTCGCCAGAACATGCCCAGAACTTCCCCCCCGCGGGCAAAGGTCGTATCAAGAGCCAGCACATCGGGGAGTTTCAACCGCCCGATAGCCCCGCGTTCCCATCTGCTCAAGGCGCTGTCCGACCTGGAAAGGGTCTCCTGTAGCGCCGCAAGCGCGAGGTCAAGACGGCGGCGTCTGGCCTTCAGATACGCCCCGGCATCGCGCCGCGGCAGCACGCCTCCCTGAAGATAGAGGTCGAGGAGGAGATCTTCGGAGCGGGAGGGATACGGGATACCCTGTGGTTGAAGAGACGATACCGGACAAGTACCGATGAAGGAGCAGTGATTTTGGCATGATTACTCGTAGTCGTTGGGTTCCACCCCAACCAGGCCCGTCTCGTTCACCCATCGCAATCGTTTCGTCTCACGTATTGAGGCGACACCAGCACGCGTTTCCGGTGCTCGCCTGGCTGATTACCATCATTATCTGGTTGCAACTCATAGTGGGCGACAACTCCAACGCTGATCACGACGCCATTGACCTCGAAGCAGAGCGACAGCGCGAAGCAGAGCGCCGACGCGCACTACTGGGCGACCTGGTCAATCAGCCCTATGATCACGAACGCCTGCGCGAACGCGCAAGAGCTGTGTGTGTTTCCACGGAGGTCCTGGCTCGTTGGTACCATACTTTTTTGCGTGGTGGCATTGATGCGCTAAAGCCTGATTGGAAAACTATCCCCCCATCTTCCTGGCACATCGCCCGTGAGCGTCGCCAGCAACTTGGCTCCCTTGCCGATGGAACACCCATTACGCTGGATGATATTCAGCAGCGTGCCGAAGAGCTTGGTTGGCGTTGGGTCCGTCTTAAAAAATGGGTTGAACGGTTCCGCGATCATGGAATCGGGGCGCTGGCTCCCGAGAACGATCCTGAAAAAGAACGACGCCAGAAGAAAAAGCGTACTATTCCTGATGCAAATGCACTCAGCGAGGCAGATCTGGCTGATGCTATTCAACGATTGTTGCTGCTGGGTGATCTCGCTGAACAGGCACACGTTTCTGAAGCTGAGATGCAAGCACAGGCTCAAAAAAGCGGGAAAGGTCGCAGCACGCTCTGGAAATGGTGGTCGGCCTACCGCGACCACGGGATTGCCGGACTCGCTACCAGGCGTCGCTCAGATCGCGGACGCTCCCACAACATCAGTGACCGAATGATCGACATCGTCCAGGGCATTCGGCTGAGTAAACGGGACTGTCCAGTCCATGAGGTTCACCGACTGGCCTGTGAGCGGGCCCGGCTCCTGGGCGAGGAAGAACCCACGGAATGGCAGGTGCGAACCATCTGTGAGCGTATCCCGAAGGGTGATAAACTGCTCGCAGATAACCGCTCGCGGGAGTTTGCGAACAAGTGTCAGATTACGTATCCGATACACTTCAAACGGGTCATTTACCAGGTCGACATCACAGCGGTTGATGTCCTGGTGCAAGATCTGCGCTCGAAAAAGTATCGTACCAGAAGTGGTGAGAAACGTCCCCAGATTATCACCTGCATTGATGGCCGATCAGGGGTACTTGTTGCCGCACGATTCACCTACGATGTCCCAGATCGCTTTGATGTGGGACTTGTGATCCGTGATGCCCTGACGGTATCTGAAAGGAACCACTACGGCGGCATCCCCGAAGAAATTTGGATCGACCGGGGGCGGCAGTTTACCTCCCACTACGTGAAACAACTGGCTCGGGAACTCAGTTTTCGTCTCTACGAAACCAGAAACCCCAACATCAAGGGAGCTGTCGAGCGGTTTTTCGGCACCTTGAACACTCGATTCTGGGCAACACTCGAAGGGTATACCCACGCTAACACCGTCGAGCGCAACACGGAAGCGCTGAAAACCGAGGAGAAGCTCACCATCTATCAACTCGTGGAAAGATTCTGGAAATTTGCCACTGAAACCTATCACCAGACCTCATTCGAGTACCCGGATGAGGCGGAAGCGATGACCCCACTGACCTATTGGGAGAAACACTGTTTTGCCGAGCCGGCCAATCCTGACATCTTGCAAATCCTCCTCAAGGAGCCTTTCAGGCGCAAAGTAGTGAAAAAGGGCATCAAGATCGAGGGCCGGTGGTTCTGGCACTCGGAACTGGCAGAGATTGTCGGTGAGCACGTGACGGTGCGTATCGGGACCACGTACGAGAAGCCGGAAGAGATTGAAGTCTTCCATAACGACCAATGGTTCTGCACCGCCTTCTGGGTAGCCTCACCGCAGGGACAGGAGGTTGACCCTCTTGAGGTTTACGAAGCCAAAAAGTCCCAGAAGCGGGTCATTATACGGCGTTACAAAAGGTTATCCGCAGGGCTGTCTCAGACGATACCCTGCCGTCCCATATAAAGGGCACCGAGCTTTCGACCCGGACACAACGCTATGGCGCGGAGGTGTGTCTCATCCATCCTGCCGATATTGACCGCATTTTCGCTGGTGTGTCGCTGGATGTCTACCGTACCATAGAGCACCTGTACTGTTCACGGGAGATGCGCAGCATACCAATGGTCTGGACACTCATCCAGCGCATGGCAGCGCATGCCGGTGCGGCACCGGTTACGTATGAAGCGGTCTGGTCAATCTGTGTCTTCCTTGATGAGCGGCGAACTCAGGAAACTGGCGTCGTGCTCGAACCCCTGGACACTCCGTGGTGGATGGTTCATTTTCGACCCGATATTCGTCTGCGCTTGCGTGAGCAGGAGATGCATGCGCCGCTGGTCACCGGTATTGTTGATGCAGATGGTCACCGCGTCCTGGCGTTTCGGGTGCGACAGAACCCGGCTGGTGATGATGAACTGGTGCTCTATGATGCCATTGTTGCCCATCGCCAACCTGCCCCCCAGGTCCCGACCGGTTTGAGATGGGTGTTGCCAGCTTACATTCTTCCTTCTCAGCGAAGACCCTCCCTGCACGTTGCAGCAATCTATCGAAGACGTGGGCCTCCCCGTCCAGCGCACCGCGGCTATTCCTGCCATTCTGGAGCACCTGCGTGGAACCTGGACGAAAGATATCGCGGACAAACCCGTATTCCAACAAGCGTTTGCTCGGTTGCTGAATACCTATCTCCGTCGCGTCCACGGCTACGGGCCGCTCACGGCGCAAAAAGAGCGCCAGCACGCCCACGCCCACCTCACCGGCTACACCCGCGACCCGGCCTGGCAGTTTCCCGCGCTGCGCCGCTTGCTGCCCGCACAGCCAGGCATCGTGGGCGAGGATGGCGCTGTCGAATGTGAGGAGTTGCACTTTGAAGATAGTCTGCTCGCCTACTGGAAAGGCCAGCCGGTGATGGTTCGCCGTTCGCTGCACAGCGACGCAGCGGCATACATTTATGCGAATGACGAGATGCTGTGTCTGGCAATGGCGCGTGAGTTGCGGCGCAGTGATGGGAGTTATCGGACGCGCCTACCAGGAGGGAAACCCTGATGCCCTTCATCGCCGCCGTTTGATATCTCTCCCTACTTGCTGAAGCGTCCTATGTGCATGATAACCTTCGGCAATGCCAACGACAATGCCTCGAAGAATAATGCGCTGTTTCTCCGCTTCTACCTCCGCTTCGTGTTTTGGTAGTCCTTGAACGGTAGTGATAGAATGGGCAGCAAGTGTACCATGTTCTGTTCTGGAAAGAGAAAGACTCATGCCGCGTTGTCCCTCCTGCCACTCCGAACGGGTGGTCAAAAATGGATCCATTCATACTGGGAAACAAAAATTTGCATGTAAGGCCTGTGGTCGCCAATTCGTCGAAG
>JAAUSY010000239.1 GCA_012032475.1 Chloroflexaceae bacterium
CGTGGGGCAGCGGGTGCGCCTGTCCGGAAACCAGGCGATGTCATCGGGGTCATTGGCAAGAAGCCGATCCACCTGCTCAAGGGCGACGAACTGGAAGCCGCCAGCAAGGTCAAAGACCTGTGGCTTGATATCGGGGCAAAGAACCATGACGAAGCCCGCGAACGGGTACTGGTCGGGGGGGTGGGGGTGATAGACGCGCCGCTCTACGAACTGCCGAATGGTCGGATTATCAGCCGGAGCGTAGATAATCGTATCGGGGCGTTTATCGTGCTGGAGGCCCTGCGGCGGCTATCTGCCGACCGCCCGGCGGCCAGCGTGGTGGCGGTGGCAACCACCGATGAGGAGATTAGTTCGGCGGGGGCGATGGTAGCGGCCTTCAGCTTCGACCCCCACGTTGCGCTGGTTGTGGATGTCACAATGGCGACCGACCACCCGAATTCCAACAAGAAGGAAGATGGCGATGTCAAGCTCGGTGGGGGAGCGGTGTTGTCGCGGGGAGCCGCGAATAGCCTGCTGGTCTACCAGCGGTTGCGGGAGGTGGCCGAGCGCGAAGGGATTGCCTATAGCGTCCAGGTGACGCCTCGCAACACCGGCACCGACGCCGATGTCATCCACATGGTTCGGCAGGGCGTGGCAACGGGGGTTATCAGTGTTCCCAACCGCTACATGCATACGCCCAACGAGATGATTGATAGGGCCGATGTGGAGGCGGCTATCCAGTTGATCGTGGCGTTTGTGCGCTCGTTGCGCACGGAGACGGAGTTTATCTACCAGGTGTAGCGGGAGCGGGCAGGAGGCAAACAGGTACAGGAGCCACCCGGTGCCCCTTCTGCTCCCTCTGGCGCATGCGCCGGGCCTGTGCTACAATCTAGGGCGATACCGACATGTTGTCCTGTGCCAGTTAAGGAGGTCGTCGTCTATGTCTCCTGCTATTTCTGTGGTTGCGCGTGACCCCGCCACCGGCGAACGCCTGGCATCGCTGATTCCGTCCGATGCCTATACTATTGCGAGGTGCAACCCTGAAAATCTGCCATCCGAACTTCCCAATCTCTTTGTGGTCGCCCTTCCAGGCATCCAGACCCCGGAAGAAGCTGTGATCGAACAACTGCGGGCGAATGAGGCAACGGCAAACATCCCGATTGTCATTGTGAGCGCCCTGCCGATGGTTGAACTCCAGTCGGTACCCTATGCCAGCGATTGGACCATCGCCATTGTGGAAGAGCCGGTCAATCCGCAAATCCTGGGAGATACCATGCAATTTCTGCTCAATCCGCCGTCGGAGTAGGCAGGTCGTGCCGGTAGCGGGTGGTTCGTGACGGGTGGAACGGGTGAGCTATGCAACGCCGCAACCCCCGGCTGATGACGAACGCCATTACCCGTGGCGGGCATCACCCCGGCAAGGCAGAGGCAGTGGCAGATGAGAAAAAAGTACACCACGTTGCGTATTCCGAGGTATAATGCATTTGAGCATGTTTTACATGGAAGAACCTGAGTAAGAACTTGAGTTAGAAGGAGTTGAAAAGAAATGCTCAGTCAAACGATTCAGGACGCGATTAACGAACAGATTAAGGACGAGTTTTATGCGGCCCATCTCTACCTTTCGATGTCGGCCTATTTCGAGGACGCGAACCTGCCGGGGTGTGCCAAGTGGATGCGGCTCCAGAGCGAGGAAGAACGTGAACACGCGATGCGGTTTTTCGATTATGTGAATGACCGCAACGGGCGCGTCATCTTGAAGGGGCTTGACCAACCACCAACCGAATTTAGCTCACCGCTGGAAGTGTTCGAGAAGGCGCTCGCCCACGAGCAGCGCGTCACCGCATCCATCAACAACATCTACGCGCTTGCCGTCAAGGAGAACGACTACCCCACCCAGGTGATGCTCCACTGGTTCATTGAAGAACAGGTCGAGGAAGAGAAGAGCGCCTCGGAGGTGATCGAACTCTTCAAGATGGCCGGGGACAAGGGGCACGCCCTGATTATGATTGACCGACAACTTGGGTCACGCAAGGACGAAGAGGACGACGACTAATTCTGGCAATGAAAAGCCTCCCGCAGGAAGGTCGTCACGAAACGAAGCCCTGCGGGAGACGATTTCTCCCCCTATTTATTCGTAAATCCAGCTATCCGCGCTCCGCGCCCAATCCACCAGTTCTTCTGGCCGAAAGAAAAGCGCCACTTCTTGCTCCCCGTTCTCCGGCGAGTCGGAGGCGTGAATCAGGTTGCGCCCGATTTCAACGGCAAAATCGCCTCGGATAGTCCCTGGGGCAGCGCTGGCCGGGTTGGTTGCGCCCACGGTGGAACGGACCATCTGAATGACGTTGTTGCCGACCACAACCAGTACCACCACCGGGCCAGAGGTAATATACTGGATCAGGCTCTCGAAAAAGGGCTTGCCCTGGTGAATGCCGTAATGCTGCTGTGCCAGCGCCTGGTCTACCTGCATCAGCTTGAGGCCAGCAAACTTCAGCCCGCGCTGCTCCAGCCGGGCGATAATCGGACCTATCAACCCCCGCTGAACCGCGTCGGGCTTCAAAATAATGAGCGAACGCTCCATAACCACGCTTTCCCCTTCTTTCCTCGCACTCTATCCATACTATTTATCTCTAACTAACTATAACTGTCTACCATGATCCAGAAGAACAGAAGAAAGGACGACCCGGTTGGTCATCCCACTCCCTATATCGGGACGGCCTCGCCAATGCGTTTGGCCGCCCGGCGCATCTCCATCTTGACCAACCCCAGATTCACGGTACGCTGGGTAATGACCACCAGGATCAAATCCTTGGCTTCCAGCACGAGAATGGACCCTTCTTTGGCATCAATGATCGCATCTACCAGCGTTCCGACCCCAATGCGTTTGGTGGCCTTGTCAATCTCGCCAAACACTGCTGCCGACATAGCCCCCAGTATTTCCGCGTCTTCTTCATCCAGGAGGGTGCTGGCGACGACCAGACCATCTTTGCCAACCAGGAGACTTCCAATCACTCCATCTACCCGGATCAAATCTTCAACGATCCGCCGCATAACCTAGCCTTTCATTCTGGCAATGTCGAATTCAGAGAAAGAGAGCACGCTAAACCGGGATGTTCCCACGATAGGCTGCCATTGCCTCTTTGAAGCGCTTCTGCCTGGTATAGGCATCACCAAGCACGCGATACAACGGTTGAAGCAGGGTTTGATCTTCGGTGCTCCGTATCAGGTCGAGCACATTGTCCACCACTTCATCCAGCAGGGCTTTCTGCTGGATGAGCCGATTGAAGTAGTAGGTACCGATTTCATCATACCCTTTTTCCATACTGAAATGCGCAACCGCAAGACACAGGCCGTGGTTGTCGGGTTCATCTTCGAGTTGACGGAGGTGGGTATCAAGCTCTTCATCACCAGTTGGTAAAAAGCTCTTTTCCTCTTCGCTATCTGGTTCTTCCTGGGGCGACGGCCTGCGCTGCACCCCCGGCCAGGCGGGTCGCTCTCGCCCTTCCTGGATGGGCCGGGCGCTCTTGCGTCCGGGCAGACCGGGCCGCGTTCCTTGCGGGGAGGGCGGCCTTTGCGGGGTTGGTTCCCCTCCTCGCTCAGGGCGAGAAACCGGCCGTTCAATGGTAATGCGAGCCGGAACTTCGCTTGCTGGAACATCCGGCAAATCCCAGATATCGTCAAGTTCATCGAGAGAGGCCGGCACAAAGGCCAGGTCTTCTGGTGAAGGCGGTTGGGCTTCCTTTGGTGCTGGTTCTTCCCGTTTTTTCGCGGGTTGGGCCGGGCGCACCGCAGTCTTCGGTTCGTCAAGCAGGTCGAAGCTGAAGAAGTCTTCTTCTTCGGTTTCTGATGTGGTCTCGCCTCCCACCTGCCCGGTCAGTTCACGGAAGCCCATTTCTGACGGCTTGCCCTCATATTCGCTCTTCGCCGCCAACCCCTCCAACCGGGCCAGTTCTTCTGCCGTGAGACCGAACCCCTCGGTGAGAGCCGCTGGTTTCCTGCCTGGTACCTCCGTCCTGGTAGGAGACGGGGCCGGAGGGGGAGCCACCAGTTCGGGTAGAGGCGGTGGAGGTGTCGCCGATGGACCCGATGGACCCGATGGACCCGATGGACCCGATGGTTCTGCCAGTGATGTAGGGGTGGCCGGGCCGGCTTCTCCCAGGCCAAGCAGCGCGATTTCCTCTTCTGTCAATCCCAGTTCTTGCAGCGACAGCGGCGCAATCACCGGCTCTTCGACCGACGGAGGTGGAGGCGGCGCAGCAAACGGCGGTTCGGGTTCGGGGGTGGGTGCGGGTTCGGGAGCAGCAGGTGCGGGTCTTTCAGGCTCAGTCCCCGATAGCGCTGCCGGCGGCGTGGGCGTTGCCAGACCTGTTTCTCCCAGGCCAAGCAGCGCGATTTCCTCTTCCGTCAACCCCAGTTCTTGCAGCGACAGCGGCGCAATCACCGGTTCTTCCTCCTGCGTTGGTGGGGCCGCGGGCGGAGAAGGTGGCCTGGAACGCTCGGCAGGGGATTCGGATGCTTCAGGAAAGAGCGGGCCGGTCGAAGGGGCCGCGTGGGGTTTCTGAGCCTGCGATTCCTCAATGAGTCCGAGCGAGGCTATCTCATCGGCGCTCAACCCTAGTTCTTCCAGAGAAAGCGGGGCTATCTCTGGTTCTTCTGCTTCAGCCATGAAAACCGGGGCCGCTGCCTCGGCATACCCATGTTCGCCCACCCCTGCTTCGTCATACCCCCCCTCAACATCATCATATTCATCGGACATATCTATGATTTCGTCACCATCACGAATTTCAATGCCTGCCCGATACAGAGCGCGTCCGATGTCCTCAATCCGTTCGGCCTCGGCAACGGGGTCCTCGACAATGTTGATAATGTCGGTCAGGTCAACAAACCCCTCCCGCTGACCCAGAACAATCAATCGGTCAAGGTCCGGGTCGCCGGTGTCAGGCATTGTCTCCGGGGTGGGCGCTTCTCCGCCAGAACCGAAAGAGCGTTGCAATCCTCCCAGGCTGTCCAGTCCCGAAAGCTCCTCAGCCGTCAGACCAAGCCGGTCTTTCTCCTGTTCGCTGATGTCGCCCAGACCAAAAGCGCCCCCCTCATCCAGACCAAGTTCATCGAGCGAGAATGGTTGAATATCCACATCATCGAGGAGTTGGGTTTCGGGGGCTTTACTCCGCGGAGGAAGCGATAGGGAAGGGGTGGGTTCTTCGATATCCTCGATTAACCCCAGTTCATCCAGTGAGAAGGGGGTCAACTCCGTCTCATCGTGGTCTGCTGCCCTGGTTTCCTGGTCAAACAACGCGATTTCTTCCCTTTCCGACGGGGGAGCTGATTCACCCAGGTGGAACGGCGCAATCACCGGCTCCGCACCCGCGGGGGGGGCGGCTTCGGCCTCCGCTTCGGGCGGGGTTTCCCACTCCAGACCCTGTTCCTGGTTGAGTTGGGCAATTTCTTCGGGGGAAAGCCCCAGTTCCTCCAGCGACAGCGGCGCAATCACCGGCTCCGCACCCGCGGGGGGGGCGGCTTCGGCCTCCGCTTCGGGATCGA
>JAAUSY010000240.1 GCA_012032475.1 Chloroflexaceae bacterium
GCCCGCAGGTCGGCCCTGGAAACGGCGGAACCGGTGGGGCGGTTGCTCCGCCGGGCAGGTAGCGTGAGAAGAGTACGTTTTCGTTCCGACAGATGACGCCGAATTCCAGGGGGGTCTTGCAGCAGTTCCCAGGGGAGCCGGTGCAGAGGTTCGTGCTGCGGGTCCAGGTGCAGATGCACGCGCAAAGGTGCAGCCTGTTCCTGAGAAAGAGTCTTGGCCCGCATCCACCCGGCCAGGACCTTGCGGTCCAGGAACACAATATCACTCAGAGCGCGACCAACGGTTGCGGGGGCGGTCGTATCCGCCGAGGGGAGTTGCTCCGGGTTGAGCACGAGCTTCACCCCCAGGGCAAGGTCTTCGGTGGTGGCCTGGTGCTGCGGGGTGCGGAGCTGCATATCGAGCAAAAAGGAGTGGTCGCGGTCGTGCCGAATATGGAGTTCGAGGTTGAGCGAAGAGGCCATCATTCCTGGTGGGTTCCCCCTTTCTTTCATTTATTATTGTTATGGCGTTGCTGGTAGACTGGCAACAGTATAGCACAAAAAGCCCCATGTTGGCATGGTTGGCATGGTGAGCATGGCTTGCTCCCGTATTCGCCTATAATAGGGAAGGAAGCCCCCGCCCGATCCGGGGGACTCAAGGTAGCGCGGGGTGGTGCGATGTGGGGGATTCTCTGGTTCTTGCCCAACGCCTTCTGGAAAATGCTCAAGGCGGTTGCCCGAGAAATCTGGCTCCTGTTCAAAGCCTTTCGCAACCTGGTCGGCGCGGCGATACGGGAAGTTTCGCTGGTCGTCAAAGCATTCTGGAACCTGGTCAAAACGGTGTTGCATCTGCCCTGGAATATCTGGCACCTCCTCAAGGTTATCTTTGTGCTCTTCAAAGACACCGCTGAGGGGTGGAATCAGGACAACGCTTCGCAGCTTGCGGCGGCGCTGGCGTTCTATACCATCTTTTCGCTAGCTCCGGTGCTGGTCATCGGTATCGCCATCGTGGGGTTGGTCTATGGCGAAGCAGCGGCCCAGAAAGAAATCATCGGAGAGATTGAGAAAGTCGTCGGGAGGGAGGGGGCCAGGGGGGTTCAGGAATTGATCGAAAACTCCATCCGACCTTCGGGCAATATCATCGCCATCATCGTTGGGGCGCTTGCCATGCTGCTTGGCTCTTCGTGGGTATTTGCCGAGATGAAAGACGCCCTCAACATGATCTGGGATGTGCCCAAACCCCACCGGAGCGTGCTCCAGATTATCTGGAACCGCATTGTGGGGTTCTTTCTGACCCTGAGCATCGGGCTGCTGATTCTCCTCTCGATTATCATCCATACGTCACTGTCGTCGCTCTACGAACTGGTTCAGGGTTTGCTCCCTGGGATGCACGTTGCCTGGGAGGTGCTGTATTTCCTGCTCGCCCTGGGGGTGATTACCCTGCTCTTTGCGATGCTCTTCAAGGTGCTGCCCGATGCGAAGATTGCCTGGGGCGATGTGTGGATTGGAGCCGCGGTCACGGCGCTGCTGTTCGATACGGGCCGCCTGCTCATCTCGCTCTACCTGATGAGCCGCAGCTTCAGCACCACCTATGGCGCGGCGGGTTCGCTGGTGGTGGTCCTGCTCTGGGTCTACTATTCCGCACAAATTTTCCTTTTCGGGGCGGAGTTCACGCATGTGTATGCCCGGAGATACGGCTCCCAAATTGTGCCGAAGTCGAGGGCGACCAGAAACCGCGAGGAAACCCGCGGCGAATGAGGCAGGACGAGTGACGCGCCGTGGCCCTGCGGCAAACCAACGTTCACCGTGAACGGCCCCCACCTCGTCACCCGTCACTGGCCTGAGAAGCTGTTCACGAGGTCTGGCGCATCTTGATGTACCGCACCAGGTCGCCAACCAGCGCCGGCGGAGACGCAAGCAGGGGTCGCGGACTGGTCTTGTGTTCGAACAACACCTGCGGGTCGAGCACCGCGCCATCTGGCAACATCGTCGTCACGCCCCCGGCGGCCTGCAAAATCGCCATCCCCGCTGCAATATCCCAGAGTTGCGGGTAGCCAATCAGTGCTGCGGGGGTGCTGGCTCGCGCCACATAGCAGAAATGCGCCGCAAAGCTGCCAAATGAGCGCATCTTGCCCGGAAAGGTCACCTCGTAGTCCAGGTGGGTGCGCGAGTGGGTGATAATCCAGTCGGTGCGGTCGAGGCTGGTCTTCTCGCTCACCCGAATGGGGTTCCCATTCCAGAAGGCTCCCTGGGCGTCGTTCCAGTAGCATTCGTCGGTGGCAGGCAGGTAGACAACCCCGCGATATGGCTTTTTGTGGCGAAAGATGCCAATGGAAACCGCCCAGATGGGCAACCCGCACAGGAACGCTTCGGTCCCGTCCAGCGGGTCCAGGCACCAGACCCATTCGCGGTCGCTGTCCTGGCTCCCCGCTTCCTCCCCGACGATGCCGTGTTCCGGGTAGTGTTCGCTAATCTGGTCTCGCAACATCTGCTCGATTTCAAGGTCTGCCTGGGACACCAGGCTCTGGTCGGCCTTGCGATGCCCCTGGACCGAGTTAAAGAATCCACAAGCAATGGCCCCGCCCTCTCGGGCCCACGCACATACCCGCCGCATATCTATCTCGTCCATTGGTCACCTGCTACTTTCTAGGTGTTCAAACTAGGTGTTCAAAGGCACCCAAAGGTACGCCTTGTCCATGTTCGAAATTCCTGCTTCGTCCTGCGCTGCGCTCTCAAATGAGCGTCTTCCATGCAGTCCACAGGCGTGTTTTACGTCCCGACGTAGCCACGGCCGGGGACGGTTGGTTGAGGCACCAACAAGCCTCATTCCTTCCAGGTGCTCGTGGTATGGGTGCGCATCCTGGGTTCTCCCTGCTTGTATTATAGCACCAGTCCTTCCCATGAGGCGTGATACGTGATACGTGAGGGGGGGCAGAAAAGGTGCTCATACGACGAGCAGCCCTGTGGTATCATGGCTCCCGCCGGAGCAACCGGGAAGGCACGGGCTGCCCCGGCTGGCAAACCCTGAAACCACGAGGAGATGAGAACCATGTCGGCACTGACCGTCTCACCTGCATGGCAGGCATTGGAAGCCCATTACCAGACCATCCGAGCGGTGACGATGCGGGACCTGTTTGCCCGCGACCCCGACCGCTTTACGACCTTTTCGCTCTGGCTGGACGATATCCTCTTTGACTACTCCAAGAACCGCATCACCGAAGAGACCCGTTCGCTGCTCATCAACCTGGCCCACCAGGCTCGCCTTGCCGACCATATCCAGGCCATGTTCAGCGGCGAGAAAATCAACTACACCGAAGGGCGAGCGGTGTTGCACATCGCGCTGCGCAACCGCTCCAACCGGCCCATTCTGGTAGACGCAGCCGACGTGATGCCCGGCGTGAACTGCGTGCTCGGCCAGATGCGCCAGTTTAGCGGGCGGGTGCGCTCCGGTGACTGGAGGGGGCACACCGGCCAGCCAATCACCGATGTGGTGAATATTGGCATTGGTGGGTCGGACCTGGGGCCGAAGATGGTCACCCAGGCGCTCACCCGCTATGGCAAGCCCGACCTGCGGATGCACTTTGTGTCGAACGTAGATGCGACGGATATGGCCGAGACGCTGCGGCAGGTGAACCCGGAAACGGTGCTGTTCCTGGTCGCTTCCAAGACCTTCACCACCCAGGAGACGATGACCAATGCGCACACGGCCCGGTCGTGGTTCCTCTCGGCCACCGCAGATGAAGCCGCTATTGCGCAGCACTTCGTGGCGATGTCCACCAACCGGGCCGCGGTGGAGCACTTCGGCATTGACCCGGCCAATATGCTCGAATTCTGGGATTGGGTTGGCGGGCGCTATTCGCTCTGGTCGGCGGTCGGGCTGTCTATCGTGCTGGCGGTCGGGATGGAGCACTTTGAAGAACTCCTGACCGGTGCCCACCTGGTAGATGAGCACTTCCGAACCGCGCCCTTTGAGCAGAACGTCCCCGTGCTGATGGGGTTGCTTGGCATCTGGTATAACAACTTCTTCGGGGCGGAGACCCACGCCATTCTGCCCTACGACCAGTATCTCTCGCGCTTCCCGGCCTATTTTCAGCAGGGAGATATGGAAAGCAATGGGAAGCGCGTCACCAGGGACAACGAGTGGGTGGACTATTCGACCGGGCCTATCATCTGGGGGGAGCCGGGCACCAACGGGCAGCACGCGTTTTATCAGCTTATCCACCAGGGCACGAAGCTCGTGCCGTGCGACTTCCTGGCTCCGTCGCGGTCGCTCAACCCCATCGGTCCCCACCACCCGATTCTCATTGCCAACTTTCTGGCTCAGACCGAGGCGCTCATGCGTGGGCGGACGGAGGAGGAAGTCCGCGCTGAGCTTGCGGCGTCGGGGTTGTCGGGGCCGGCGCTCGAAACCCTGGTGCGGGCGAAGACCTTCGAGGGCAACCGTCCAACCAACTCCATCCTGTTCAGGCAGTTGACGCCCCGGACGTTGGGGGCGCTGATTGCGCTCTATGAGCACAAGATTTTCACCCAGGGCGTCATCTGGAACATCAACTCGTTCGACCAGATGGGGGTGGAGCTTGGGAAGCAGCTGGCAAAGGTGATTGAACCAGAGCTGCGCGGCAGCGCAGAGGTGACATCGCACGACTCGTCTACCAATGGCTTGATCCACGCCTGGAAGCGGATGCAGGCGGAGGCAGAAGGGTGAGGGTGCTCCCGATGACTCGACCAGCTCCCAGTGGCCGCATCGAAGTTATTTGCGGGTGTATGTTCAGCGGTAAGACCGAGGAGTTAATTCGGCGGATACGCCAGGTGCGCATTGCCCGCCAGCCATTCCGTATCTTCACCCCGCGCCTGGACACGCGCTACAGCGACCGCCACGTGACCAGCCACATCGGGAGCCAGTTGGAAGCCTACCCCGTCAGTTCATTCCATGAGGTGCTGGCGCACGCCGGCGAGGTGCGCGTGGTGGCAATAGACGAGTTGCACTTTCTGGAGGACCCGCCGGAGCGCGTGGTGGAGGGGTGCCAGCAGCTCGCCGACCAGGGGATACGGGTGGTGGTGGCCGGGTTAGACCAGGACTACCGCGCTGCGCCGTTCCCGGCCATGGCGCAGTTGATGGCGGTGGCAGAACATGTGGACAAGCTCTATGCTATCTGTGTGCAGTGCGGAGCCTATGCAACGCGCACGCAGCGGTTGGTGGATGGCAACCCGCGCCGGCGAGTGCGCCGACGATTGTGGTGGGCGGCCATGAACTCTATGAAGCTCGCTGCCGCGGGTGCTACGAGCCGCCGTGGCAGCCCCCCAACGCTCCCCAATAATACGAACGTCAGTGCATTGAGAAACTGTTATAATACCCAGAGGGGAAGCATCAAGCAGTTTCCAGACCGCGTCTGGCGCGACCGGGATAGGGGGGGCGGATGAAGAAGGGCACAACGATACGGCCATGGTCTCACGTTGGCTTTGAGGGATGGCGGATTGCGACGCGCCGCCAGAGGCTCCGTATCAAGTATTTGTGGAACTGGTG
>JAAUSY010000060.1 GCA_012032475.1 Chloroflexaceae bacterium
CGGCGTGGCCGAAGCCGTTGGGGTGCGGGTCGGCGTGGCCGAAGCCGTTGGGGTGCGGGTCGGCGTGGCCGAGGCCGTGGGCGTGACTGTCGGGATTGGCCCATCTCCCACCACCACGGTCGTCACGACGCTGGCTGTATTATTGTCAGGAGTCTTATCCGCTCCCTGCGACCCGTCATCAGAAACCGAAACCGTATTAACAACCTGGTGAACCCCCACCGGCAGTGTCTCAACAACCCGAAGCGTCACCTGGCGGGTGGTGCGGGTCCGGGCAGGCAGCGTAAAGGCCGGCCACGTCACCTGCCCCTGCGCGGCAGTTCCCCCCTGGTCAGCGGAAACGAATATCGTCCCATCGGGCATGGTATCGGTGAGACGCACCCCGGTGGCATCCAGCGTGCTGGCATTCGTGATGGTGATAGTGTAGGGTATCAGGTTGCCTGCCTGAACAGTTGCCTGCTCCGGTACTTTGGAGACGGTCAGGTCCGGACGCACCGCCAGCGCAACGCTGTGGCTGCAATGGTCAATGATGGCCGTCAATACGGGCAAAGAATCCTCACGGAAATCGAGCATCTCAAAGACCTCTCCTTCCGTCTCGAACGCCAGACTGCCCGGCTCAGGCCCATAATCGGAGGCTACCAGAGCATGCCTCGTTTCGACAATGCCCAGAAACACCGCGCCGCGGCTGAGGAGCGCCGCCAGGGCATCAAGCTGCGTCTCCGGGGCATACAACCCGATGTTGGAGGTAGCATCCTCATCCGTAATCATGATGGCACAGACCCCGGCATCGGGTCGGAAGCCCATAGCATCGCCCATCCCTCGCACCACCGCGCTGAAGCCCGGCTCGGTCCCACCGCTTGCCATCAGTGTGTCTATCCCAGCGGCAAACTCCGCCACATCATCGGTCAGAGGAGTGAGAATACGGGGTTGTCCATCGCTGATGAAGGAACCGAACCCGACCAGGCCAAGCTGAAAATCCATCTCAAAGCCAAGCTGGTCAACCATATCGCTCAGCCGGCGTTTCACCTCCTCCTGATCCGCCGCCATGCTCCCCGACTCATCGAAGAGAAAGACGATATCCCCTCTGGGCGTGGTCTGGGAGAAGAGTGAGGCAACGCTCAACGAATCCGTATCGCTGGATGGTGCATAGAGATGGTTGCCATCAAAGGTGGTGGTGAGCGTAAGGTTCGTCCCCCCACTGGCCGGAACACGCACCGAGGCATACCCCTCACCATCGGTTGTGGCAACCCGCGCCTGTCCATTCACCAGGAAGGTGAGAGGATAGCCCGCCATAGAACTGCTGCGGTTGGATGTGTCGAAGAGCCGGGCACGAACCTCGATCTCATCGCCATCGCCATCGCCAGGGTTATCAGGGAGACGCGGGCGATAGTTGATAACCCGACTGGCGCGTTTCTCCACCTGCACGGTCAGGCTATCGCTGGCAGTGGCTCCATCCTTGTCGGTGACGCGGAGCGTGGCGACATAGGTCCCCGGCTGGGCATAGCGGAAGGTCGGACTCACCGTCTCAGTCGTGCAGTTCGGGATATGCGTGGTTTGCCCATCGCCCGAATCCCAATCGCACCTCAGCGTGTCGCGGTCGGTCAGGCCAGGGTCCGTCACCGCAATGGTGAGGCCAGTTTGCCAATCCAACCCCCAGAACGCATTGACGGTCTCCTCGGCAATGGTGACGGTCGGGGGGCTGTTTTCAACCTGCACCGTCTTCGTCACGCTGGACGAGAGCAGGTGATGATTGGTCATACGCAGCGCCACGATGAGCGCCCCATTGTCGGGTACCGTCAGTGTGACCTGCTCCGCCTGCACCGTGGCCGTATCCGCACCGATGCGCCATTCTCGCCCCACCAGCATCCCGCTGCTCTCGGTCACCACCGGGCTGAAGGTGAGCGCCTGCCCCTCATACGCCGGGTCCGGAGACCAGGTGATATCGCCCTGCGGCGGCATGAGCACGGTATAGTCCATCGCGACGGTGTCGGTCAGTCCGCTGCGGTCGGTGATGATGAGCCGCACCGGGTAGGTGCCGGGCGATTCGTAGGTATGCACAGGCGATGGCTCCGCCGATATCGCCCCATCCCCGAAATCCCAGTCCCACGCCACCACCTCCCCATTGGGAACAGTCGAGCGGTCTTCGAACGCAACCCGCGGCCCGCCCCGCTGCGGCGAATAGACCTGAAAATCGGAGACCCCCGTGGTGAGCGGGGAGCCGTGGTTGTCGGTCAGCACCAACTGCACGTACCGCGCCGGCACGGCTGGAAAATCAAACCAGTGGGCTGCGCCATCTGCGGGGAGTGCTGCGCGGAGCACTGTCACCATCTCAGCCTCATCGGGGGAGGCAGAAGCAGCACGCACTTCGAAGCTGCGGGGGGAAGTCGGGCCACTGCTCCCCCGCAGCATCACCCGGTCAATCAGCCAGGGACCGCCGTCAATCAGGCGAATGGTCATCCACTGGTCGGTGGTCTGGCCGCTGCCCGTATACCAGGCCGATGACGTATCGTAGTCAATGGCGTGCTCCGGGGCAACGTCCGGACTGTTGCTGGAGCGACTGGAAAACGCCAACACCGACGCCCCGCCCCCATCAATGCTCGCCACATTCGCCCCATCGGGGGTGAGCACCTCGAAGGCCCGGACCGCCACGTAGGGACTGGCTCCGTAGACGTTCCGGACAACAAACTGCACATACCGTGCCGCAATCGGCGCGAACGTGAACTCTTGCAGGTTGCTGGTATTCTCCGCGGTTACGGTCAGCACTGGCGCAAAGGCAGCAGCGTCGTCAGTAGTTGCCGACACACGAACTTCCATATCCCTCACCGCCACGTTGGTGGCGTAGGAGCGCAGGCGAACGCGGGAGATGGGAGCGACCGTCCCGCCGCTCACCTGAATCTTCATCCACTGGTCCGTCGTCTGTCCATAGGCAGAAATCCAGGTCGTGGTGTCGTTCCCATCCAGGGCGTTTTCCGCCCGATAGGAAGCGTTGTACTGGCTCGAAACGCCAGTGACAACCGCAGCCGGCCCTTCCAGCAGAGAAACAATCCCGCCTGCTTTGCTGGTGGTAAACGCCGCCTCCGGGAGAGCCAACGGGGCAGGTTCGGGTTGCTGCGCGTGGGCAACTCCCCGAAGTGAGAGCACCAGGGAACCACCAGCAACCAACCCGAAGACCAACCCGGCCCACGTCAACCAGCGAATGATGCCGACCATGCCCATGCCCATGTGCTGTGCAGGCTGCATACCCCACCTCCATGCCTCAATTCCGTGAAATGGTTCTGTACCATTACTTCTTTATTGCAGATAAACAGGCACCCCCGACCCCGAATCCCTGGTCCCTCGCTCATCCGGGCAGCGAACGATAGACGAGCGGCAGATAGATGACCGATGCGGGGGAGCTATCCACGTCACAGATATCATCGAATGGAATGACCGGCAGGTCGCTTTCCGTTCCCCACCGCCACCCCTCCACGGCCCCAGGCGCAACCTGGTAGGAAGCTGCCCCGCTGCCCGAAAACTCCCAGGCTGCCCCGGCCTCGTCCAGGTGATAATAGGCCCAGTAGGCTCCAGGGTAGGCACACCAGCAATCGTTGCCGGGGCAGCCAACTACCCCGATCTGACAGACGATTTCTCCCCCAAACGCGGCTTCCAGGTGCAACCCCGAATCTTGCAGGACTTCGATGCCCCGCGCCACCCCGTCTGCGCCCAGGTCCACGCACACGGTGTCTACCGTGCCATCACCATAGGCCACCACCAACCCTGCATAGGAGGGGGTATCTGCACGGGTAGGGAAACCGGCTCCCCTGGTTAGCAGCAGCAGCAAGAGCAGGACACCCCCGAAGCTCCCTGCTCCTGCTACCATTGAACGCAATGCCATCGCCATCTCCTCATGACCTCGTAGTTATCTCTGCACCAGCGGCAGGAACACCCGCCGTTTGCTCGTATCATCCCCTCCTGCTGCGGACAGATGGCTCAACGAGAAGGGGCCATAGGTATGAGACGTTCCATCCAGTTCGATTTCCTGCAACCAGTAGTACCAGGCGGTTCCCTCCTGAGCCGTCAGGTCGCTCCAGGTATAGGTTGCGCCGTCTCCGTTGCGCCCCCGCGCCAGAATCGGCCCGTCGGTCAGGCGGATGGCGTGGTTCTGCTGGTTGTCGGCGCTGCGGAGCAGGTGGAAGCCCCACGTTTCAAGCTCCATCCCCGTGACCCACCGGAGCGTGACTCCCGCCGGGGAGCGAGCCACCGTGAAGGAGAGCAGTTCGATAGCCGTTGGCTCCGCATTGACCGTGATGGTGAAGAGGTGCGGTGAGGAGCGGTCCACCCCACCCCGGTCGGTTCCGCCGTCGTCGCTCAGGATGACCTGGACGGTCGCCGTGCCGTCGGTGTCCTCCGCGGGAGCATACGTCAGTGTGCCCGTTGCGGCATCAATGGCGGGCGAAGATGTGAACCCAAGGCTGCCGGTTGTCTCAAGGACCGCAACCTCGAACGAAAGGTGCTGGTGGGCTTCGTTGGCCGGACCGGGGGTCATACTGGTCGCCCACCCCTCCACAACCTGGGCCGGGGTATTGCTCGTGATTTCCTGGTCGGGGCCAGGGACAAACGAAGGCGCATCGTTGATGGGGCGCACGGTCACGCGAACCATGGCGCTGACGCTGTTCTGGAGCGTTGCGCCGCCTGCGGCCTCGCTGGTGGCCTCGCTGGTAATAGTATACGAGAACTGGTCATCGCCATAATAGTCTGCGTCCGGCTGATAGGACACGGTGCCGTCGTCCTTGGCAACCACAGTACCGTGGGTTGGGGCACCCACCCGGCTCACCACCAGCGTATCACCGGCCTGGGCAGTAGTATCGTTCTCCAGTACCGCAATGGTCAACAGTGCGTCTTCGTCGGTGGTGGCAGTATCATCCACGGCGGTGAGCGTTGCATCCGCCGGGTTGATGGCAATGGTGAACGTTTGCGGTGGCGAACAATCAACCCCGCCCCGCTCCGTGCCACCGTCGTCGCACCCCACCACCGTGACGGTCGTGCTGCCGCTGGCTCCATCCGCGGGGGTGCAGGTCAGCGTGCCGTCGGCATCAATCGCGGGCAGCACCGCAAAGAGACCGGCATCGGCACTGGTCACCTCGAAGGTGAGCACCTGCCCGGCTTCATTCGCCGGGCCGCTGGATAGCTCCGTGGCCCACGCTTCCACGCGCTGTGCCCCGGCCCCCTCGCGCATCACCAGGTCCGGACCTTTCACAAACGAAGGCGCATCGTTTACGGGAACCACCGTGATGGCAATCGTATCGTGGTCGGTCAGAGCCTCGCCGCTGCCGCTGTGCCCCAGGTCATTCGTGACGATTTCGATGCTGGCCGGGCCGTAGTCGTCCGGTGCCGGGGTGAAGGTCAGGCCATCCAGCGCCCGGTTGATGCTTCCCATCCGCCCGACGAGGGTCATGGTCGTATCGTTGCGCCCATCCCCGGCGCTGAAGGTCAGGCCGGTCAGGTTATCGGGGTCGGGCAGGGTGAGCGTGCCCCGGCTGGCCGTCAGGGTGACTTCAATCGGGTTATCTCCGGCGTCGTCACTGACCGACACCACCACGCCAGTCGCTGTCGAGAAGACCAGGGGGGTATCCTCGCTGGTTTCCTGCGCCTCACCCGGCACGTTCTGGGTTGGCGGGTCGTTGACCGAGTCGAGCGTGATGGGCACGGTGTCGGTGTCGCTCAGGGGGCCGCCCACGCCGGTGTGTCCCTGGTCGTCGGTGTGGATAGTCAGGGTGTCGCTGCCGTCGGAGTCCGGCGCGGGTTGGTAGCTGAGGTCTGCCAGTGCCGCGTTGATGGCTGCAAGCGTGCCCTCGAAGCGCATGATTGTGTCGTCCGTGCCATCACCGGCCTGGAAGATCAGGCCGTCGGAGTGCTTCAGGGACAGGCTCCCATGTTCTACTTCCAGACTGGTGACGAGGGCACCGCCGGGTGTCTCGCCAACATCCACGTCCGACACGCTGATGCCGGGCAGCGCAAAGCGGTGGTCTTCGGGGCCGGAGAAGGCGGGCGGCAAGCTATGCACCGGCGGGTCATTGATAGGAGGAGTGATGGCGATGGTGAAGGTCTGCAGTGGTGAGCGGTCCTGCCCCCCGTGCTCCGTCCCACCATCGTCCTTCAGCACCACTGTGACGGTCGCGCTGCCATTGGCATCATCAGCGGGCGTGTAGGTCAAGTTGCCCGTGGTGGCGTCAAGGGCAGGCTGAACCGCAAACAGGTCGTTGTGGTCGTTGAGCACCTCGAAGATGAGCGTCTGGGCGGCTTCGTTCGCGGGTCCGCGGGACATCTTCGTGGCCCATCCTGCCACCTGCCGCGGGCCGGCGTCCTCTTCCACCACCTGGTCAGCACCACCCACAAACGAGGGCGCGTCATTCACCGGTACCACCGTGATGGCAATCATATCGTGGTCGGTCAGGGCTTCGCCGCTACCGCCGTGTCCCTGGTCGTTCGTGGTGACTGCAATGCTGGCCGGGCCGTAGTCGTCGGGGGCCGGGGTGAAGGTCAGGCCGTCCAGCGCCCGGTTGATGCTTCCCATCCGCCCGGTGAACGTCATGGTCGTATCGTTGCGCCCATCCCCGGCGCTGAAGGTCAGGCCGGTCAGGTTGTCGGGGTCGGGCAGGGTGAGCGTGCCCTGGCTGGCGGTCAAGGTCACTTCAATCGGGTGGTCCCCGGCGTCGTCGCTGACCGACACCACCGCACCGGTCGCCGTCGAGAGGACCAGCAGCGTGTCTTCAAGCATCTGCTGGGGTTCCGACGGGACGAGGTTGACGGGCGGGTCATTGATCGAGTCGAGCTTTATGGGCACCGTGTCGGTGTCGCTCAGGGGTCCGCCCACGCCGGTGTGTCCCTGGTCGTCGGTGTGGATAGTCAGGGTATCAGAGCCATCGGAGTCCGGCGCGGGTTGGTAGCTGAGGTCTGTCAGTGCCGCGTTGATGGTCGCAAGCGTGCCCTCAAAGCGCATGGTCGCATCGTCGGTGCCGTCACCGGCCTGGAAGGTCAGGCCGTCGGTTCGCCCCAGAGAGAGGGTGCCGTGGGCAACCGTCAGGCTCACCACCAGGGTGCCGCCGGGCGTCTCGCCAACGTCCACATCCGACACGCTCACCCCGAACAACCCGAAGCGGGTGTCCTCTGGGCCGGAGAAGGCGGGCGGCAACTGGTGTACGGGCGCGTCGTTGATAGGCGGCTCAATGGTGATAGTGAAGGTCTGCGGTGGTGAGCAGTCCTTCCCCCCGTGCGCTGTGCCGCCGCTGTCTTGGAGCGTGACGGTCACCACCGTTGTGCCGTTGGCATGGGCCGCGGGCGTATAGGTCAGTACCCCATCGGCACTGATGGCGGGCCAGATGGCAAAGAGGTCGGGCCGGTCGCTGGTCAGCGTGAAGGTGAGCACCTGCGACGATTCGTTGGACGGGCCACGCGAGATATCCGTAGCCCAGGAGTTCACCCGCTGCGGCCCGGCGTCTTCCTCAATGACCAGGTCCGTCCCCCTGGTGAACGCAGGGGGGTCGTTGACCGGCTCCACCGCTATGACCACCGCTGCCTCGGCTTCGGCCCAGGCTTCGCTGTCAGACCCGTTCCAGTGGAAACGGGTCGGGCCATTCCAGTTGGCCGCGGGCACAAACGACAGGTTCCCCAGGTTTTCGGCGTTGATTTCCAGTCCTACGGTGACGTTTGCCAGGCCGAGCTTCAGGGTACCAACGCTCTGGTCCGGCAAGGAGGTGATCTTGATTTTTGTCAGGCTCCCCCCATCCGGGTCGCTGAATGCGCTGGTAAAATCTTCAGTGGCGAAGGTCAGGCGGGTATCCTCAAGGCCGCTCTTTTCCACGTCGGACACAGCAGGTACCTCATTGGGGGGCACAACCGTCACGATGACCTGTGCTGGTTCGTCGGCTTCATCCAGGCCATCAGAGCCGTTCCACCCGAACGGGTCATCACCGATAAAGCCAGCATGGGGCGTGTAGGTCAATCTATCACCACCAGCAAGGGAGGCCAGGTCACTGGCCGAGATGGTAGCCCCGGCGACCACGGCCACTCCTCGGAGCGTCAGGGTACCGTGGGCAGGCAATGACGTGATGGTTATCTCGTCCAGCGCGTCCCCATTGGCGTCGGAATAGTGGTCGGGGGAGAAGTCCGCCAGCGCGAAGGTGAGGGGCGTGTCTCTGCGCGTGGTGCGAGGTATATCGCTGACCTGGGGCGGCGTGTTGTTGTGGATGACCCCCACCCGTGTCAGGTCGAACCCGGCGGATTGCCCCCACGTGACCGGTCCCCAGTATTCGTTGACGACCGTGCCCCGCGAGTCATAGCGGGCATAGGCCGGGTCAATGTTCCCCACCACATCAATCACCCGAACGTGCGTGATGTTCTTGACGTCCAACCCCGGTGTGCCGGCCAGTTCTTCCAGGTCAAAGGGCGTCCCTTTGCCGTACGACCCTCCCCCGTATTTGCCGGCGAAGTCGTGCAGGAAGGTCGGGTCAAGTCCCGGAGAACCGCTATTCTGGGGCGAGGTGGGCATGAGTGTGATGGCTGGAAAGCGGACGAAGGTGGTGCCGTCGGAACTAACCTCGACGAACGCCAGTTCATTCCACGCGTTCTCAAAGATGGCGAAGTCGAAGCCGGTGCCGTTGCTGATGGGGCGGTCAAAAGTGAGAGTGGCTTGCCCACCATCGCCCAGCGACAACCAGTCGGGGATGTTGCCAAGCACACTGGCGGGGTATCCGCCGGCAAATCCGTCCTGCGTGAAGCCCTGGGATGGGTTATCTATCCGCTGGTAGCCGCGCACGACCTTGATACCCGTGGCCCAGGCCACAAACCGTAGGTCGTCCGATTCCATCGCCTCGTCGTCGGGGAAGGGGCCGCGGGTGCTGGCGGTGGCTTGTCCGACATTCCCCAACTTATAGTCGCGGGTGCTCCCGAAGGCGGCATAGGCGTAGATTTTGAAGGAGCAGGTGGTTGCGGGTTGTAAGCCGGTCCACTCGTAGGTCTGGACGCCGGCCGGAACGTGAACAGTGCCGGTGCCGTCCGACAGGTCGGTATCTTCGGTCAGGGGTGGACCATCTGCGGGCACCGTGGTGGGATAGTCGCTGTCGCTGGCGAGGATGAGGTAGCCGTCGTTGCGCTGCAAGCTCCCGGAGGCGTCCCGCCAGTTCACCTGGACGGCGCTGGTGCTGACTCTCACGGCGGAGACCGATGTGGGATAACCTTCAATCCAGTCCTGGTTATTGCCATCGGTGCCCACACCGGGAGTGCCATTTGTGGCGGCGTCCCCCACCTGGTATCGTCCAGCGTTCACCAGGTCGCTGATGTTGCCTCCACTGTAGCTGCTCTGCTGGCCGGTGCCGGGGCGGCGAGCCGTGAAATCCGGATCGTCTGCCTGGTCCCAGTCGTGGACGACGCCACCGAAAGCATCTTTGACCACCGGGTTGTGGGTAGAGATGGCATCGTTGAACCCGCCCCAGGTGTTGATGGCAAACAGGATCGTGCTGGTGTGGGGGGCAATGACCGTGTAGTTGCCGTTGCTCAGCGAAAGGTCGTCAGGGGGCATCACGGTGTCTGGGTTGTTGCCGTTGTAGACGACGATGAGGGTGCCAGCAGGCACATTCTGCCAGAAACTCGTGCCATCGTTGAACCTGATATAGCTGCTGTTGCCATCGCCCAGGGTCCACCCGCGCAGGTCGGTGTTGGCGGTGACGAGCAGTTCGACCCACTCACCGCCACCAGGGGAAGTTCCCTGTGACCATTCGTTGATGATGACCTGGCTGGAACTGACCGCGGCTCTGGCGACGAAGGCCGTTTTGTAGTGGAGCGTTGGTCCCGACCCGCTGAAGGGGTAGATTTTGAAGTAACAGGTGCGGTTGGCAGGCACCGTCCAATCGTAGCTCCCCGTTGCAAAGGGGACATTGATGGCTCCGACTCCATCGGACAGGTCGGGGTCGTCGGGTACGGGCAGGCCGGGCAGTGGGTCGAGGATGGCGCTGTAGCCACCGGTGCTGGCGAGGATGAGGTAGCCTTCGATGTCCTGGAGCGGCGGCGGGTTGGGAAGTTGCCAGTTCGTGTTGACCGAGGTGGGGGAAGTCAGCTCCGCTTTGAACCGGTCCGGGTAGCCCTCAATCCAGATTTGATTGTCGGACGGACTGCTGCTGCCAGGGTCGTTGGCCGCACCCGGTGTCACTTCGCTGCGGTCGGCGGCGACTCGTTCGTAGCTGCTGTATCGTGCCACCCGGCTGTCGTCCGCAGAGTCATATTCATAGTACACGGCCTGACCCGCGCCGGGCCTGGAACGGTCGAACCTGCTCATGGCCTCCCAGTCATGAATCACTGTGCCGCCGCCGTTCTTGACGATGGGGTTGTCGGTGCTGGTGGTGGGCGTATCAGCGAACCCGCCCCAGGTGTTGGTATCGAACAGGGTGGTGTTGGTGTGGGGAGCGATGATGGTGTAGTCACCGGTGCTCAGGTCCAGGTCGTCGGCGGGCAGGGTGGTATCCCGGTGGTTTCCGTCGTAGATGACGATGAGGGTACCGGCGGATACGTTCTGCCAGATGGGGGCGTTTTTGAAGGTCACGAAGATTCCACCGTCGTCTCCGAGGGTCCACCCGCGCAGGTCGGTGTCGGTGGTGACGAGCAACTCAACCCATTCGCCGCCGCCAGGGGAAGTTCCCTGCGACCATTCGTGGATGATGACCGGCACATTGGCGGCGTGGATGCCCGGTGGTCTGGTGAAGGCGAACACCGCGACGAGCAAGAAGAGGGTGAGCAGCAATCGGAACCATCGGAGCAACGGTTTTATGTTCATGGAAGGCAGCCTCTCTTTTCTTTCCCATGTTCAAGAAGTCTGGTGTTCATCACCAGTTAACGGGCCTGTTCCAGACTGCTCTCGTGGCAGCGTGGGTGTTGCCCACCCCGTACGGTCAGACGGCCCAGTCTGGACTGCACGGGGTGGTAGTCATGCTCCCAGGTATACGGGGGCAGGCGAGCATGACCGTTTTGCGTCTTCGGATGGTTCTGGAAACCAGGCAAAAAAAGACCACCTTTCCGGTGGCGTTGTGGCAAGCATGAGGCTTGTTCCACGGCCCCCCTTTGACGCGAAGACGGTATCCGCTTGACCATAGAGGCTGAGTATCGGGCTTCGTTCCAGGGAACGTTACCGTTGCGCGACAGCGCCGGATTTGCACCGGACTTCCTCAAGGCTCAGGATGTTGCACCTCACTCGAAAGGACAACACCTCCTCTATGGAGTGTATTCAATTAGCGTCCGTAGTATAGCAGCAAATCCGGGAGCCGTCAAAGAGGAACACCGGTACGACTGGCCGTGAATGAAATGATTGGTGGATTTCGCACGGTTTCATCATGTGACGACCCTGACGCCCAGCAACCACAAGGCCGTTGAGCGTCAGGGTCGGTCGAGTCAATTACCCCTGCCGGTTGTGAGGGGTAAGCATGCTGTTGCTGAGAAGCTATGGGCTATGCTCAACCACTGCGAGGCCACTGGTGTAGTAATCCCCTTGATACACCGTTCCTCCTGACGTGATATCCCCAACCGTACCTATCATCGTGAACCAGTGGCTACTTCCACTGCTCCCGGTCCCGATGATGTCATAGCGGTAACCATTTCCTGCGGTTCCGTTCCAGACGGCCAGGTAACTCCCGTTGTAGCTCCCACTGACGCCATTCCCATTGAAGATGACATTGCCATCCTCGTCTACGTCTACGTCATAGGCTCCTCCCTCCAGGTCGGACAGTTTGGTGCCGTGGGTGTAGGTGAGGTAGGTCGTGGTGCTGATGGCCGTCTGGACATCGTTAGAGTCCCAACGATAGAGCTGACGGGCATAATCGCCATTGTAGCTGGCGTAGTAGAAATCACCGCTATCGGGGTCAATCGCCAACCCGGCGCTGTTGCCGTCCAGTTCAATGACCTTCTGGTGGTTGTTGTTCCCAGAGGTGTCAAGCAACCAGATGCAGTTCGTGTCGCTGGTGCCGCCGGACCACACCTGGTTCAGCCCGGATACGAAGGCGTCTCCGTCGTAGAAATCCAGGTCGAAGTTGCCGCTCAGTGAGGCAACGTGGTGCCACTCGGCATCATCAAGGTCAACCTGATAGATGCGGTCGTTATTGGTTCCATACACGGTAAACCCGATCCAGACGGTTTCCTCAGAGGGGTCTATGGTGACGAAGCTGGCCCATCCTGAGTAGCCGGTTGGGGCCCCCAGGTTTTCAATCATATCTCCCGACGAAACCTCATAGGTCTTCAGATTGCTCCCGTCCCAGACAACCAGGGTATCCCCGCCATCGTAGATATCGAAATCGTAGATATTGGAGACGCCAGTCAGGATGTCATTGGCCGTGTATGGGTAGGACGTGGTGACCGAAGCGGAGGCCGCCAGTACCGTTGACGTGAACATCAGGGCGACGATACCGATTATCGCACCCCAGATGGGAATCATCCTGCGTATCATGATACGATTTTCCCTTCTATAAGACTATGGTTGTTTTTCCGTAACGTGCTCCGATGAGCACTGCCGATATCACCTACTTCCAACAACAGGGAAACAGCGGATTACGCGGCGAGGCGCGGGAATCCAACTCCATGAAACGAAAAAACCCGACCTTGTTTCGTCGGGTAGTTCAGGTATAGGCAAAGCCGCTCCCTCCGGTCATCACGCGTTTCACGATGACCACGTCGGCCTGGTATCACCTCATAACCACCCTCCTTTCGCTCGAAGGAACTCCTGGTGGAGCAGTAGTGGCAGGCGACCTGACTTCGTCTGGTAGAAAGGCGATGCTTCAACAGACGTTACAGTTGCGGGACAGTGCCGGACTTGCACCGGCTTCGCTTTTCAGCCCTGGCTTCCGATCCTTGGGACACCACTACTGATAGGATTATTTACTTGTGTTGGCGCAGGCAACCTGACGGCCTATCTCTACGGTCGGGCCACCCTACGACTGTGGATAGTATAGCACCTGCGTCATGAAACGTCAACCTGCCGTGCAGGGCTTTTGCGGGTTCCAGGGCAGCAGTGCGCGGCGTGTCATTTCCTTGCACTGCTGCCTCCTTCCTGGTCCGCTCCTAGACTGCTCCCCGCAGTCATCACCCGGAGCCTCCCCTACCGGAACGTGGCCCGGAAACCGTCCATCAACTGCTGCTGCTCCTCGCTCGTGAGGCGGGCTTCGGGGTGCATCGAGAGATAGCTTGGGAGTGGCATTTTTCCCTCCTCCATTTCCTCAATGATCTCTTCGGCCAATTCCCCTCTTTCCCCTTGCTCCTCCTCTTCTCTTTCCTCTTCCTCTCCATCCTCTTCTTCCTCCCTTTCGTCTCCATTCGCATAGGCAGTGGCAGGGTTCAACCCCAGAATAGCCGCTAGTGATTCAGAAACGTTCTGGGAAGATGCTCCCACCTCTGGGCTGGAACCCATTCCCCTTCGCCTCATACCCCACTCAGAGAAGTTCAGGCGTTCGCGCCCCTCGATGACGTGCCCATTGATGAAGTAGGAAACGGGCGCAAAGCGGCTATACAGCGGCCAACGCGTCTCGTTACTGTGGCAATCGAAACAGGCCCGCTGGGCCAGTTCCCTCGTCTGAGAGCTGTCCCAACTCGGCTCAGCGATGACGGGCGGGTTAGTCTGCATCAACCAGGATGGCATACTCACCAGCAACCAGACCCCCAGCACCCCCCCCGACCCACATGAGCGCATTCCGCGGTGTGAAGGCCATCCCCTTCTTCCCCTTCTTCCCTTTTTTCCCCTTCTTCCCCGTCTCGCCCTGCTGCTCCTGCTGCCCCTCGTTCTCATACCCTGCTTCAGTACTCATAAAACCTTGCTCCTCCTCTTGATAACCCTCGTTATTTTCTCTTAGCCTATCCATCACGGTCGGCCTTGCCGCAACACCTGCACCGGAGCGGTCACCTCAACCTCGCCCGCATGCTCAAAGGTGAGCGTCAGGTCAACCGTATCGCCTACCACCAGGTCCCGCGTCAAATGGCTTAAGAAGATGTGATAGCCGGGTCCCTGGTCGAGCACAACCTCCCCACCGGCGGGTAGCTCGATCTGCTCAACCGGAACTTGCTGCTGCAGCGGCTGCATCGAAACCAGTTCCACCGTTTCGGCAGCATCCGTTGCAACCCCCACCAGTGCGTCTGCCGTGTCGCCCGGGTTGACCATGGTCATGAACACCGCACTGGTCGAGCTACCCACCATTGTCCCACCCTGCCCCGGAGCCTGGCCGCGTCCGCCGCCTTGCCCCGGAGCCTGGCCGCGTCCGCCACCCGGACCACCACCAGGCATGACCATACCAACGGTGGCCCGCACCCACAGGTCGCGGATCTCTATTGCGCCTGCGGTGTCTGGCGCAGTTTCCGGTTCAGAAACCGCGGTCGCATCGGGCACCTCAGTAGCTCCAGTTTCCACGGTGCTGACTGGCTCATCCGTCGGAGCAGCGACCGATGGTTCTCCATTCGCGCCTGCCGACGTCCGAATGCACCCGCTCAATAGAACCACCATCACCCCGATAAGAAGCATGTTCTTTCCCATCTGGAAACCTCCTTCGCGTTCGTATCTGCCGAATTTTGCGACCCTGAGATGAGAGCAAAACGGCCCCTTGCAGGCGGTCAATCCAGCCAGAGCTGAGGTTCAATCCTCATCCTCCTCATCATCCCCGCTGGCATCCCTGATGTAGGCATAGACCACCCGCCCGGTGGCGACCTCGACATAGACCTTGCTCCCGTTTTGAAAGGTGACTTCGTAGACCAGAGCGCCGTGCTCGTCTTCCATCTCCACCTCCACCACGGTGCCACCTCTCAGATAGCTGGTGGCTATCGCGATAGCCTGGTCGCGGTCTATCTGCCCGGCCTCGTGGGAGCCAGCAGAGTGGTTGGGGGGCAGATGGGAAGAAGCGCCATCGGTTACCCGTCGGAGGGCCTGGATCGTCTGCTGCAACCGGTGGTTCGCTTCCTCGTCCCGCCGATGCTGCTGCCGGGTGATCTCAAGCTCCTGGTGCAGCGCCGCGATGGTGGGCAACACCGAAGGTGGTGGCCTGTCTTGGCGCACCGAAACTACGACCAGCGTGACCGCAAGCGCCAGCACCCCCACGAGAGCCAACCCACCAACTATCAATGACGTCTTCGCCCCTTTCCTGCTCATACCCTCCGCACCTTTCTACCGCTCAGGGTCAAAACCATGATAACCGATCCGTGTTAAACTTTCCTTGAAAAAACCACCGCTTTCTCTTACCTCTTTCCAATTTTTTCGTCGTACCCTGGAGAGGTGTGTATCAGGAGGAAGAACCTATGCGGATATTGATCATTGAGGATGACCGCCGCCTGGCCCGCCTGATCCAGCGCGTGCTTGAAGACGAACACTACCTGGTGAGCATATCGCACGATGGCAGCAGCGGCCTGGAAATGGCCCTGGCGGGGACCTACGATGTGGCAATTGTGGATTGGATGTTGCCCAAACAGGACGGCCCGGCCATCTGTCGTGCGGTGCGGGCGGCCCGCCGCCCCGTGGCCCTGCTGATGCTCACCGCCCGTGGGCAGATAGAAGACCGCGTGTGCGGTCTTGACAGTGGCGCGGACGACTACCTGGTCAAGCCCTTTGCCTTTGAAGAACTCCTGGCACGGGTGCGAGCACTCGGCCGACGGGCCCTCCCTGAGAGCGGCGCGAACTATGAACTGCGCTGTGGCGATCTGGTGATGGACCTCCGTTCGCACACGGTGCGCTCTGGCAATCAGACGCTTGATCTTACCGCCACCGAGTGGAACTTGCTCGAATTTCTGCTGCGCCACCCCGGTCAGGCCCTCAACCGCCAGCAGATCCTTGACTACGTGTGGTCTTTCGAGCGCGAGGTACAGCCCAATATGGTAGATGTCTACATCTCATACCTGCGCCGCAAGCTGGAACGTCCGGGCCGCTCCAACCCGATTACGACCGTGCGCGGAGTGGGCTATCGTCTGGAGGCCGGGGGTGTTTCGTAACCTGCGTCTCCAACTCACGCTGCTCTACCTGCTGGCATCCTTCGCCCTGATGGTCCTGCCTGGTGGCGGTATCTACACTGCCCTGAAGGCCTATTTCCAGCGGACTACCGACCTGGCGCTTCAGCACAAGATGTACCACGAGTTTCAGGTGCTTGGGGCCCCCGTGCCTGCTGCCCTGGTCAACGCCGACCTGGACTGGTCGAGCCGTCGCTATGTCCCCCCGATGGTTTCGCGTCAGCGGGAGAACATAGATCGGCGGGCCGCCGAGATTGCCTACACCGGTGAACTGGCGGCTATCTTTGTGCTGGTGCTCGATGCCGATGGGAAAGTGCTCTTCAACCCTTCCACCACGCCGCCTCCCATTGAGCCGGTGCGCGAGGCGGTGGCAGTGGCGATGGAGCAGGGATACGACTGGCGCACCACCCGGACCCTCCAGGGCACCACGGTGCGGTTGCTTACCTACCGCGTGACCCGCAATGACGGGCCGGCGGTGCTCCAGGTCGGGCGTGCGCTCGATGACCAGGAGCGCGTACTCCAACGAGCACTGGTCAACATCCTGGTGTTTGGAAGCATCGGCCTGGTCGTGATGGGGTTCGGAAGTTGGTGGTTGGCCGGGCGCTCGCTGGTGCCTGTGCAACAGGCGTGGGAGCGGCAGCAGCGGTTTATCGCCAACGCCAGCCACGAACTCCGCGCCCCCCTCACGCTGATGCGGGCCAGTGCGGAGGTTGCGCGGCGTAGCCTCCCGACCGATGACCAGGAACGCGCCGAACTGCTGACCGAGTTGCTGGATGATGTGCTGCACGAGTGTGACCATATGAACCGCATGGTCGAAAACCTGTTGCTGCTGTCGCGGCTGGATGCCGGCAAACTGACGGTAAGGCGGGAGGTCATCGCCCTGCCCGATGTGCTGGCCGATATGCAGCGACAGGTGGGGCGGCTTGCTAGCGAACGGGGGGTGCATCTGGTGGTAGAAGACCAGGGCAGTGGCACGGTCTGGGGCGATTCGACCTATCTGCGGCAGGTGCTCCTTATCTTGCTCGACAACGCCTTGCGTCATACCCCGCCTGGGGGCACGGTGCGTATCACGACGAGCACGCAGGGGCCGGGGGTGGCGGTCGAGGTGAGCGACACCGGCAGCGGCATTGCTGCGGAGCACCTGCCCCATATCTTCGAGCGGTTCTATCGCCCCGACTGCACGCGTGGAACCGAGAGCCGTGGGGCCGGTCTGGGGCTTTCGATTGCCAGGGCGCTGGTTATGGCCCAGCAGGGCAGCATCGTGGCTGCCAGCGAGGTGGGCGTGGGTACCCGGATGCGGGTGGTGCTGGAGCCAGCCCCGAAAAGGCCGCGCACGGTATAAGATTCCTGGGAATATTCCAGCAACCATCACTACACATCGAGATTCTTCACCTCCGTCGCATGTGTCTGAATGAACCGCTTGCGCGGAGCCACCTGGTCCCCCATCAACATCGTAAATGTCTCATCCGCCTGTTGCGCATCCGCCAGCGTCACCTGCAAGATAATGCGATTGGCCGGATTAATCGTCGTCTCCCAGAGCTGGTCCGGATTCATCTCCCCCAGACCCTTATAGCGCTGAATGTCCACCTTGAGCGTTGGAGCAAGCTGAGCCAGATACCTATCGCGTTCTGCATCCGAATACACATACACCTGCGTCTTCCCATGCTTCAACCGATAGAGCGGCGGTTGGGCAATATACAGGTGCCCCTTGCTAATCAGCGGGCGCATATAACGGAAGAAAAACGTCAGCAACAGCGTCCGAATATGGCTCCCATCCACATCCGCATCGCACATCAGAATAATGCGGTGGTAGCGCAGTTTCTCCAGGCTAAACTGTTCTCCAAGCGCCGTCCCGATAGCCGTAATGAGCGCCTTCACCTCCTCATTCGACAGCATCTTATCCAGGCGGCTCTTCTCAACATTGAGAATCTTCCCCCGCAGCGGCAAAATCGCCTGAAACCGCCGGTCGCGGCCCTGCTTGGCGCTCCCCCCGGCGCTATCCCCCTCCACAATAATCAACTCGCACCGCTCCGGATTCGTATCAGAACAGTCTGCCAGCTTACCAGGGAGCGAAAACCCATCCAGCGCACTCTTGCGAGCCGTCTCGCGCACCTTCTGAACCGCCAGGCGCGTCCGCGCCGCCGCAATCGTCTTCTCAACAATGCGCCTGGCCTCGGCCGGGTTCTCCTCCAGCCACGCCGCAAACGCATCGCTCAACACACTGGTGACCGCCCCGGTCGCCTCCTGGCTCACCAGCTTCTCCTTGGGCTGATTATTGAACTGCGGGTCCTCCAGCTTCACACTGATCACCGCCGTCAACCCCTCCCGCACATCATCGCCCGTCAGATTGGCCTCATTTTCCTTGAGCAAATTCTTGCTGCGGGCATACGTATTGATCACGCGGGTCAGCGCCGTGCGGAAGCCGGTCAGGTGCGTACCACCATCCGGGTTATTGACCGTATTCGCAAACGTATAAATAGAATCGGTATCATACGACTCCGTGTGTTGCATCGCAATCTCAACCGCGACATTATCCACCGTCCGCTCAACATAAAACGGCTGTTTATGCAACACATTCTTATCTTTGTTCAGGTGGCGGACGTACGAAACAATCCCCCCCTCAAAATAGAAACTCACCTCTCGGTCATCCCGCTCATCCACGAAGCGGAAGCGCAACCCCTTCGTCAGATAGGCCATCTCGCGGAAGCGCTGCGCCAGGTGGCGAAAATGATAATTCAGCCCCTCCTTGAAAATAGACACATCGGGCAAAAAGCTAATCGTCGTACCCGTGCCCTCCGCGGGGCCAACATCCCGCACCGGTCCCTGCGGCTTGCCGGTCCGATACTCCTGGACCCACAATTTCTCGTGCCGCCGGACCTCCGCCCGCATCCATTCCGAGAGCGCATTGACGGCAGACAACCCCACCCCGTGCAAACCCGATGAAACCTTGTAGCCGCCCTTCCCAAACTTTCCGCCAGCGTGGAGCAGCGTTGTCGCCAGTTCAAGGGCCGAAACCTTTTTCTCAGGGTGAATATCCACGGGAATGCCTCGCCCATTGTCACGCACCGTCACCGACAGGTCAGCCCGGATGATAATCTCAATCATGTTCGCCACCCCGGCCAGCGCCTCATCCACCGAGTTATCCACCACCTCGCGAATCAAGTGGTGCAACCCGCTCGTGTCGGTGGTCCCGATATACATACCGGGCCGGCGGCGAACCGCCTCCAACCCCTCAAGAACCGTGATATGGCTTGCACTGTATGTTTCTTCTGCCCCCACGAGGGCCACGGCTTCATCTCTTGTCATAGCTCCACCTTTTCCTGTCGGATACTCCATTGACCAGACGGCCAGCAACCACAAACCCCACAAACCCCCGCAAACTACCGCAAACAAACCGCCTGAACCAGGGGCTACCTCATGCGGCCCCACCGCTCGCGGTAGAACACCAGCCGCGCTGCGACCAACCCACTCCCAATATACGCGCTGCCCCCCATCGCAACCGCCAACCCCGCGGGATGCTGCGCCAGCGCCGACCAGATGACCCCCAACCCGGAGGTAATGAGCATACTGAGCACCACCAACCCCAGGGCACCGAGGAGATGGTGCCGCACCAGACGGACACTGCGCAGCACCGCCTGCACCGGCCCCACCCGGCTGACCAGCATCGCCTCGATGCCAAAACCTGTAAACACCGAGAACCAGAACCAGAGGACAAACCACCCCAGAAAGAGCGGGGTTGCCAGCAACGGGAACTCCCGCACCATCAGGATGCTCAGGATGAGGGACGGCAACCCGGCGGCCAGAACTCCCATTGCCAGCAGCAGAAGATAGCTGGCAAGGCGCACCGCCACCACCAGCGTTTCCCACACCGATGGTATTGGTATGCCCGGAGATGGCGAGGTTCCAGGGTCAGCGGTGACGGCACTGGTGAGCGCGGTGAGAAAGAAACTGCTTGCCAGGAGCGTCAGCAGATTGATGCTCACCGCCGATATCAGGGCCCCTCCCAGGCTCCAAACCAGGGTCGTCTGCCCACTCCACAACCCACCACGGTACAGCACCGCGTCTGGCAAGGTGGGAATGAAGCGATATCCTGCCAGCAACCGCCGCATATCGGCGTTCTGGAGATACGCAATCAGCTCTTTCTGATGATCAGGGTCACGCGAGGTGAGCGCCGCAAGGCTAGAAACCTGGTCGTAGTGCAGGCTGAAGAATGGCGCAAACGACAGCCGGCTTCCCCACCCTATCACCATATTCATCGCCACCGGGATAACCAGAACCCACAATCGCCGGTTCAGAGCGGCATATCCAGTGCTCATAATCGTCACGAGCGTCGGGGTCGTGGGTGTGTGCTGGCGGTCAGACATGGAGGAACGGTCAGGTCACAGAAATGTTGGTTATTCCCCACTATTATACCATACGCTCAGCCATATGAGGATGCGCCCCGCAGCGAGAGCCGGCCACCGAACGTCATCACCCCCTGCCACCAGCACCACCCACCGCGGCTCAGGGTATCCCGATCAACTCCACCGCGTCTATCTCGCTCCAGTTGGCGTCGCTGCGCTGGTCAATAGTCAGCCTGGCCCCGACCACGCGGAAAATCAGCGGCTCGAAACGGACCTGCAACACCTGCGGACAAACGCTCTGAAGCCTGGCCGTGCCCGTATAGACCATCGTATAGCTCCCCCGCTCATCCAGCATCTCCACCTCGGTCACAAACCCCGGCTGATGGTTCTGGTGAATATTGATTTGCGAAGCAAAAACCGGCGTATCAAAAGTTACCTCCAGCGTCTCCAGCGTGTTGGGAGTGGCCGGTGCCCATGCCTTCGGGCTATCCTGACACCCCTCGACATCTGGCGGTCCTACCACCTTTTCCGGCCCATAATCCTCACCATAGTGACTGCTGGCCGTTGCCTTACTGGCCCACTGGTGCGACAACGCCCCACTCGGCCGGATGGTACCGGTACCGGTCGTGGACGGGGTCGAAGTCACCCCACCGGTAGAAACCACGGAGGTATCCCCAGCTCCGGGAGCTGCCTGGTCGCTGCCTTCAAGGCGCATCGCCGTGATCGCACTATACTCACCATCGTTGTCGCTCACCCAGACCACCCCACCAGGAGCCACCGCAATCCCGTTGGGATGGCTCAACTCGCCGGGCGCCGGGAGCGTCCCGGACTCGGCAATGGTCCCACCGCTGGCAACGAGCGAACCGTCAGGGGCGAGCTTCAGAATCCCGTGGTCCCAGGTCGCCACATAGATATTCCCGACCCGGTCAACGTCGAGCGCTCCAGGCGTGATACCCCCAGGGAACAGGTTTTCCCCGAACTGCGCCAGGATGGTCCCCGATGGGTCGAGCTTGACCACCGCTCCGCCGGTCGAGTCAGCCAGATAAATCATGCCGGTCGGGTCCAGCGCCAGGTCTTCCGGCACCATCCCCGGAAGCGCTATCCGCTCAACAAAGCTGCCATCCTCCCCATTGAACCGGAGCAAGCTGTTGACCGTGCTCCGGGTGGCCGGGTCGGTGTGGCTATCGAGCGCGTAGACACTGCCATCGCTCCCCACGGCGATGTGCTGTGGCGACTGAACGCCAAACTGACCCTCGCCGTCGCCCCTTTCTCCCCACTGGCGGACCACTGCGCCATCAGGCGCAAACCGGACCATCGCGTTGCGCCCATAATCAGCCACAAAGATATCCCCATCCGGGCCGAGGTCCACATCATGCGCATCCAGCAGCACTTCGTTTTCCCCGAACGTCGAGCGCAGCGTTCCATCCGAGGCAAACACCCAGATACCCCGGCCACTCTCTGCCAGATACACCGTTCCATCGAGCGCAGCGGCCAACCCGCGGGCCGAAACAAAGCGCCCGTTGCGGGATCCTTCATGACTGCCCAGGCGCAGCAGAAAACCAGGCGGACCCTCCGTCACCACCAGCGGTTGGATAGCCTGGTTCACCGGGGTTGAGGTCGGCGGGAGCGGGGGAGTAGGGGTCGGCGGGGGGGTCGAAAAGGTCATGCTCTGGACAATAGCCTCGAAGACCGGGCGCTGTTCCTCCCAGGCCGTGGACGCCACCTGCCCAAGCACCCGGATAAGCTGTGGGGGAGCCAGCAAGATCACCAGTGTCCGGCCCCGCCTTCCATGCTCAGGTCGGCATACAGCCCGGTGCCGCCATCACCGTGATAGGGCTGGTCTG
>JAAUSY010000061.1 GCA_012032475.1 Chloroflexaceae bacterium
GGAGAAGCCAGGGGGGCCGGGGGCCGGGGATTCAGCGGATTCACCGGATTCACCAGACAATGAATAATGATGTTGATAATGAGATATGAGGTACCAGAAGCATGCTGCGGTTTGCGATTCCTTCCAAGGGCAATGGGTATGACGGGGCCGTTCGATTGCTCGAAAGCCTCGGTCTGGGCATCTCACGGGCCAATGCCCGCCAGTATACGGCCAGAATGCGAGGGTTGCCGGACACCGAAGTGCTGCTGCACCGCCCCGAAGATATTGTAGACAAGGTGGCCTATGGGAGCATTGATATCGGCATTACGGGCCTCGATATTGTCCACGAAAACCGCGAAGATGACGAAAATTTGCTCATCATCTACGAAGACCTGGGGTTCTGGGGGGTTGACCTGGTGTTCGCTGCACCCCAGGCCTGGATTGACGTCAGTTCGTGGCAAGACCTGGCCGACCTTTCCATTGAACTCCAGGGGCAGGGGCGTCCGTTGCGGATTGCCACGAAATACCCCAACCTGGTTCGGCGTTTCTGCTACTGCCATGGCATCAATGTCTTTCGCTTGATACCTTCCGCCGGGGCGACGGAGGCTGCGCCGGGGCTTGGCTACGCCGATATCATCGCAGATATTACCGAGACGGGCACGGCCCTGCGGGACAACCAACTCAAGGTCGTCGGGGGGGTCATCTTGCATTCGCAGGCCTGCCTGGTCGGGAGCAAGCGCTCGCTGAAGCACCACGCGGGCCGCCTGGAACTGGTGCGGCAGGTGCTCGAACTGATGGAAGCCCGCCAGAATGGGCACAAGTTGTATTCCCTCACCGCCAACGTGCCGGGAGATTTGGTTGAGGCCGTGGGGCAGCAGGTGATGCGCCTCCCCGAACTGGCCGGGCTTCAGGGGCCGACGATTGCGCCGGTGTGGAACAAGCATGCCCCCGGCGCTGACGAAGCCGCTTCAGCCGCTTCAGAGGGGGCGGGGTGGTATGAAATCCATGTCATTGTCCCTCAGAAAGCGCTGCTCCCGGCCACCGACCACCTGCGCAGCATCGGGGCCAGTTCGGTTTCTGCCATCCCGGTGCAATATACGTTCTATGCCGAAAGCTCGGTGTATCGGCGGTTGCTGGAGATGCTGAACGAGGCGGGGTGATGAGAACTACCCCGGCCACCTCGCCACCACTGCGTTGAGCGTTCCGGTGATGCGCATGGGCCGGTCGGGTTCATCAAACGCTTCTGGCAGCCACGCTTCCAACTGCCGCACCGTCTCGCTATGCACCGCGTCGGGGATGTGCCAGTCGGCGCTGTAGGTGCGTTGGCGAATGTGCTCAACTACATCGCGGGGCGAGAGGGAGGGGTATTCGTATTCCGTCAGGTTTATGGTCGCGACCTCCGCGCCGGTCTCTCGCAGGTAGTGCCCGACCCGCTCGTCGGAACTGTGCAGGCCGGGGCGGTGAGAACCGTATTCCTCCCCCAATTCCTTGAGAATATCGCGCCACTTCTGGCGTACCACCTCGATGGGGGAGACCTGCCCGGCCTGGCTGCCTTCGGTCTGGACTGGCGGGCCGTCATAGAGCACCAGGAACAGCCCCCCAGGTTTCCGCGTGACCCTCCGCGCCTCGTGAATCGCCTGTTGCCAGCCGTCTACGAGGTGCAGAACATGCACCGCCAGCACCACGTCAAACGTTGCATCGGCAAAGGGCAGGTGGGTTATATCAGCCTGGCACAGGTGGCAGGTCAGGGGAGGGGCGAGGTGCGCGAGTTTGCGGACAAACTCACGCATCATCGCCAGTGAGATGTCTATGCCGGTGATGTGATAGCCGGCCTCAGCAAAGGGCAGGGCAATGCGCCCGGTCCCCACCCCCAGTTCGAGCAGGCGGCTTTCGTGGGTGGTCTGCGTCTGGGCAAGGATGGCATCGCGGATTTGTTCGGCGACCCCATCGGCAAAACTCCGGGTGGCGTCGTAGTAGGCCACCGCCCGGTCATATGAAAAACTTGGCATAACTCCTTGTACTCTGGTTCTTTTGCTCTCAAGCTCATTCCGCCTATTCTACCACAGGCGGGCGAGAACTAGAAGAAGATAGCAATTTGCTCGTAGACCTGTTGGATGGTATCGGGTCCTGAGTCAAATGGCTCCCCTCCGGTGATGTGGGCCATGCGCTGGAGCGTTTCCCGGTCGGCATCAGCTCCGTAGGCGATGGTGAAGAGCTTGATGGCCTTGCCCCCTTCGTCGCCAATCTGAATGGCGTTGAGCATCTCTTCCAGGGTATGGGTTGAACCAGGCAGTATCTCGTCGTTCGGGCCAATCTGCTCATCTCGCCCATCAGACAGCACGACAATTGCACGGATGTGGTCGGCACTGCCGCTGGTCTTCAGGTTTTCGTAGACCTGCATGGTCGCATCGTGCAGCGGGGTCGGGCCGTCTGGCTGAAGCGAGTTGATGATGGCTTCGACCTCGCTGCGCTTCTCCCCAAGCGGCGAGAGCGGCGAGAGCGTGGCGATATCGTGGCTGAATGTGGTTATCTGGAGGCGGTCTTTGTCGCCAAGCAGGTCCACGAACCGATGGAGGGCCAGCCGGGCCTGCTCGATTTTGCTGTCTGCCGCCATGCTGCCGGAGGTATCAACCAGTACCACAATGTCGGCAGGCTTTTTGACGGTTCTCCACGTTTGCTGCGCGGCTCGTATCACCTCAGCAGGCGGAACCTCCAGGATAGCCCGTGGCTCGGCGGGGTCTACGCCGTTCTGGAGAACCAGGGGGGGGCCAATGGAAATGGACGAATCGGACGGGCGGAAGCCGGCGTCGAGCGCTCGTTGCTGCTGCGGCCCCCCCCGGAGAAACGCTTCAAAGTCGCTGGCGGCGGCTCGGTGTTCCTCGGTAACCCAGGAAGCATTCAGGGTGACATACGGATGGTCGCTCCAGAAGGTTCCGTCGGAGGGATAGATGGCGACGAGGGGCGGGTGACCGGGGCAGGGCGGCTTCTGGGCCGCCACGAGGTTTTCATAGAGCACCGCCCCGCTCAGGAACGACGGCCCGCCTATCTCGCAGTCGAGCATCCGGTCGGCAAAGAACCCGGTGCTGCGCCCGTAGTCAATGATGCTGCTCTCAATGTGGGTCATGAACGTCCGCACGTCTTCGCGGGACAGGTCTTCGACCGTCAGGCCGCTCTGCTTGCTAGCCCCGGCATACGCCTCCGAAAGCAGGGCTGCCAGACCGCTGTTGCTGTGGTCGGGGTGGGTATGCCCAAACTTGAAGTCGCCCCACTCCGGGTAACCACGGACGAACCAGCTCGTTCCGGAAAGCTCCTGGATGGTCGCCCATCCGATAGGCCGCTCCGGCCACCCCAGCGCCTTCGCCATCGGCTCCCACATGGCAATCACGACCGGGCTGCGAATCAGTTCGCGGGGTGCTGCCACGGTCAATTCGGTGCCATGCGCGTCGCGCCAGTCTCTTTGCGCCAGTGGTACATAGAGTGACGAGGCGGGTATCCACACGGTTGCCTGAATGGTTCCGGCGATGATTCCCTCTGCCGCCTCAATGGAGCCAAGCGGGGTGGCGCTGACCACAACGCGAGACCCCTGGGGTGTGGTGTACCCGGCAGCGTTATATTCATGTACCAGTGGTTCGAGCCATGCCTGCTTCTCCGAACCATAGACGACCAGGATTTCGACGGTGTTTGTCGAGGTGGGAACAGCGGTGGGAGGCGGGGAAGGTAGTGGGAGGTCCGTGGCATCAGCGGTGGGCATGAGCGGAAGGGGTGAAGGGGTGGGGGTTGCTTCGGTGGTTGCTGGCGGTGGCGTAGTCCCGATATCGGCGGCCACTGGTGATGGAGGAGATGGGATATTGCCAAACCACTTTTCGTAGATCAGGTCGTATTCGCCCGATGCGCGCAGATTTGCGAGACCCTGGTTGATGGCCGGGAGCCGGTCCGCAAAATCCTGGCGCACCCCAATGCCGTACTGTTCAATGGTGAGCAATGGCCCCACCAGGGTCACCCCCAGGTCAGGGTTGTTCAGGGTGATGTAGGACAGGGCGGGGTTGTCATGGACTACGGCGTCTATCTCGCTACGCACCAGTGCTGCCAATGCATCTCGAACCGTCACGTAGGTGACCAGTTCTTGCACCGCGACATGCTTGCGGACCCACGCCTCCCCCCCATCGGAGTCTTCCTCTATCCCGACTCGCTTGCCGTCCAGGTCGGCGGGGGTTGCAATAGCGCTGTCTGCTCTCACGGCGATGCGCTGACCGGCGTTGAAGTAGGGGTTGCTGAAGGCCAGCACGTGCTGCGTTTCGGGGGTGATGTTTTCCAGAACGGCGTCGAAGCTCTGCGAGGTCCCTGTTTCGAGAAAGGATGCAATGACCGGCCATGGAGATTCGACAAAGGTCACCTGAAGGCCGGATGCTCTCCCGATGGCTTGCATCAGATCCACATCGAATCCCACCAGGGTTCCGTTGGGGTCTCGAAACCCGAAGGGGACATAGTCTCGCTCCATCCCCACCCGGAGCACGTTGTCAGTGCTGGCTCCTCCAGTCGAGGTGCTGGCGCTGGTGCTAGAACTGGTGCTGGCACTGGTGGCCTGGGGCGAGGCTTTGTCTCCGCTGGGGGTGCTCCCACAACTGCTTGCCCCGATGAGCAAGCACAGGACGAGCAGGAACGAAGTCAGCGCCTTCAACGTTTGTCCGATGAGCCACATATCCACTTCTCCTTTCCATAACGAGAGTACCCGGACGATATCCGTATCTGTGTGTGTGTGCCCTATTCCTTGCACACCACCGGTGTGTCTCCTGCTCCTCGCCCGAAGCCTTCCGGCAGGTCGAGGGGAACGCCTGCGGGGGCATCGAAGTAGGTTCTGAAGTGGTGGTTTTCGAGAATTTCTTGCCCTCTGACCCCGCGCACATACAGAAAGAACTGCTTTGCCTGTTCGGTTGATTCGGGGTTGATGCCGGGCCCGCTCAGCACATACATATAGAGCGGTCGTATGAGTTCTCTGGGGTAGTGGTCGGGGTTGAAAGCAGGGTCGGCCTGGCCCGGCTCATCCAGCGAGAGCGGGTTGGTGGGGGAGTCTTGCCCGCGCTGGATGGGGATGGCCCGCAGGTATCGCGGGGGTTGGGTTTGCAACCAGGCTTTGCTCACCCAGTAGAGGGAGCCGGGGATGCTCAGGGCGAGGTCCAGGCATTGGGAGTTCGAGTAGCATTCGATAAAGTGTGGCTGCCATTCTGAAGAGCCGGTCAGCGTCTTGAGCACGATATCGGTGGTGCCGCTGCCAGCGCGGGCCAGCACCCGGATGGGTCGGGATTCTCCCCCACCAACTTCGGCCCAGTCGGTGATATCGCCGGTCAGGATGCTGGAGAGTTCGCGGACCTGGATAGCTCGCTGCAATTCGTTATTGACATCAGTAACGAGGGTGATGATATCGTAGCCAATTTCGCCGGCGCAGGTGAAGGTGATGCCGCTGGCGGTCAGGCTCTGCACAACGTCCGGGGGGACTGGCTCCGACGCGGCCAGGACGTGGACCGTTCCCTGTTCGGCTTCTTTGAACCCTTCGAGCGAACCGACCGGTTCTATCTCCAGGCTGATGTTGCGCTCGATGGGTCCAAGGATGGGGACCGTATCTGTCCAGGCTGACATCTCCAGAAAGGCTTCTTTCCATTCTGCGGCAACGGGCACGCCATCACCCAGGATGGTGCTGCTGCCGACCACCCGAACGTGGGGAGTGGGGGTGGCGGCCCGGTAGATGGCGCGGAATGGCTCAAGCGCCTCAGTCAGGTCGGCGACCGCTCCGATGAGCGAGCCGAGCAGGGTTCCGACAAAGACGAGGATGGCAATGCGGCTTCCGGCTGACGATGATGGGGATGATGGGGATGGCCTCCCCGATGGGCCGGGATTCCCCGGTGGGGGGGGAAGGTGATGCAGGTGCAACCATCTGGCTACCTCCGTCTGGTTCGTGCAGGAATGAAATGAATAAGCCACCAGTACGATAGTGTAGCACTGATTTGTTAAGGAAGTGTTAAGGATGCCCGGTTCGTGGTAGGTGCGGGGCGTGTTCATGCCTATTTGCGTTCGGGTCGCCTGGTTTCCACAGGAACCTGGCGGAATTGCCGATCAGGGGGCTGAAGCCGTTATTCTCGCGCATGCCAACCGGAAAGCCCCCCGCAATGATGATGCACCGTGCTCCCAGAAGCGTTATCTGGTCGAGGGTTTCATCAACAACAGAACGAACCTAGTATTCGGCCCCGGATACCTGGGCAAGCTCGCGATATCCATTGTGGAACGAGACTTTTCGCCCTTCTGCCCGGTGCCAGGTCATCACATCAATGGCGTGGTTTTCGAGCCAGGAGCGAAGCGCCGCGGCTTCTTCCCCGGTGAAGTGTTCGAAGTCTTGCTGTGGGGGGGCTTCGGAACTGGCGGTCATGTTGGCGTAATAGACGATGACGTTCCAGCCATGGAGTTCATAGCTATGTATCTCCGTGACATTATCGAGATTGATGAATTTGTTGTCAACTTTTATCAGTGTTGCCATGAAAAAGCTCCTTTCAAAAACGGCGAGAAATGGATGGTTCGCGTCGGGGACCGCAGTTCTTGTCGGTATCAGTGTACGCTTTTGTGTTACGGATGAGTAACAGGCCCGCAAACAAGGGGGAGAAAACGATAGGCAGTAGTTTTGCGCCTCTTTTTTCACTTTTTTTAATGGGGTGCCATTTGATGCTATGGCTCCATCTGGTTGGGGCGAAAGGGGCCGTTTGGGTGTTGACATGATGCTATGCGTCGGGTATACTTAGGAGAGCAGGGTTGTGACCTCGTAGCTCAATTGGATAGAGCGTCGGCCTCCGGAGCCGAAGGTTGCTGGTTCGATCCCAGTCGAGGTCGCCAGGTGTTTGTTGGCATCCCACCGCAATGGTGTTGTGATGTGAAGTGGGATGAATTTTTTGGGTTTTGGGATGGATTTTTTGAACTTTGGATAAATTTTTGAATATCCATCCCTGAGAAGTCAGGAGTACATGGTTGCATCGAACAGGCGATGCAGCCTTTTTTGTTGCCTTAACTGGTTCTGGGATTGAACCAGCAACCTTATCGCACCGGGGCGCACCTGCCATTGTCCATTGCCCATTGCAACACTATCCTCGTTCTGGCACTCGCTTTTCGTCGTTTGAGTCGCACCAGAGCGCCCCCGCCATTGCCCATTGCAACATTGCGCGTCTCGTAGCTCCGTTCCAGGCCAGAATGGTCGCAACCGGGCGCACCCGCCATTGCCCATTGCAACCGCGAAAACCATGGCGTTGGGAAGAGCAAACAACTGCCCCACCGCACCATCGCGCACGGTGGTTGCCTCCCCAACCACCGGCAGCAACAACCCCGCCGCAGGCGTGTCAAATCCCGGTGCGGCGAAGCCATAGCTGACCGAAACGGGATCATCCAGTCCAGGCGTGTGTGTTGCAAAGCCTTGCTTGCTCGTGCGCATCCATCTTCCTACCGCGTCCTGGACCTCTTTGACCGTCAGCGTGCGCCCGGCAGCTTTCCGTCGGATCTCATTGAGGCCCGCAAACACCAGGTTGTCGAGGAGTGCTTGCAGGATGATCGCCATCATCCCCATCACGAAGCAGCGATGCAGGACCTGGAGCACCTCTGGCACGCCTCGCAGCGGCCAGTCCAGCGTGCCGGGGAGCGTGCTTTGCCTGAAGCAGCGTGGTCGCCGCTTTGCCGGTCGGACTGGTGCCGGGCCACGTGCGGTTGCGCTCCAGGATGTCGCGGGGGCACAACAGGCGTAGCAGGATTGGCAGGATACGATGATATTGTTCGGTCACAAGCATCTGGTACGCAGGTGCTACGCCCTGCAAGTCCCGCTCAATGGGGGTGCATGCATCGTCCGGGGTTGGAACCGAAGACGGTGGAGGAGTGGCAGGCGATCTATGTAGCCGTCCAGCCATATATTGAGGGGAGCCGTTTGACGAACCACGCACCGGGTGGCCCGGAGTAACCTGGTACGTGGTTGTCCGCTTTCCCTACTCTCAACCCCTCCCAACATTGAGGCGGTTCCGGGATTGCTGCGTAGGGGTATTCCTCCGTTTTCCCGGAGATGTGCTATAATGAACATGGTGGTATGAGAGAAAAATCCCATCCGCGCTACCAGGCATTCGGATGGGGGTTTCTTCTACCAACTGACATTGATGCTTCACTGCTGAGATATTGTAGCACATTTTAGTGATATTCGCCGTGAAAAGAGAGGCGAGCAGCTTGGTATGAGCAACTGAGAGGATGTTATGCCCTTTTCTCCTGGACGTGCGCTCCTTATCGGTGTTGGGAATTATCGGCATGCACCTGCATTAGATGTTCCCATCACAGCAGATGACGCTGACGCGGTTGCATCGGTACTCCGTGATTCTGACTACTGTGGGTATCTCTCCGAGCACGTAACCCTTTTACGGGGAAGCAATGCTACTCGCGAGAATATCCTCGCGGCGCTTGATACGCTGATTGCACAGACCTCTGCGCACGATACAGTGTTTTTCTTTTACTGTGGTCATGGTGACTACGGTGATGATGGTCACTATTATCTCACAACCCACGACACCCAATTTACCCAACGAAAAGTTGCCTGCGGCACCGGAATCAATCACCATGAATTACTTGACAGGTTCAAATCACTTCCTGCCAGGCGTGCCCTGCTCATCTTCAATGCTTGCCATGCCGGAGAAATTTCACCAACCCTTGGAATCGATTCACCATCCACCGGACACAATCCACCAGAACAGACCACTGCGGCCCTCTTGTCAACCGGCGAGGGACGCATTATCCTGACCGCTTGCCGGGATGGTCAGGTGTCGTTCATTGGCAAGGGCCCATTAACGATTTTCACCCAGGCTTTGGTGGATGGATTGCGTGGGAGGGGGACCACAAACCACCAGGGCTATATCAGTGCCTTTGACCTCTACACTTACCTGTTCTACACCGTTACGGATCAGGTTGAGAACACAGTCGCTGATGCTGTACGTTCCGTCTATGGCGGGATGCAGGAGCCGGAGTTGACGGTGCTTAAGGGCGTTGGTCCATTCGCAGTATCGCTCTATCGCGGCGCGACGACAACTGGACAGTTGCTTGCTACTGATGTACCACCAGAAGACACGGCAGTGCGGACTATCACTCCCCGGCGTAGCCAGGTAGCCTTGCAACAGATGCTTCAGGCACAGGGCAATATCGTTACTGGCGACAATAACACCGTGAGCAGCCATAACACCAGGACTACCAGGAATGTGACCTTCAACAACAAGAACAGCAAAATTGGCAATCAGATCGCTGGTGATGTCAATAATTCAACGTTTAATCAGAACTTCTAGGTTTTCCGTAGAATGAGCGACCATAAGGAATTATAGGCAGGAGGACAAGGGCAACTATGGCAAACACAGAAGAACCCAAACCAGAAACATCTGAAACGTCTTCAGAAGAACCCAAACCAGAAACATCTGGAACGTCTTCAGAGGACCAGAAACCCAAAGATTCTTCTGTTGAATCTGCACCCTCTCATGAGCAACCAGTGGATGAAAAACCTGAGCCAGGGAAAGTACATTTTAACACCAAAAGCAGTAAAGTAGGGGCGCAGGTGGGTGGTAACGTAAATAATTCAACATTCGGCCTCACTGGTGAAGAATTCCTTAGAGGCACTCAACAGAATGCCCAAAATGTAACTTCAGCTATAGATTCCACTCTGGAAAAGTTCACGCGGTGTATAACAGAAGTCACCCAGGCAGCAGTGAGAGCAGCGTCATATGAACGTTCCTCGTTTACTGCCCAGCCACCGGGAAAACCTATAGAAAAGCACCCGATAAACATATCAGAGTTTGCCCTTCCATCTGATAGAGATGACTATGCCAGACAGTTTGAGCAATTGAGAGATGAGGAAAAGTTGTTTGTTATTATATTGTACCTTTTTCCAGATATTCCCTGGACTGATTTCTGGCTCGTTTACGAACAGGCTATCACCACTCTTCCGGTTAAATCGAAACCGAAACCCAGCACAAACGCTAAAACCCGACCGAATGAAGTGATTATTAAAGTCGTTCAGGGGGAAGTAAGTCAGGACCAGAGTCAGACCGTGGCAGAAGACCCTGACGAAGAAAAAGACGAGGTATCACCCCTCCATAGGGCACGATCACGCTCAGATGATTACTGGACAAAATGGACCCATGCAGAAATCAGTCTCACGACGTATGAGTATCCTGAAGGAAAACAGACCAAACAGACCATAAACTTTCGTGAACAAGCCCAGGATGTCATTAAAACCCATATTCGAACCACACAACGCCAATGGCTTATGTCCCTCCTGCCGGTGCTGAAAGAAATGGCAGGTCTCCCATCCATTTCCACTGATCTCCGCAAAATGATCGCTGAGGCAGTGGCAACAATCGCCGACATTGACTTTGGATATGTGACGCGAGAAGTCTTAGATACCTGGTCGTGTAGTGATGAAGCATATATTCGTGTGGCAGCCGGGTATACCTTGCAAAAGATTTTCATTCTGCATCAAAACGATGCAGAAGTTATTAGATTACTGGATTTCTGGGCTGATCCTGGCAAGAGAACCGGTGGATATTACTGGCAACAGTGTTGGACAGCAGCTTTTACCTATCATTTAATAGGTATTCATAAGTTTGATCTGGTGAAATCAGGTTTGACCTCACTGGGGCATTTGCCTGGTAATCTTGAGAATTTTTCCCACGATCTTTGGGAGGAAATAATTCGTATCTCAGAGCAATACCAGACCCTTGAAGAAGTTTCAAAAAGTGATCAGGAAATCATTCAAAACCGCATAGCTATTCTTGAGGTATTAAAGGAAGCTGGTGAAGAAATTCCAGATGCTATAATGTACACGCTCGTTATGCTTGCGTTGAATAATAGGTCACTTGAAGTCATCATGTTGATGAAAGAGTGGATAAACACTCAACCCGATCCGGCTAAACATAGGATTCGAAATTTCATTATTTTTGGGGTACTCAAAGATACGAGTTTTTCTAACTTCTACCATAAGAAATCGGAAACAGCAGCAGGCAATGAACACGATTTCTTAACGCTCTTCCAGGTAGATAAGGATTTCCGCAAGTACCTGGCTGATATTCTCACGTATCTGTTGCCCCTCGACCCTGATCTCCGCCAGGGATTGTTCTCAATGCTCCAGACCTGGACCATCGAGATGGCAAAACTGGACCTGGACATACAATCCATCAAAAAGCTACTCGTCAATATCTACCGGCGTTCGAGTCAGACACAGCGCAAGCACATTCTCACAGCCATGAAGCACTGGACGAAACATAAGCACCAGTCGGTTCAGGTGCTTGGATATGAGACGATACAGAAATTGGAAACCGGTGATTACTCGCTACCAGAGAAACCAGGGGGACGTTCTGGAAAGGGTCCTATCGTATTTGGACGAAACTAACAGCACGCGCCGTATAGGGAGGGAGTGAACAGCATGACAAACTTCACTTTCGAACAGAAACTTGTCGAACAGTTGCCCATCAGGGGTATCTTGTCAATGGGCAAACCGGTTGGGCGTGAAGGTTTTGAAGTTATTGTGATGGAACATATCAATTCTGGCTGGCGCTATTATTGCACACTCGCCCCAGGCGATATGCTGCGTTTGTCCGAGCGTATGTTTGGTAACTTCTCGGCTTTTGTGGTAGACATTCGCCCGGCCCGCCAACTCGATATTCAACACAAATTTCCGAGCATTGATCCTCTGACCGAAGTGACCGTGCATGCACAGGTGCTCTATCGGGTGACTGATCCGCGGCTCGTTGCGGTCGAGATAGAAGACCCGCTTGCCAAATTCCGCGACCGGATCATCGGGATGCTGCGACGCGAAATAAATCGCCTGCCTTATCATCAGATCAGTGAAGCGCTCTGCGAACGAGTGATATATAACGTTGGTGCGGTGCCACAATTCGGATTAGCAGTCGAAGGTATTGACTTGCTGACAATTGAACACGATGAGACGGTTCTCGATCATATGCGCAAGCGCCGGCAACTTGACTATGATCAGGGACTTGGCTATGACACGGAGGAAATGGAGCATCAAAAACGTTTGCGCCAGCAATATCGTGAGAAAGAATTTCATTTTCGTAATGTCCAGTACGATACACTCGTAAATTCCCAAGAGAAAATGAATGAGAAGATGCAGGAAGTTCTGAATACGTATATCAAAGACCATCCCGATCTGGACCCCGAAGAGTTGCGCCAACAGATTCGTGCCACCTTTGAAGAAGTTTCGGAGCGACCACGTATCACTTTCGGGAGTTCCACCTCGATTGGTCAGCCAACCCGGCGCATTACATTTGGAAAATCGGAAAACGTACCTTCTCTGCCACCACCTACCACCCAGGCGAGTGGCGACAGCGATGACAAGGACGATGACGACGAGTGAGGGGCAGACATTCATCAATGAAGTTGCCACCGGTTTTCCAGTGATGCACACGACTTGATTGAATGGGGGAGTAGTTTCGTGGAGCTTTTGTTCCTTCTTGGGGTTGGGATCATGGTTATCTGTCTGATCGTATTGGGGGTATCCCTGGCGGTTTTGCGAATGGATGCGGCAAGGTTACGCCGTGAGCGTGAGCAGTATGATCCGAACCGCAACCGCACCACGGCCTCCCTTCCGGCACCGCGCCCATCGGTCCGAACGTCTCCACGAGTGCGGCACCTGCCTGAACCGACGCCGCAAACGTGGCCCAGGGGTGGTGAGCGCCAGCCAGATACGTATGCTCTGGAACGCCGAACCACGCCAGCATCCAGGAGACCAATTAGCTTCCGCCGTGAAACACCTCCTGAAGCACCAGATTCTAGGCGACCACGAACACAGATTTCATTCGGACACACGGCTAACTCCAGAGATGATCAGGCCCCTGGTCCTATTGCGTTTTCCATCAGTGATGCCACCTCCATAAAATGCCCGTTTTGCCACAAACTGTTTGCCGATACCGACGGAGCTATTGCCAGGTGTAGCAAGTGTGGGATGCAATTTCATGCTCACTGCTGGCAGGAGTATACAGCAGAAAGGGATCGTCCCTGTCCCAGGTGCGGGGACACTGAGGTGCATATAGGTAGTCTATGAGGAAGAATTTATCAATCCATACTAGAGCGGAGTAGAACTGTTACCACCTCCACGGAAATAAGACGGGAACACGGTGATGACGATAGAAAACACCCTGGACAATGCACAATTTGAACCATTTGCACGCCAGCGCCTCATAGAGTGGTGGGATCAGCGACGGCTTGCTGAGTCCCAGGTCCTTGTGGTTGGCGCGGGGGCGCTTGGGAACGAAGTTCTCAAAAATCTGGCGCTGGTTGGTGTTGGGAATATCTATATCGTAGACTTTGACATCGTTGAGCCATCTAACCTCAGTCGCTCCGTGCTGTTTCGCATTGGCGATGCTGGTCAGGGATACAAAGCAGAAGTTGCTGCCCGACGAGTGTCCCAGATGCACCCCTACCGTTACGCACAGGTCGCCTATTTCCATGGCGATCTCGTGTGGGAGCTTGGGGCCGGGGTCTACCGGGCGATGGACGTAGTTCTAGGGTGTCTTGACAATGTTGAGGCTCGGCGCTTCGTCAATATGTGTTGTTGGAAAGCAGAAAAACCCTGGATAGATGGGGCTATCCACAAACTCTCCGGCAGTGTCGCGTTCTATACTACCGAAACAGCAACAGCCTGCTATGAATGTGGCGTCGGTGAACGTCTGCGAATGCTTGCTAACGAACGTTACTCTTGTCTGAGCGGCGTGGTACGCACGAACATTCAGGCAGGGAATGAGCCTACCACACAAACCTCCTCAGCCATCGTTGCTGCGATTCAAACCCAGGAGGCCATTAAAGTTTGTCACGGTATGGCTATTCCCGGTGGCCGCAAGGTGTATTACAACGGATTGCTGCATAACTTCGATGTCGCGGACCCCTCGGTGACATCTGTGACGGAGATGAGTGTTAATCCAGCCTGTTTCTGTCACGCCGAAGATCGTTTCGGTCATGTCACGGTCTTCAACATTACCAACACCTGTACCGTGGGCGATTTGCTCGATCTGGCCGCGCAGGAATTTGGTATGGATAATCCTGAACTGGTGTTTGGAACATTTCACACCTCGGCTCAAGGGCGGCGATTTGCTATCACTGCTATGTGCCCGTCAACGGGCTACACGGTTGAACTGTATAAGCCTGCACACCAGGTTCGTGATGTTGATGTGACCCGCCCAGGTGAATGCCCTGGTGAAGGACCGGAGATGCGGCTCCGGACACTCAACCGTCTGGATCGCTCAACCGAGTTCTGTGGATATACCCTGGGAGACCTGGGTATTCCGAACCTCGATATTGTCAAGATTGTTGATGGCCTGCAAGAACGATATGTCCAGATCGGGCAAAATCTACAACTTGTCTTTCGATACGTATAAAGGAGGTTTCTATGGCAACAATCAGAAATCTAACGGTTCGGAATCAGGTTGATGGGAGGGCAACACCTATTCCGGAGGTGGATGGCGAATTACTGATCAGTGAACTTCTGGATGCTTACAAAGCGGAAGTTGGTATACCACCTTCCCAGGAGATAACGATAAAGAAAAAAAGTACCAACAAACAACTTTCTCCCAAGGTAAGTCTTGAGGATGCCGGGGTGCGCGATAACGATACGCTCATTGTCGAAATGTCCTACACGGCGGGGTGAGTCTCGCGATCAGGTATTGAAGTGGGAAGGTGAGGTACTCTATGGGAGTTCGTGAAGATCGCTTGCAAAGCGAATACGAAGCCATGCAAAAATTCAGGAGCGATGTTGTGACATGGGAGACCATTGGGAGAGGGCATCCCCCCGATCATTATCGCATCTCCTATCATTTGCGGAGCTTTCAATCATTTGATGCGCAAGGCAATCCACAGATTGTAGAACAGGTTTGGAAGGTTGATATTAAGATGCCCCCTAACTATCCATGGGGCAAGCCCGAAGCCAGTTTTGTTGGTACTCCTGTCTATCATCCGAACGTCTGGAAGATTGGTGATATCTGCATCGAAGATCAGTATGAGGCCGGGATAGGCATACCACTGGACGTGCTCTGTGAGCATATTGGCAAGATCATCGCCTACCAGGAATATAACCTGGGAAGTCCCGCCAATGATGATGATCAGTTGGTAGATTGGATTACCCATTTTGGGGAAAGTATGCTTCCAACAGATCCGCGAAACATCCGTAAAGCACAGATTAGCTTTGGGGAATTGTCGAGGACAACGGAACCACCGCGGCCTAAAATCAAGTTTGGACCATGAAAAAACAGGTCATCTTTGGCCCTTCCTATGAAACAAATCTGCCGATAGAGCGACTGCCCTTGCGCCTCCTGGGGGAACGGAAGGAGCTAGCAATACAGCGATGGCAGCAGGATCGCCTCCTGGTTTTATGTCAGTCCCAGGCACACCAGCAAATACATCGTCACATTCAGGAAGACAGAGCCAGAGCAAAGGTAGGGTTGCTCGCTGGGCATGCGTTCATGGATGTTGATTATCACTTACCTTTTGTTGTGGTAGTTGGAACGCATGCACTATGCACCTACGATGACCCGACACGGCGGTATATTCAAATTGATCCGCAGGACTTGGGTCACACCTATGTCACGATGAGGCAGCAGTATGCGGGGTGTAGTGCGGTTGGTTGGTACCATGCACGAACGAGTCGTGGAAAGCATCTGACAACCGATAGTCGCACGCAAATCGCCCGGTTATTCCAAACAAGTTGGCACCTTTACCTGCGAATTGAACCACTGAGCAACCAGGAAACGGTCTTTGCGGAGCAAGGCACGGTGACGGTACCATTGCTTCCTATTGATGATGATGCAACCCCTATTACGGACCTGTTGAGGCTCTACAACGAGGCGCAGGAACTATTTGAGGCCGATCAGTCCAGCGCAGCAATGCAACGATTGCATCTGCTCCAACAACAGTTTGCCGATCACGCACATTCGCCGGATTTGCAATTCTGGGTCGAACAGGGGGGCTATCGTGATGTACAAAAGACCATTGTGCAATGGCCCACAGGGTCCGTAGATGTCCTGTCAACGAGATGTCCTCCCGAATCAATGGACCTGCACAGGAAGATGGTGGTATCTGAGCAACATATCCAACGCCTCCTTCAGAACCAGGCGAATATTCTCCAACAGGTACAGAGCATAGTGCCTCAGCGGAATACCCGGTCTCGACGGTCATTTCAGATGGTTGATTTGATTGCTCCGATACTCGTTTTCTGCATCATATTGGTACTCGGCGCTGATATCTATATTCAGCAGTCACGGACAACAGCTATTGTTCGACAAAGTCAATTGCTCGAAACCACCATTGCCCAGAATGACGTGTTAGCAACCATGCTTGCATTCCCGCTATCCCCAACAGTGATGCCTCTGGTTACTGAGATCCCCATTCCTTCTGATTCTGATCACGGAGAGGCATCAGAGATCAGACCAGGTACGGAGACTGCGCAACCAAACGTATCCATGCCAGTCTTTCGGAAATTTACTCCAAGGTGAGTTCCCTGGTTGAGGGAGACAGGTACCGTGTATTAACCGGCAATTCTGACATGAGAAAGGAAGTTGCGTACTATGAGTCGCATCGTCTTTGGTTCTCCAAAAGAAGATCCATTACCGTCAAGGAAATTTCCGTCTGGCATTGTTCCCCATCAGAAAATCAAGCCGCATAGTTTCGTAGTGTTACTGGATGTGACAGCCTGGAAAGCTATTCAGGACCACGCCAGGGAGTTTGTTCAGACCGCAGGGAGCGGACAGAGCGTCGAGTGCGCTGGTATCCTTGCTGGACTGCCGTTTGATGATACTGAACACGGAATACGCTTCGTTGCTGTGAAGCAGGCAATTGTTACGGACGCTGAGAAGCAGACAGCAGACAGTGTGAGTATTGTTCCCGAAAGCCTGGAACAGGCAAAGCAGCAGGCCAACGCTCAGAGGTTGCGGATTGTCGGGTGGTACCACACCCACCCTGGGTTTGGGATATTTCTATCGCAGCAGGATAAGATTGCTATCAACTCAGTGTTCAATGCCAGCTGGCACCTGTCGTTGGTCTTCGACCCGGTGCAGAATCAAATGGGTTGTTTTCGCGGACCCGATGGGGAGCGTGTAGATGATCGTGATGACAATGTGCAACAGAAACAGAACTTCTGTATCGTTGAGGACTGGCCGTCGAATTTCTGGCCGGTGTTACCGTTTTCGCCCGGACCGACAGGCCCAGGAGGAACCCCGCCACCTGGAGATAATACTCCGCCTGCTTCTGAAAAGGACCCATCATCCGCATCGCCATCATCAACGTCCGCTTCTATGGAACAACCTTCGCAGCCACTGCCCTACCGTCCGGCCATGCCGGTCGGGTCTCCAACAAGACGTTCGACGGGAATTGAACGCCCCGGTTTGCCCCGACGTCCCCTACGCCCACGTCCACGAGATATTACGCTCCATTCTATCCTGGCGGCAGCCCTACTGATCTTTGTGGGGGGGGGCTTTTGGTTCGTTTCCGCCCAACATAAACCCCAAAACGAGCAAGGCGCAATAGTGGTGCAAAACGAGATTGCCGATACGAATAATGGGATATCACCTCATTCAGAGACAATGAAAAACATTTCACCCGTGACTTCGACCATGGTCATCACTCCCACATTTTACCGAGGGCAAACTCAGTTCACTGAAACTGAACATCTTACTGAAACTGAACATCTTGTTGAGGTTCTTGTCCGCGACAGCTCTGGTCAGGGAGTACCAGAGCAAGACATAGTGCTGTGGTTGGAAGATTCGGGGACTGGTTCGAGCCAGGAAGAAGGTTGCTCCACGGATGGCGAAGGAAGTTGTGTTTTCTCCCAACCGATTGTGTCTGGAAAACAAAGGAAGGTTCGAGTTGGTTTTCTCAATGAAAGCCTTGCTGAGCCGGTCCAGTTTGATTTCCTCTCGAAGCCTCAACAGGTAAAGGTTCTCTTTGAAGCAACAGAGCAATCGGAGCCATGAAACACATTCGTAAAGACATAGCTCCCAGTTCGCCATACGCGGACCGTCGTTGCCCAATTACGGGACGCACGATCCAATCTGGCGACACGATTATTGTTTGTCCAGATACTGATACAGCCTATCTGGAGCATGCGTTTCGTGAACACCTGGGGAAAACCGGCGAATGTCCGGCATGTCGCAAAGCCGCTACCATCCCGGCCCCGGTTGGAGCAAAGCCGCCACCTGCGCGGACCGAACCTGCCAGGAGACCTGGTTACTGGGGTCCTGCATGGATTGCGGCTCTGGCTGGAGGTGTCTCACTGCTCACGATCTGCATGGTGCTTAGTGTGTTGTTTGGAACGGGTGTCCTTGCCCCTGGTGTGAGACCAACAGCGACATCTATCAGCACTGGTTCAATAAAACCCGAAACATCGCCACCACGGACACCGGAAGTAGTAATCACCCGCGAAACTGTGGTCGTAGTTGTCACGGAGACACCACGTCCTATGCCTACCCCGCGTCCAACTCAACCACCAACCCCAACCCAACTGCCAACCCTAACCCAACCGCCTTCAGTGCCGGAGCCGACTATCCTCTCGCGTAGCGCCTGGGGAGCAGCCAGTGCGGGTGGCGGGATGATCCCCCATACCCCATCGCGCATCGTTCTAACTCATGAAGGTGGGGTAGAATGCTGTGACGAAGATCCTCGGAATCGCATTCGAGGAAATCAGAATGTTCATCAGAACACGGTTGGATGGCCCGATATTGCTTTTCACTATATTGTCACCCCCGATGGGGATATTTACGAGGGACGCAACGATGGCTATCAGAGTAGTTCATCATATGCTCGTATTAACCCTGGCTACGACCTGGATGGTACCATTGTGATCGGGTTGCTCGGCAACTATGATCGGCAAATACCACGACGGGTGATGATCCAGGCTACCGAAGATTTGATGGCCTGGCTTTGCCAGGAATATGGAATCTCGTCAAACCAGATCTATTACCTGCGAGACGTTGCGCCTGATGATGTCAGTGGTGGAGCTACCACCAGTCCGGGGAGCAACATGCCGGAAAGCCAACAGTTTCGCAATGCAGTGGCGGATATTCTGGATCACAGATAGTTTCAATCAGCGTGATGACATAAAGAGAGTTTGATAGGTATCAGATATGCGCGAAGATTGGTATGATTCGAACTATCCCGGTCACCTGACACGCCGTGCGTTTCTTGTCGGTGCAAGTGCCGGATTTGCCGCCGCGGCCCTGCGATTGTTCTACGGATATAGCGAACCACCAGGAGATATGGCCCCATTAGCCGTCCCCATAGCACTGCCATAGCACAATACTCCACACCAGTGCCATCCCCTCCCCCTTTTCCAACAGAGATTCCTACTGCCACTCCCCTCCCGGTAGCGAGTTCTACCGCTACGCCAGTGCCGACTAAGAAGCCAACCGCAACAACGGTGCCATCACCCGAACCCTCACCATCACCCGAACCCTCACTATTCATTGGGCGTCCCCCCATTGTCCCCCACGACGAGTGGAGTGCAATGGATTCAAGTATCCCATTTGTCCCACAGCAACCGGAACACATTACCTTGCACCACGAAGGAGTTATTTTTGATGGGTCGCTACCTGCGCCCGATTATTTACGCGCTATTCAACACTGGGTTATTACGAGTGTTGGGTGGCCGGATATTCCCTATCATTTCATCATTGACCTGGATGGGATTATCTATGAGGGACGACCGCTCGATGCACGGGGTGATACCCATACCAGTTACGACCTCCAGAATATGGCCCAGATTGCCGTCCTTGGTAAATACGACGAAGGAGAACAGGTGCCAGATGAACGGCAAATTGATGCCATCATTGACATTATGACCTGGCTCGCCTTTGAATACCATATTCCCCCGGATGCTGAACATATCAAGGGGCATCGAGACTATATTCCGGTTGATTCGGCAACTGGTTTGCATATCGATCCGATGACCGGGGAGAGCATCACCTGTCCCGGAGATAATCTGTATGTGTATCTCCCCTCAATTATTAATGAGGTCGCGGACAGATTGGCGAGCATGAGGTAGGTGTTCTACCCACCTTACTTATGTACATGCAACAGATGCCAGAGTATGGCATCTCCGGTGAGGAATAGCTATGTTTCGTTGGGTTGTGTCTTGCTGCCTGTTGCGCTGGCTTATTCTCCTGGTCTGGACAAATGTATCAGTAAGTCTGGTCGTGGCACGCCCTGCCTACCTCGCCGAAGAACCACCACAAATGAACCCATCCTGCTCTGCTATCATCCTGGCCGGTGTTGTTGACGGTAACTGGGAGATCCTGGCAATTGACCTTACCCGCCGTCGGATACTGAATCTCACTCAATCATCAACCGATGAGCATGCGCCAAGCCTCTCTCCTGATGGCCGTTGGGTTGCCTTTTCGGCACACTCTAACCAGAACTGGGACATCTACATACTCAACCTGGAACGTGGTGAGCTGCGTCGTCTGACTTCCGACCCAGCCTACGATGGTGCTCCTGCCTGGTCACCCGATGGTTCACACCTCGCCTTTGAATCGAATCGTCTGGGCAATCTCGATATCTTCATAGTGCCGGTCGGTGGTGGAGAGGTGCTCCGGGTCACAAGCGATGCCCAGGCTGATATTGAACCAGTCTGGTCGCCGGATGGAGAAGCGCTGGTGTTCAGTTCCTGGCGTTCAGGCAATCGCCAGCTGTACCAGATTTTGCTCAAATCGGAGCACGTTATGGCGCTATCTCTACCGGGGGATGAAGCGCGACAACCTGCGTTTTCACCGGACGGAGCGTATATGGCGTATACGGTCACACGGCATGCCAACGCGCATATTCTGGTCTCGGAGAGAGACCGTGGAACCCTGCGGTTCGTCTCAAAGGCCACCCGGCACATGGAATGGCCTTTCTGGGAATATGTAGACCAGGGAAGAAAGCCACAGGGAGAGCCTGCCCTGTTGGCTCTTCGGCTCGACGGGGGCGGTGCATATACCCATCCATCCGAATGGGCCCTTGTTTTACACCCGATGACCCGGTCTCATAGAGCGCCGCAGACCTCATCTCAATACAGAGGAACACTTCCAGGGTTGCAATGGCAGCATCCTGTCTGTGTGTCACTGGAGCTATTGCAATCGAAGCGTGGATGGCAACCGTTTTCCCAGATACATACATCTTCTTTCGTAAGGTCTCAGGGGGAAGGAATGTCCACCCTCCCGGAGGTCCAGGCGTTACAACCTCGATTGTCAGCTGAAGTTGTTGGTTCCTATCAACGACTCCGCGAGCAGACACTCAGAGCAAGCGGTCGAGACTTTCTTGACACTCTCTACGATGCCTGGCGCGGACTGGATCACCCTGAAAATACCTATATCAGCTGGCATACTGCGGGTCGGGCAATAGATGTTCGTGATTGGTATCAGCAGAGGAACGAGCGTATCCTCTATACCACGCGACAAAACCTGAGTGGATACACCTACTTCCGTATCTACCTGCGCACCTTGCAACAAGACGGGAGTCAGGGCAAGCCCCTCCGCGAATCGCTGTGGGAAACGGACCGAAATCTCCCTGGCGCACCCCCTTTCGATGATGCCGCTGTACGGCAGTCCCCACCACTTGACGGGTACTTTGTTGATTTCACCGATCTGGCAGAACGGGAGGGTTGGACCCGTATTTCAGCGCTCGAACCACCGGATGGTGACTGGAGCCAGGATTATATGGGGCTAGAATTCTGGCACTATGAACGACGCGATGGGTTGACCTGGTATCAGGCCATGCAGCGGATTTATAGCAAGGCGCAATTGCAAAACCGCTTCACACCGCGTCAAGCGCTGGAGCATGGATATACAATCAAGCAAGTCTTGCAGGCAGGTCTTCCCGGAGCTTCACAATTACTTATAAGCTCTATGAATTGCCTTCTTACTGTCAACGATGGAGCGACCCGGTCATCAGCCGAGGTTTCTTGTCAACCGACATCGTCAATCAGTTCAACAGTTACCAAAACCATCGCGAAATCTTGCATTCCCCATTAGAATGGGAGCAATGCCGACTGCTGATAGCGTTGATGTTTCCCCGCCGCGGGCGGTGATGACCTGCGCCCGATGGACCCGTAGCGGG
>JAAUSY010000062.1 GCA_012032475.1 Chloroflexaceae bacterium
ATGGTGCGTGGAGTCTGAAATTCGGCCAGGATGGGTTGGCCTTGATGCCTGAGATTCGGCAGATACCCGACACCGCGGTGCTGCAAGCCATCCGCGACCATATCAAGGCGGCGCTCACCCCCGATGAACTGCGCTGCATTTACCAGCGACCAGAATCGGGGGGGCCGGCGGAAATGAACGAGACAAACCACTCTTGACCCTCCGATTTCGTGGCAAAGATATCCCCGATGATTCGATTATTGCGGCGTGTGTTCGCTGTGGCCTGTGTCTTCCCTCGTGCCCGACCTACTGCGAAACCAGCCTGGAGGCATCGTCTCCACGCGGGCGTATCTCGCTCATGAAGGCGGTGAGCGAGGGGCGCATCGGGTTGGACAGCGAGGTATTCCAGGAGCAGATGTACCAGTGCTTGAACTGCCGCGCATGTGAGGCGGTTTGTCCGAGCGGGGTCGCCTATGGGAATATCCTGGAGGCAAGCCGCGCCCAGGTTGAGCAAGCGCGGGAGGGAAGTTTGCTTTTGCCCGTTCCCCCAGGTTTGCAACCACTGCGACCGCTCCCCTGGTGGCTGCGCCTGCTCCGGAGGGCAGTGTTTGGGGGTCTCTTTTTCCACCTGGGGTGGTTCCGGGCATTCTCCCACGCTCTGGCGCTCTATCAACGAAGTGGCATCCAGGCGGTGGCCCGCAAAAGCGGCCTCCTCCGGTGGATGGGGATGCATGACCTGGAGGCAATGCTCCCACCTATGAGCCGCACCTTTGTCATCCCCCAGGGGCAGATATACCGGGCCCAGGGACAGCTCCGCTTCACCGTGGCTCTGCTGAGCGGTTGTATCATGAGCACTGCCTTTGCCCACGTCCACGAGGCGACCGTCCGAGTGCTTCAACGCAACGGCTGCGATATCATCATCCCCCCCGACCAGCAGTGCTGCGGGGCACTCCACCTCCACAGCGGCGACCTGGAAGGCGGACGCAGCCTGGCCCGCCGCAATATCGCAGCCTTCGAAGGGTTGGGGGTGGACGCCATTCTGGTCAACGCGGCCGGATGCGGAAGTACGCTCAAGGAATACGGCGACCTGCTCCATGGCGACCTATCCTGGCACCAGCGGGCCCGGCACTTCTCCAATCGGGTGAAGGACGTCCACGAGTTTCTGGCAAACATTGGACTGAACCGCGCCGACCTTGGGCCGCTGCCGCTCCGGGTCGCCTACCAGGAACCCTGCCACCTGGCCCATGCCCAACGCATCACCGCCGAACCTCGAATGCTGCTTCGGGCTATCCCCCGCCTGCACCTGCGCGAAATGCGCGAAAGCGCCCTCTGCTGTGGGAGCGCAGGAGTATACAATATCACGCACCCGGAGATGGCACAACAGTTGGGGTCCCGCAAAGTATCGCATGCTCTTGACACGGGCGCGGAGGTCATCGCCACCGCCAACCCTGGCTGTGCGCTCCAACTGGCAGGTGAACTGCGGCGGCGCGGAAAAGCCATCGCGGTGCGCTCAATTGTGGAACTGCTCGACGAAGCCTATCAAAGAGGGTGAGGGTAACGATAACGAGAGAGTATGGTACAATCTACCTGCGTACGTTGCCGTACTTTATCTCTTGTCCGGGGAATGATGGCCGGTGGTTCGGTCAAAGGATAAAGATGAAGAAAAGGGATAGAAGTGAGCTAGCCATAGACGATGAGACAATGAATACGCCCAACCAGAACCGGTGGCACTTTGTCGGGACAACGGGAACCTTTACCCTCCAGCATCCGCAGACGACCAACTACCTGTATTTCCCCCTGTGCAACCAGGCCGGGATGCTATCGTCCATTACGCCGCTGCTGCATGGGGATATCAAGACCGGGCAGCATACCTTTGTGACGCCCCCGGTCTCCGCCGAAGACTTGCACAACACCCGGTCGGCGCGGAATTTCTGGGTCTTCGTCGAGGGCGCTGGCGCATGGTCCGCCACGGGAACCTCCGCCCCCCAGATTGCCCGCCGTTTCACCTCCACGGATGGTCCCCCGGATGCTGCCGAGCAGGTCATCCTGGAGGCGGGGTTGCTCTGGCACCGGGTGCGCCGCGAAAACCGGTCGCTGGGAATCCGAGCCGAAATCACCAACTTTGTGCCCACCAGTGACGACCTGGTTGAACTGATGCGGGTGGACCTGACCAATATCAGCCATGAGACCCTCTCGCTCACGCCCACCGCTGCGATACCCCTCTATGCGCGGTCGGCCAGCACCATCCGCGACTATCGCCATATCACCTCCCTGTTTCACCAGATTCATACCCACCCCTTCGGGGTGCTGGTTCGCCCCACGCTCCTCTTCGACACGCGGGGTTACCAGATGAACCAGATGACCTATGGGGTTCTGGGAACGGAGGCGGACGGCATGCCTCCGGTCGGCTTCTTCCCCACCGTTGAGGCATTTATTGGCGAGGGTGGTTGTCTGGATTGGCCGGAAATGGCGGTGCTTCCCCCGGAAAGCAGTGCTCCCCACCTGACAATGGCCGGTGAGATGGTCGGAGGCTGCGAGGCAATGGGGGCCCTGCGGTTTCAGAAGGCTCAGGTGCCCCCAGGAAAACCCTTTCCTATATCATCCTGATCACACTCTTCCGAAAGAGCGGAGACGCCAACCGGCTGGTCAAGGTCTATGGCAGCACCAGCCACTTCGATACCTGGTTCTTGCGCAACCAGGCCCACTGGCAAACCCGGCTCGACACCGTGAGCTTTCCGTCCTTCACGCTGGAACAGGCCACGTGGCTGAAGTGGGTGCAGGTCCAACCCATCCTGCACCAGTGCTATGGCAACTCGTTCCTGCCCTACCACGATTACGGGCACGGTGGACGCAGTTGGCGCGATATCTGGCAGGATAGCCTGTCGCTGCTGCTGATTGACCCCGAATACGATGGGAGCCACCTGGCCGGGTACTATGCAGGAATCCGCATGGATGGCAGCAATGCAACGATGGTCGGGAGCCGTCCGGGGGAGTTCTGGACCAACGACGGCACTGCCCTGCCACCAGTCTGGACCGACCACGGAGCCTGGCCCTTTCTGGCAACCCGGCTGTATATTGACCAGAGCGGAGACCTGGCGTTCTTGCTCCAGGAGCAACCCTATTTCCAAGACGGCTATCGCCGCCGCGCAACTACCATCGTCCCGACCTGGCAGGAATCGGACGGGACACAGGTGCGGACTGCCAGCGGAGAACCCTACCTCGGAACCATTCTGGAACACCTGCTGGTTCAGCATCTCACCGCGTTTTTCAATGTCGGGCCACACCACGCCATCCGCCTGGGACGCACCAACTGGAACGACAACCACCTGGATATGACGGTTGAGCCGGGTGAGAGCGTCGCTTGTTCGGCGCTCTATGCCAGCAACCTGCTCCAGTTGAGCCGCCTGGTGCTCCACCTGGACCAGTCGGGCACGACCGAAGTGGACCTGGCGACTGAACTGATGCTCCTGCTGGATACCCGAAACGACCCGGTGCCCTACGACTCGGTGGCGGACAAACAACAGCGGCTTGCTCAATACCTCACCCTGACCGAAACCACCGTTTCGGGTTGCAAGACCAGGGTTTCCCTTCAAGACCTGGCCCAGGATTTGATGTCCAAAGCCCGCTGGCTCTACCACACCATTCGGGAGCACGAATGGGTTTCCAGCCGCGATGGGTTCGGGTGGTTCAATGGCTTCTACGACTACCAGGGGCAGCAGGTTGAGGGCGATTTTCCCAACGGCGTCCGGATGACGCTGGCCGGGCAGGTCTTTGTGTTGATGGGCAGCATTGCTACCTCTGCCCAAGCGCGGCAAATCGTCCGGGCCGTCAACCACTACCTGCTTGACCCGCAGGTGGGGGGGCACCGCCTGAACAGCGATTTTGCCACGGCCTACCCTCACCTGGAGCGATGTTTTTGTTCGGGCTTCGGCCACAAGTCCCAGGGCGCAGTGTCGAGCCACCTGGAGATGATGTATGCCTACGCGCTCTACCAGCGCGGGTTCGTCCGGGAGGGGTATGAGGTGCTGGAGCGAATGTCCCAGCACTGCCGGAACTTTCCCGTCAGCCGCATCTACCCCGGCATCCCGGACTACTTCAACCGCAAGGGCCGCGGTATGTATCCCTACCTGACCAGCGCAGCAAGCTGGTTGCTCTTCACCCTGATCACCTGCGTCTTCGGAGTTCGGGGGACTATCGGCCACCTCTCGCTGTCCCCTCGCCTGGTGCGCGAACAATTTGCGCTCGATGGGCGGGCGACCATCGCAACACGCTTTGCCGGGCGCAAACTGAACGTGAGCTACGCCAACCCCGGACGCTGGATTATGGTATGTACCAGGTGAAGGCGATAGCTATCAACCGCCAGGAAGTGGAGTTTGAGCGCCGGGAAGACGCGGTGATCATTGAGCAAGTGGTCATCACCGCGTTGGATGAATACCAGACCCACCAGGTGGAAGTCTTTCTGGGGTCTCCCTGACGGTCCGACGCTGTTTCGGCAACGTTTGCCGGCATAGTGTTTTGACGTGGTCTGGCAAAGCGTCTATGATATCATATCAGTTCAGTAATGAGTGACAAGTGACGAGTGACAGGCCGAACCGGGGCGATAAAACTGCCTTCGTGGTGAGCATTCATTCAGTCCCCCCCGGTTTCCTGGCAAGATAAGGGTAGTGTTTCTATGACTATGCATGACCCCGTGGACGAAATTTCGCTCGACCAGTCCATTGCCGAGCACCTGTTTGATGGAACGTTTGTTACGTGGCTCCCCCAGGGAGTCGCCCGTCTGTCCCACGATATCCAGCAGCATCTTCCCCAGGCCAGCGAAACCCAGGCGCGGTTGTTTGCGCAGCAGGTGATCCGCCTGCGCGGGTTGGAGCACTTTTTCGAGAAACATGGCGAAGACAGCGACGAGAGCTATGATATCAGGCTCAAGAAGGCCCACAAAGACCTTGACTACCAGCGTCACTACCGCATTGCGCTCTTTGGCGACGGGGGTTCGGGCAAGAGCTTGCTCATCAATGCGCTGCTCGGACGCAACTTGCTCCCAAGTGGCGAAGGCTTTGCCGTAACGGGAGCCATTGTCGAAATCTCCTTCGATGCTGGCGAGGGGGAAGAAGAAGAAGTTGCCCAGGTTATCCCCCGCGACCAGGAAGATATCCGCAGGTTGTTGGAAGAGTTTGTTCGCTCCTACCAGCTACGGACCCGCAAGGTCCCTGAGCAGTTGAGCGAGATGTTCAGCCGGGAGATGATGAACTGGGAGCTTTCCCCGGAGCTGGCAAAGGTCGAGGGGGTCAAAGAGGACTTCGTGCAGGTTCGCCTGACCCTCTCGAACATGGTGCGGCAGTTTGCTTCGGGGCGGGGGTATACGCTCAAGACCACCTTTTCGCTCGATGATGAGGAGGATATCCGGCAGCTCAGAGACTTGATTGACGACAAGAGCGCCCTGAACCGCAACCGCACCATTGATTTCATTCACCGCATTGAGTACCACATCAAGCCGGCCTCTGCCGCAACCGATGGCACCCAGAAGCGACCCCTGGAACTGCCCGACAACGTGTGCCTGGTGGACCTGCCGGGCGTTGGCGGCCCCAGAATGCACGACCTGTTGATTCGCCGCAGCATCGAAGAGGCGGACGTGCTGGTGTTCATTGTGGCGTGGCCGCGGGTGCTCTTCTCCAACCGGGCCAACCTGATTCGCTGTGTCCAGGACTACTTCGGACGCGATGGCGGCACGGATATTGCCGAACGCAATTTCTTTGTGCTCAACCGGTGGGACGCAGTGAAGGACCCCGAACAGTGGGACGACATTATGTATGAGCTGATGCGGATGGCCGCGCCCGACTATGCCACCCGCCCCGGCCTGGCCCGGCGCGGTGGCGACCAGCCCTATTTCAAGGTGTCGGCGCTGATGTCCTACCTGGCGCAGCGGGCCTTGCTCACCGGCAAGCTCGAACGGTGGGAGGAGAAGGATTACCAGGCGGAGTATCAGGCCTTCGCCACCAGGATAGGGCTTGATGTTGAGAACCACGCGGCTATCTTGAGGGCGAGCAACGTTCCGCTCCTGGCGGAACAACTGATGAAGTTTGTCAGCGAGCGACGTATCAGCCGGCAGATTGACGATGGGCGCTCCCAGGTGGATGCCATCATTCAGAACGTTATCAATGCGTATATAGCAAAGCTGCGCACCGAACTGAAGTCCCGCGGGATAGACTATGCCTGGTACCACGGGGTTCCCGATATTGAAGAGTTGCTCAAGTTTCTCAAAGAGCAGGATTTGAGCCGGGCATCGTCGCTGCTCGATGAATATGAACAACGCCTGATGGATATCGTGTCGCGGCAGCTTCGGGGCAAGCACTTCCAGAACCTGGACGCGCTGCTGGAGCAACTGCGGGGCGAGGTGGAGCGTATCAACGCGCACCTGACCACCACCCTGATGGCGAAGATGCGCGAGTTCTGGGAGAAAGCGTCGGTTTCGGGCTACGACCGCTCCGATGCGTCGGTGGTGTCGCACCGCCTGGACCAGGTGTTGATGGGGAATGTCGAGGTGTTTCTCTGGGACGAATTGACCAGCCACCTGCGAACGCTGGTGAATCCGCTGATTCAGGCCTATGAGGCCGCCTTGAAAGCCAACGATGTTCGCAACCAGGTGCTCCAGTTGGGGTTGAGCCAGTCGCATGCCGCGGGGGTCTTGCAGGCCATTGACAACCTGGTGCTGACCATGCGCCAGCGGTTGGTGCAGTTTAGCGAGCGTATTGCCCTGGTCTACCTCCTCGATTCGTCCGGGCGCATCACCAGCAAGACGCTCCTGTCGCAGCCGGGGACGGAACTATCCAAGCGAGCCATCGAGGAACAGCGGCTGATTGCGCTGCTGCCACAAAGCCCCTACCGCATGGAAGATTTTCAGCCCTTTGTTTCGGCGGTGCTCAAGCGGTATGAGGCGCTGCTCAACCAGCAGTGTGTGCATGCGATGCTCCATGTGTTCTACTATGAACTCATCGGGATTGAGGATGGGTTGATGACGGCGCTAAACAGCTTCTTCACGCGGGTGCGCAGCATGGTAGTGACGGATGCATCATTTTGCAAGCAGGTCCTCGCGGCCGATGCCGGGTGGGACCGTGTCCACGCGCTCATTGAGGTGCTGCGGTATCTCAGCCAGTTGCACAACAGCGGAACCGTGGAAGCGATGTTGTATGAGGCAGCGGCGGCAGGGTGATACGCGGGATGCAAGCGGCGGGGAGGGGGAGCCGTTGACTGGTCTGGCGGTCGTCATTCTCAACTATAACCGGGCCGACCTGCTGGTTGAGTGCCTCCGTTCTATCTATCGCTCCCCGACGCGCTGCCACCTGGAGGTGTGGGTCGTTGACAATGCTTCGACCGACGGGAGTGCCGAGCGGGTGCGGGGGCAGTTTCCCCAGGTGCGCCTGGTGGTGAGCACGCGCAATGGCGGGTTTGCCGCGGGCAACAACCTGGCCCTGCGCCAGATTATCGCTGCGCCGGATGCCCCGGCCATGACGATGCTGCTCAACAACGACACGGTGGTTCCGGAGGGGGCGCTCGATGGGTTGGTTGATTACCTGGGAAGCCATCCGGAGGTGGGGGTGGTTGGCCCGAAGCTGGTGCTGCCAGATGGCTCGCTCGACCTGGCCTGCCGCCGCTCCTTCCCCACACCGATGGTGTCGTTCTACCGGATGATGGGGTTGTCGCGCCTGTTCCCCAGGAGCCGCCGCTTTGGTCGCTACAACCTGACCTACCTCGACCCGGCCGTTGAAACCGAAGTGGACTCAGTCGTGGGAGCCTGTATGCTGCTGCGAACCGGGGTTATCCGCGAGGTCGGGTTGCTCGATGAGCAGTTCTTCATGTATGGCGAGGACCTCGATTGGTCGTACCGCATCAAGCAGTATGGCTGGCGCATTGTCTATTACCCCGCGGTGCAGGTCTGGCACTATAAACGGGCCGCCAGTTCGCGCTATGCCGGGCCATCCACACGAGCCTTCTATCAGGCGATGCGTATCTTCCACCGCAAGCATTTTGCTGCCACCACGCCTGGCGCGGTCAATGCGCTCATTGAGGCGGGTATCACATTGAAGGAGGTGATTGCGCTTGTCCGCCATCGCGTCCCCTCATCGGCAGCACGCCGCGGCCGGTAGGGAGCAAGAAGCCTGTTCGATTCAGTCCAGGCGGCGTTCTCGTCGCATGGTGAGCATTTTCCTGGTGCTCGTGCTGATGCTGTGCGATGGGGCGGCTATCAATGCGTCGTTCACCGGGGTCTATGCCTGGAACATTGCTGAAATTCACGCCGATGGCCTTTCGCTGCCCGACCGCTTGCAGGATATCTGGCTCGTTATCGTGCTCCTGAACGTGGCCTTTGCTGGTTCGTTCTGCGCCTATGGTCTCTATGCGCTGCGGCGGGGCGCGTCGCGGGTGGACGAGGCCTATAAGGTGTTCAGCGCGGTGTCGCTTGCCACGGTGCTGGCGCTGGTTATCAATACGCTCCTACCGACGTTCCACCACGAGCAGGTGCCGGTGACCATTCCCATCCTGGTGCTGATGTGGATAACGACGATTCTCAGTACGATTACGCTGCGGCTTGGCTATCGCCGGGTGGTGCATTATCTGCGCCGCCACAATATTGACACCCGGCGAGTGCTGATTGTGGGGGCGCGAGCGCCGGGACTTGCGGTCTGGCGGACGATTCGCCGCACTCCGGAGCTTGGCTATCGCGTTCAGGGGTTCCTGTCCGATGTCTACCCGGTGGGGAGTTATGTGGAGGGGTTGCCAGTTCTGGGGCGGATTGTGCGCCTGGAGCGGGTGGTTCGGGCAACCCGCGCCGACGAGGTGCTGATTGCGCTCTCGAAGCGTTCGCAGAGCGAGTTGATTGAGGTGGTGTCGCGGGCAGACGACCAGGCTATCACCATCAAGGTCTACCCGGATACCTTCCAGTTGATTACCGATAATGAAATTTCCGTTGGTGATATCAGCGGCCTTCCGCTGGTGAGCGTCAAAAACGCGGCACTGAGCAACCCGCTCAATCGGTTGTTGAAGCGGAGCCTGGACGTCATCTTTTCCAGCGTGCTGCTGGTGTTTGCCTCGCCGGTGATGCTGCTGATTGCGCTGCTGGTGAAGCTGGATTCGCCCGGTCCGGTGTTCTTTCTGCAAGAGCGGGTAGGGCTGGATGGCCGGCCATTCGCGATGATGAAGTTTCGGACGATGCGCACCGATGCTGAGGCCGGCGGCCCCGGCTGGACGGTTCAAAACGACCCGCGGGTGACGCGGCTCGGTCGGTATCTGCGCCGCTATTCGATAGATGAGTTGCCGCAGTTTATCAATGTGCTCCTGGGGGAGATGAGTGTGGTGGGGCCGCGCCCCGAACAGCCGCGGTGGGTTGAGCGCTTCAGCCAGCAGATTCCGCGCTATATGCGCCGCCACAAGGAGAAGGCGGGGATTACGGGGTGGGCGCAAGTCAACGGGCTGCGCGGCGATACGAGCATCGAGGAGCGCACCCGCTATGACCTGTACTACATTGAGAACTGGACGCTGTTGTTCGATGTCAAGATTATTCTTCGGACAGCGGCTGATGTGGTGTTTGGGAAGCAGGAGAATGCGTATTGAGGGGGGAAGGAGTGGAAAGGGTCGCACCAACCTGTTCGGCTCGCACGCGCAGCGCGCGCAGCAATAGATCATAGCCGCCTTCTTCGAAGAGGTTGACCTCTTGATACATTTGCAGTATTCCAGGAATCCGGCACTCCTCCAATCTCACAGGAATAAGAAAGAGTGTCCCTTCGGATTGCTCCTTAAGGATGTACTGCGCGATCTCTATTTCTTTGTAAAGCCGCATACCCGCCTTCCTGGTTGTATGGTGGGAGAGACAGAAAAGCACCACATCGGAGTTCTGGATAGCCTTTCTTATCTCCATCTCCCAACTCTGCCCCGGCAGGAGATCCGTTTCATTCATCCAGGGTTGAAATCCTTCGTCCCGCAATTGCTCGTACAATTCACGCACCGCGGCTCTATCCTCAGCAGCATACGACAGGAAGACCCGCAGGGGGCGCGGGGCCTCTGGAGCCGTGGCCTGGGTGCGGATGCGTGAGAGCGTGGCCGGTGCGATGGGCTTGGAGACGGCTCGCAAGAAATCGGTGCGGTTGCTGAGCAACTGCGTGGCTGACTCCAGCCGGTGCGCAATCAGCGCCGCGAGGTTTTCATAGGCATAGCCCAGACCGGCTGGGTCAAGGGTGCCTTGCTCCAGAACGGGGAGTTTCTCGCCAAAGCTGAAGTAGGGATATAGGGGATTTTCGTTACCTCCAGGAAGTCGCGGACGCTCACGGCGGTGGGGAGCCAGTTTTCGTAGATTCCTTTCAGCGTGCTGGCAAAGCGGTTCAGCCATTCCTGGGATATCTGAAATTCCTCTCCCGAATCAAACTTGCCTGCAATGGGAAGCGAGATGAGGCTCATACGGTCAAACGGGAGATTCCAGCGTGACCGGCTGGCCTTCTTTGCCACGTCAATCACTCCCTGGAGACTCTGCTCTGTTGCCATAAACAGGAGCACCAGGATATCCGGAAGCTGAATGGTGCAGATGCCTCCGATGTCGGTAATCCCTGTCCTGCTGTCTACCAGCACAAAGTCATAGGCTTCCTTCCACTCGTTCCGCAGGCGCTCGATAGCAACCCCGCCTCCTGCTTCATACAGGGTGTGGAGGTCCAGGTTGCGCAGGTGGCGAAAGTAGTCATCGCTCCGGCTGCCGGCCGTGAGCAGGTGCAGCGTCGTTTGTCCCCCTGCCAGGTCAATCTTGACCAGCGAATCATTCCAGTTCACTTCCGTCTCCGCCGGTGCTTCGTCGTCGCCATGGTGAGACCCCTGAGACCCCTGAGATCCCTGAGATATCTGCGACAGCAGGTCAATGATGCCCGTTTTCTGGGCAACCAGCTTCATGTCAAGAAAATCTTTGAAGAAGTATTCGAGGCCGGGGGCTTCGAGGTCCCAGTCTACTATCAGCACGCGGTAGCCCCACAGCGAGAGCAGCATGGCGGTGTTTGCCAGCGCCATAGTCCTCCCGACGCCTCCTTTGTAGGAATAGAATGTAACGACTTCTCCCATCTCAACCTCCTATTCCAGTTCGGGCAGCGGAAACGCCGAAAAGAAAGCGCCCGGTACCTCAACGTGCAGGGTCTCAAGGCGGGCTTCGTCCAGGGGGGGAGCGTGCGCTCTCATGCGGAAATCTATGGTTTCAGCAACTTGGTCTACCCATACCACCATGCGTTCCTCAAAATCAAAATATCTGGGCGTCTTTTCAAATGCCGCACTCATCCGCAGGAAGTCCCGACAATCGAAAATGCTGTCTTCCAACGCCCTGGCTTCGGGCGGGAAGTACCTGCCATCGGATATCGTCACGGGAAGAATAAAACCCCAGGGTTTTTCCAGCGTGCGCAACCCAAGCAACCGCTCGTGCTCAAGCATCGCATGAAACTCGTACCGGCACCATGACGACTGAAAGTACGAGGGAGACCAGATGGCAACCATGCAGCGAGAGCGGATAAGCGCATGCTTGAAGCGGACAGGCCACGGCCCCTCCTCGGCCATTCCTTCCCGTTCGCTGAAGATAGTGGGGGGACGACCAAGCGACCCTTCCAGATGGATAGAGAACAGCTTCAAGAAATGGTCGCGGGTCCATGCTCCGAACCGTCCTTCTCTTCCTTCAGCATAGCTCAAGAACACGTCATAGTTGTAGCTAGCGGATGAAGTGGGGGCAGGCACCGGCGGCGCGACCGGTGCCGGTGCACCGGGGAAAAGCCCCGGTCGCTTTTCGCGGAGGAGCTTCACCAGTTTGTCCCGCTCATTGCGATGCTCACAATGTTCAATCAGGTGCCGCACCATGGTTCCCTTTTGCATCCCATCGGCGAAATTATCATACACCTCGCGAAAGTGCTGGAGACACCATGTTTTCAGTTCTTCACTGTTAACGGCGTGAACCAGGATATCATGAAGCTCTTCTGTGTCCACCCGGCTTGTCTCCCTACCTCCCATCTCCTATCCCCACTCTCCTCCATCATACCACAAACCTGGCTCTCCTTTTGCTACCACATCCTCTCCCGTTGCGCCCCGCCCCGCTCCGTGCTACACTGTCCCCTATGCCAGCAGAACCGGTTGCCGATGTTGTTCTCCCCCACGCCCTCAAGGATGGGACCAGCGCCACCCTGAGCTACTGCGTTCCGCCCGACCTCCGCGGCATGGTCCAACCCGGCCACCTTGTCTGGGTGCCCCTCCGGAACCGGCTGCTCCAGGGGGTGGTGCTCGATATCTCCGAACGAACGAACGGGTCTCCCCACCCCCTGCGCGACATCGCCGGGTGCCCCGACCCCGAAGCCTGCATCACCCCGGTGGGGTTGCGCCTGGCTCACCGCGTTGCCCGGTCCTGCGTCGTGCCGCTCTATGAGGTTCTGGCGCTCCTGCTGCCGCCGGGGGTCTCGCAGCACGCCGCCACCACCTGGGCCGTCACGCCCCGCGGCCTGGAAATCGAACTCGACACCCTGCCCGCCTACGAGCGCGGCATCCTCTACTACCTGCGCACCCGCGGCAAAACCGCGGAGCCAGACCTCCGCCGGGCATTGACTGGCTCCGAAGCGAAACTGCGCGAAGGGTGTCAGGTATTGCGCGAACGGGGATTGCTTGAAGACACGGTTGTGATGCGCCCGCCGGGTGTGCGCCCCCGCACCGAGCGCACGGCCACCCTGTGCGTCGCGCCGGACGAAATTGCCAGCGCCCTGGAAAGCCTGAAGCGTTCGGCAAAGCAGCAAGCCGTGGTGCAGTGGCTCCACGACCAGTGCTCCGAACGGTCCGCTTGCTCAGCCCTCCCCCCCCCGACGACAGTTCCCCGCTGCCTGTCTCAGCCATCTATGCGGCCACCGGCGCAACCAGCAGCGTGCTGCACACCCTGCAACGGAAAGGCATCATCTATCTTGGCACCCGCGAGGTGCGCCGTGACCCGCTGAGAGCGTGGGGAGACGACCCCGCTCCCCAGACGGAGGAGCGCGACGTTCCACCCCTCACCGCCGGGCAGCGGCGGGTGTGGGAACCGCTGGCGGCGGCTCTCGACACGCTCCGCTCCGATACTCCGACCGAAGCGGATCTGAGGATATCAATAGGGAAGGAGCCATCGGCCCCGCTCCCCGAAAAGGTCTTTCTGCTCCACGGTGTCACCGGCAGCGGGAAGACCGAAATCTACCTGCGGGCCGCGGCGCGGGTGATGCGGTTGGGGAGGCAGGCACTGGTGCTGGTGCCCGAAATCGCCCTGACGGCCCAGCTCATCCAGCGATTTGCGGCCCGCTTCCCCGGCCAGTTGGCCGTGCTCCACAGCCAGCTTTCAGCCGGCGAACGCTACGACGAGTGGCGGCGGGTGCGGCGCGGCGAAGCCCCCGTGGTGATAGGGAGCCGCTCCGCGGTCTTTGCCCCGCTCCCCCGACCGGGGCTGATTGTCGTTGACGAGGAGCACGAGCCGGGCTTCAAGCACGAACAACGCCCGCGCTATCACGCCCGTGATGTCGCGCTCCACCTGAGCGCTGAGAGCGGGTGCGTGGTCATCCTGGGAAGCGCTACCCCCAGTGTCGAGAGCTACCACGCGGCCCAGGCCGGGCGCTCTACCCTGCTCCATCTGCCCGAACGGGTCGGGCGGGTCCGGGGGAACGATGGCCTGCCGCACAGCCAGATTCTGCCGCTCCCCCACGTTCGCCTGGTGGATATGCGCCGCGAACTGCACGAGGACAACCGATCCATCTTCAGCCGTCCCCTGTACCACGCCCTGGCAACGGCGCTGGAACGCGGCGAGCAAGCGATTCTCTTCCTCAACCGTCGCGGAGCCGCCACCTTCGTCATGTGCCGCGATTGCGGCCATGTGCTGCGCTGCCCCTCGTGCGAGGGGCCAGTGGTGATGCACTACGAAGCAACAGCGACCGCAAACGAAGGCCCGTCTTCCCCGGCTCCTGTCCTGGTATGCCATTCCTGCACCCATCGCCGGCTCGTCCCCCCCTTTTGCCCCCAGTGCTTCAGCCCGCGCATCAAATCCTTTGGCATTGGCACGCAGCGCGTCGAGCAGGAAGTGCAGCGGATGTTCCCCCAGGCTCGCCCCCTGCGTTGGGACCACGACAGCACCACCGGCAAAGGGTCTCACCACCGGTTGCTCAACCAGTTCTTGCGGCACGAAGCGGATATTCTGGTGGGAACCCAGATGATCGCCAAGGGGCTGGACCTGCCACAGGTGTCGCTGGTAGGAGTTATCGCAGCCGATATGGGGTTGTACCTGCCCGACTTCCGCAGCGGCGAGCGCACCTTCCAACTGCTGACCCAGGTGGCCGGGCGGTCCGGGCGGCGCTCCACCAGGGGCCGGGTCATCATCCAGACCTACACCCCGGAGCACTACGCGCTCCAGGCAGCTCAGGAACACGACTACCGGGCATTCTACACGCAGGAAATCAGTTTTCGCCGCCAGACCGGGTACCCTCCCTTCGGGCAACTGGTGCGGTTCGTCTACACCGACCCCAGCCAGACCGCCGGCCAGAAGGCCGCGACCGACCTTGCGGCCAGGCTGCGGGAGGGAGCGGCAGCCCATTCCCTGCCCGACTGGGGGATGATTGGCCCGGCCCCGGCGTTCTTCCAGCGCGTGCGCGGCAAATGGCGCTGGCACCTGCTGCTGCGGGTCTCCGGCCCGCCCGATGAAGTCAGCGAATCGCTGCGGTCGCTCCTCGCCCATCTTGGCCCCATGCCGGGGTGGGTGTTCGACATTGACCCGGTGCATGTGCTATAATTAAACAGTTCTAGCTGTTCAAAGTCAGATAAGCTACAGGATGTTATAGAGAGAGTGGTATCATGGCGCTACGTCGAGTCTTTCGTATTGACGACCCCGAAGACTACAAAACCCTGAAAACCCCCTGTCGTCCGGTCAAATTGCCTCAGCCGGGGATGAACCGTCTCGTTACCGATATGTTCGAAACGATGCACGAAAACCACGGATTAGGGTTTGCCGCCCCGCAGATTGGCCTGTCCATTCGTCTGGTCGTTATCGAGATACCGGCCATACACGAGAAGCAGGAAGACGGAACCGAGGTTGAGGTGACCCCGGCCCGGAAATATGTCCTGCTCAACCCGCGCATCGTGAAGATGAGTCCCGAAGAGATTATCAGCTTTGAGGGCTGTCTCAGCCTGCCCGGCTGGTATGGGGATGTTCCGCGGGCCGAATGGGTCACGGTCGAATATCAGGAACCCAACGGCAAGCAACGGCGGTTGCGGAAAGTTGATGGGATTCTGGGGCGCGTCGTTCAGCACGAAATTGATCACCTGGATGGTATCCTGTTCACGGAACGTATCCGCGACATCTCCACCCTGCGCGAAATCACCGAAGAAGAATTCGAGGAAATGGAGCGACAGGCCGCAGAGGAGGAGGCCCGCGAGCACGAAGCAGACGAGCACGAAACCAGCGCGACCAGAGAAGAGACCCGGAAACTCCCGGCCAGAGCAAGCGCCGAAGCAACCAGCGAAGAGGAAGAAGAAGGGGAGCAGGATGATATCGAAGCCATCGAGCGAGTTGCCGCCTAGCGCTGCTCAATTGGTGGGTGTCTGGTTGGTAGGGCGAATGGGGGTGAAAGGATTCGCTCTGCCGGGCCAATCTCGTGTGGCTGGAACCTTGCCCCTGGGCCGAGAGAAACGAGAGAAACGAGAGAAACGAGGCAAAGGTGTCACCGACTATCCGTATTCTCATTGCTGAAGATAATGACCTGGTGCTGCTCACCCTGGAAGAGCAACTGCGCGGCCTGGGATATGATGTGGTGGGCATGGCCCACTCCGGTGCCGAGGCCGTCTATCTGACGGCCCGCCTCTGCCCGGACCTGGTCATTATGGATTTTCGTATGCCCGAAATGGATGGAGCCGAGGCGACCATCCGTATCCAGAAACACGCCCCCGTTCCCGTCATCATGCTCACTGCCTACGCCGACAACGAGACCATTCGCAAGGTGCGAGAAGCCGGTGCCCTGGGCTACCTGGTCAAGCCGGTGAGCGAAAACGAACTTCCCCCGGCCATCAACATCGCGCTGGCCCGCTTCAAAGAACTGCAAGAACTCCGGACGAAGGTCACCGAACTGGAAGACTCGCTGGAGGCCCGCAAGCTCATCGAACGGGCAAAGGGCATCTTGATGCGGCGCTTGCGGATGAGCGAACACGATGCCTATGAGCGACTGCGCCAGCGAGCGCGTGACAAGCGCACCAGGATGAAGGATATTGCCCGGGCCATCATCGAGGCGGAAGAACTATTTGGTTCATAGTTTTTGCGGGTTCGCAGGGTTCGTTCAATTGGCAAGGAGGGAGATCGCAATGCCCGCAACCGTACTGGCTCCGGAGCCAGCATTGACCCTGGACGACATGCCGTGGCAGGATATCCCACTTCCGCCCACGGACCTTCCAGAGAGCGATGGAGACAAAATGGAATCACCCTGGCATGTCGGCAATATGGTGCTTCTCAAGGCCAGCATTCAGGCGTCCCGCGGCAACCAGATGGCGGATTACTACATCGGGACGAACATGTTTCTCTACTTCAGCATGGAGCAGGTGCGCAACCAGGACTACAAGGGGCCGGACCTGTTTGTGGTCAAGCACGTAGACGGCACCCGCAAGCGGCTGTCGTGGATAGTGTGGGATGAGGGGGGGCGCTACCCCGATGTCATCATCGAGTTGATGTCGCCCTCCAACAAGCGCAAAGACCTGGTTGACAACAAGAAGCTGTACGAGCAGGTCTTTCGCACCGCGGAATATTTCTGCATTGCGATGGAGGCGAAGCAACTGCTCGGTTGGCGGCTGGCGCACCGCACCTATGTTCCCATTGAGCCGGACGAACGCGGCTGGCTCTGGAGCGAGGAACTCCAGGTCTGGCTAGGGCGGTGGAGCGGCATCTATCAGTGCCAGGAAGATACCTGGGTGCGGTTGTATACGCCGGATGGCGACCTGGTGTTGCTCCCTGAAGAGGCCGCGGCGCAGCAGGTGCAGGCCGCGGCGCAGCAGGTGCAGGCCGCCGAACACCGCGCCCAGAGCGCCGAACACCGCGCCCAGAGCGCCGAACACCGCGCCCAGAGCGCCGAACACCGCGCCCAGGAAGAACACTATCGTTCGGAGGAACTGGCGGCCCAGGTGGCGAAGCTGGAAGCCGAGTTGAACCGCCTGCGCGGCGGTGGCGGCGGGGGCAGCAGTGGTGGTGGTGATAGTGGTGGTGGTGGTGAAGGATAGCCAGGGCATACCCATACCTTCGTCATGATTTTTCTCAAGGATGTGCTTGCTGCTGGTGGGCGTCTCAGCGGCGAAGTCACCACGCACCATTTCAGCGACTTTTCCTACGACTCGCGGTTGACCCGACCGGGCGAATTGTTTCTCGCGCTACGCACCCCGCGGGCCGATGGGCATGACTATATCCCTGCGGCGCTGGCGGCCGGAGCCACCGGGGTTATCTGTGCGTGGCATCCCCGCACGGTCGAGGGAGCCACTATCATTCTGGCCGACAACCCCGAAACGCTCATCCAGCGCTGGGCATCCCATCGGCTTCAACTGGTTCGCCCGACCGTCGTCGCCATCACCGGCAGCGTTGGCAAGACCTCAACCAAACGCGCAACGGCCACGCTGCTGAGCGGGTTGGGAGCAACCTTCGCCAGCCGCCAGAGCTTCAATTCACTCCTGGGATTGCCCATTGCGCTGGCCCGCCTCCAGGACCACCACCGCTACGCCGTGCTGGAGTTTGGCAGCGACCGCCCCGGCGAAATTACGCGGCTGGCGGCGCTCTTTCCCCCGCACATCGCCGTGGTAACCGCCGTTGGTCAATCGCACCTCAAAGCGTTCGGCTCCCTGGAAGGGGTTGCCAGAGAAAAAGGCAGCTTGGTCGAGTCGCTCCACCCGGAGGGATGGGCTATCCTCAATGGCGATGACCCCTATGTTGCGGCTATGCCCGAACGGACCACCGCCCAGGTTCTGACCTTCGGGTCCGGCCCTGCCTGCCATCTCCGCGCCAGCGGCGTGGGTCTGTCGCTCCGCGAAACTCGCTTTTGCCTGCACTGGCAGGGACACCCGGCTGTCCCCCACGTCCCGGCCTCGACCCTGTCGGATGTCACCATCCCACTCACGGGCGAGCCGGCTGTTCCCATTGCCCTGGCGGCCATCGGGGTGGCGCTGGTGTGCGGGATGACGCTTGAGCAGGTTGCCCGCCTGCTGCCACAGGTTCCCCCGGTCGAAGGGCGTCTTCGCCCCCTGCCGGCTGCCTGCGGGGCAACCCTGCTCGATGATACGTTCAACGCCTCGCTTCCATCGGTGCTGGCGGCCCTGCGCACGCTGGCGGCCCTCCCGGCCCGGCGGCGCATCGCCATTCTTGGAGAACTGGCGGATTATGGCCCGGAGGTGCAGTCTGCCTATCGAGAAATTGGCAAACTAGCGGGTTCTGTGGTGGAAGCGCTCCTGTGCAAGGGAGATTGGGGATACACCGTCATCCAGGCAGCCCGCCAGTCCCAACCATCGCTGCCCGCCGGCATCGTCTACACGGCGACCGCCGCCCGCCACTTTCTTCCCCCCAACCTCGGAGCCGGCGACCTCATCCTGGTCAAGGGCAGCGCCGAAGCTCGCATGGAGCGCATCACTGCCAGCCTGCTCAGCCCGGAGGTCCAGGCCGACCAGGTGCTGGTGCGGCAGGAAGCTGCCTGGCGCACGGTGCGCATTGGCGAACCCGACCGCCCCACCTGGGCCGGCATCAACCTGGACGCGGTGGACCACAACATCCGTCGTCTCAGAACTATCGCCGGGGTTCCAGTGATGGCCGTTGTCAAGGCCGATGCCTATGGGCACGGAGCCGTGCGCGTGGCACGGGTGGCGCTGTCGAGCGGGGCCGCGGCCCTGGCTGTCGCCACCCTGAGCGAAGCCCGAACCCTGCGCGAGGCCGATATCACCGCTCCTATCCTCATCCTGGGCTATACCCCCCCCTGGCAGGCCGGAGAAGCTGTGCTGCTCAATGTTACCTGCGGAGTGTTCGACCTGGATGTTGCCCAGGCGCTTTCGCATGCTGCCAGCACTGCGCAGCGCGAGACCACTATCCACATCAAGGTAGACACCGGGATGGCCCGGCTGGGCATGCTGTCCGACGAAGTCGTACCGTTCCTGCATACCGTCTCCCAGTTTCCGGCCCTCCGTGTCGAAGGCCTCTATTCTCATTTTGCCACCGCGGACAGCAGCGACGAGTCCTTTGCCCGTCTCCAGCTTCAGCGGTTCCAACAGATGGTTGCGGGGGTCACCACGGCAGGTTTGCGCCCGCCCCTGGTTCATATGGCAAACAGCGCGGCGCTGCTGCGCTTTCCCGACGCCCGCTTTGATATGGTGCGGCCCGGCATTGCCTGCTACGGTCTCAGTCCCTCAAATGAAACGCCCCTGCCGCCCGATTTCCTGCCCGTGCTTTCCTTCTTTACCAGGGTCGCCCAGGTCAAGTTGCTCCCGCCCGGAACGGCCCTTTCCTATGGGGGCACGTTCGTGACCTCGCGCCTGTCGCGCATTGCCACGCTGCCGGTTGGCTATGCCGATGGTTTTCGCCGCTCCCCCCCCCTGGCGCAGTGTGCTGGTGCGCGGTCAGCGAGCGCCGGTGGTTGGCCGCGTGTGTATGGACTACACCCTGATAGATGTCACGATATCGAAGGGGTCAAGAGCGGCGATACGGTGGTCCTGATAGGCTCCCAGGGAGAAGCAAGCATCACCGCCGACGAGGTAGCGGAGTGGCTTGGCACTATCAACTACGAAGTCGTTTCGGCCATCCTGCCACGCGTTCCGCGGGAGGTTGAGCCATAGCCCGGACCAGCAAAAACAGCCAGACGGTTCCCCCCGCTCCTGCCGCTGCTTCCGCCCCCCGACCGCGGCTCGATGGGACCGCAACTCTGCTAGCCCTGCTGTGCGGGGGCATGCTTCTGTGGCTCAGCCTGGCGCGATACCAGGGCTACAACGCCGGTATGCTCGACCTGGGCAACATGTCCCAGGCGGTCTGGAGCGGAACCCAGGGGAAGCCGCTGGTCGTCACCTTCCCCGATGGTCCGTTGAGCCGTCTTGCCCACCACGTCGAACTGGTCTACTACCTGTTCGTGCCCTTCTACGCCCTGTGGCCCGACCCGCAACTGCTGCTCACCGGGCAGGCGCTCCTGTTCCTCCTGGGGACCCTGCCGGTCTACCGCATGACCTTTCGCCAGACCGGGAGCATCTTTGCGGCCCGCTGCCTGTCGCTGATCTACCTGCTCTACCCGGCTGCCCAGACCGCGGTGCTGTTTGATTTCCACGGTGATACGCTGGCAATGCCGCTGCTGCTCTTTGCCCTCGATGCCCTCGACACCCGCGCCTGGCGCACCTGGGGAATGCTGCTCGTGCTTGCTCTGAGCTGCAAGTTCTACGTGGCGCTGCCGGTAGTCGGAGTGGGTGGCTATCTCCTGCTCTGGGGGGGGCGACCGGGTGACCGGAAGGCGGGGATGCTCACGGTGCTGGCTGCACTTCTCTATGGCGCGGCTGCCTTCTTCATCATCCGCCCGCTCTTTGTGCCCACCGATGGGGGAACCGGGGTACCAGGGACATCGGGAACATTAGGAACACCAGGGGAAGTAGCCAGCATTGCAGGCTCTTATCTCTCTTTCTACTTCGGCCACTTCCCTGAACTCTGGGCAACTCTGGGCGACCGCCTGCTCAGCGCTGTCGTCGTCTTTGGCCCGGCGATGCTGGTTGCGTGGCGGGGTTGGCGCTGGCTCCTGCCGGGCTTGCCCGTTGCTGCTGCGATGCTGCTCTCGACCGGCCCCGGTGGCTCCTATGACTTTCGCTACCACCACTATGCCCTGGTCGTCCCCTTTATTATCATGGCGGCCATTGACGGAGTTGCGCAGCAGAAAGCCGCTGCGCTGAATGCTCCCTCGCCCCACGCCCTCCTGCCCCCTCGCTCCCGCGTGCGCCGAAGCTGGCGCAGCGACCTGGGTATCACCCTGGGAAGTGTGGTGCTATTCAGCAGTTTGCTGGTTGACACGCCGCTCAACCCACTGTTCTGGTTGGGCGTGCCGGGCCAGGGGTTCGACCCATCGGCCTACGGGATAACCCCGCGTGACCGCGTTAAAGACCGCTTCCTGGAAGAGCACATCTCGCCGCGGGTTCCGCTGGCAAGTTCGATGTTCCTCGCTCCCCACGTGGCAAACCGCGAGACTCTGTATGCCGTTCGCTACGCCGATGACCCCGGCGCGGTGCGGTTGCCCTCGCTCCTGCCCCACGTTGACTATGTGCTGGCCGATGCGCTGTTCGATTTCTTTGTGCCGCTGAGCGACGGGAGCTATGGGGGTGGGGTGGCCTACGAACGGGAGGCCATCGGGTTGATGCTGCGTGACCCGGTGTTTCACCTGGTTGCTGCCCGCGATGGGCTGCTGCTCTTTCGCCGCGATGCCCCGCCCGAACAACGCCTGCTCCAGTACGCTGCGGTAGTCGAACCCGAAGTGGGCAGAGGAATGGCAGAGGAGTTACGGCCACCAGTATCGTTTGGTGACCGGGTGAGCCTGGTCCGAGCTGAGATAACCCCGGAGGTGCGCGGTTTGCGCCGCTACCGCGTGACCTTCGAGTGGGTTGCTACTGGTTCATCCCCCTCGCCGCAGGACGACCTTGCGGTGAGCACCCTGGGCGAGGTGGAAACGATGCGCATGGTCCATCTCCCTTCCTACGCGCTGCTCCCGACCAGTCGGTGGGAACCAGGCCAGCATATTCGGGAAATCTTTGAGGTGGAACTGCCGCAAGATGTGCCTCCCGGTCGCTACCCCTGGCGGGTTGGCTGGTATACGCTGGCAAGCCCCTATAGCTATGCAACGGACGCCCGGAGCAGGCTGCCAGGCACGCAGGAGGTTGAGGTGGGGGGTCGTCGAGGTCGAATAGATGGTTTCACCCACCAGAAGAACCGTGCTTGCGTTCCAGGATTGGGGCGTGCTTCTGGGGATGCTCGTGG
>JAAUSY010000241.1 GCA_012032475.1 Chloroflexaceae bacterium
GGTGCCGTGGGCCTCAACATACTGTATCTGACCGGGTGAGATGCCGCGCCCGTCGGTAGACATCGCGCATCAGTTGTTCCTGAGCCGCACCGCTTGGGACGGTGATGCCTTGGTGCGCCCGTCCTGGTTGACCCCTGTTGCCCGAATCAGCGCATAGATGGGGTCTCCGTCCATCAAGGCCCGCGAAAAGGGTTTCAGCACGACGACCCCGGCGCCCTCGCCGCGAGCGTAGCCGTTGGCGCGGGCGTCGAAGGTTTTGCAGGTGCCGTCCGGCGAGAGGAAGCCGCCCTGCGACTCGGCCATCGTGAACTCCGGGCCAATCATGACATTCACGCCGCCGGCCAGTGCCAGGGTACTTTCGCCGTTCCACAAGCTCTGGCAGGCCAGGTGCAGGGCTACCAGCGATGACGAACAGGCGGTATCCACGGCCATGCTTGGTCCCTGAAAGTCGAACAGGTACGAAAGGCGGTTCGCGACCATGGTCATCACGCTCCCGGTGGAGGTGTGCCCTTCGATCAGGTGGTTGTCGTTGCGGCTAAACTGGAGGGTCTGATAATCCAGCGTGAAGGCTCCGACGAATACGCCTGTTTGCGAACCGGCCAGGCGCTCAGGAACCAGCCCGGCATCTTCCAGGGCTTCCCAGGTGACTTCCATCAGCAATCGCTGCTGCGGGTCCAGGTAGGCCGCTTCGCGTGGAGAGATGCCAAAAACTGGGCGTCCATCTGGTCAATCGGCTGCTGCAAAAATCCTCCCCGGCAGGTAATCACCTTGCCCCGCCGGCCCGGTTTGGGGTCGTAGAAAACGTCGCTGCTCCATCGGTCGGCCGGCACTTCAATGGTGCCGTCGCGGCCTTCGCACATCAGCTTCCAGTAGGTTTCCAGACTGTGCGCTCCGCCCGGAAAGCGGCAGCTCATCCCGATGATGGCGATAGCGTCCATCTCCGGCAAGAACGCGGTGCTGTTGCCCGCTCCGTTCGATGCCGAGGCATTCGTTCGTTTTTGTTGATTATTCACCTGGTTCCCTCCCCAACCTCATCAAGTTCCCATTATAGAAAGACGATACGGACGATTTCAATGGTCTACCTAGCGGAATGTTTCAGATACCAGATCCATTCATTGGAGACGACCACGCTACACCGCGACAAAACGAGCAGAGCACGCCATGGCTCTCTGGTTTCTACTTTATTTTATGTAACAAAACCTGGGATATCGAAGTTTCTGACCCCATGGGTTTGCCGGTTGCTTGCGATACCTGGTCAAAACGGCACAAACAAAGATAGTGCGGCAATGATCGAGTTGCTTCGGGGTCTCCGATGCTTGCTGGCAATTCCTCGCCACGACCGATTGCGGCACTACGGCATGCTATTCGGTTGTCTGATTATTCGTGCTGGTTTCCTGAGCAGCGCAGAGATTTCGTTATTAATTATCCAGGAGATACGTATGATTGCGGTTCCGGGTAGATATCTGCCTCTTTCCCAGGCCACCATGAGTCATCAGACAAGTTTTCCAGGGTGACACCTGCCGAACAAAAGTAAAACAAGTACCGATACATCCTATCGCTACCCTGGATTATGGGTTTTATCGCGCCGGCTATTTACAATAGGGATAATCTGTGCATTGCGACCGTGCGTAACAATAACAGGTGTTCTTTAATTATCCGTGAACGGTTCTTTAAGATTTGTTTAAGCGTAGGTTGGGAATCTCCTTCGTTTTGACGAAGAACCTTTTGGGAAGAAAATATCTGTATTCTTCCCACCCGATATTGCCTATAGGATGCAATGTTTTTGTTTTTTGGGGACTTATGGTACTATTTCAGGTGGCCGAATGCGAAGAGGAGCGAAGAGGATGCGAGGATGACCATGGGAACCGAACGAATCGCCCTGGGCAACACCGATATCCAGGTTTTGCCGCTCGGCGTTGGGACCTGGGCCTGGGGTGACCGGGGCTACTGGGGTTATGGCAAGAGCTACGGTGAGCAGGATATTACCGAGGCTTTTGTCGTGAGCGTGAACAAGGGCATCACCCTGTTCGATACTGCCGAAATCTATGGTGGGGGCACTTCCGAACGGTTGCTCGGCAACTTGATACGCCAAACCAAGGCACCGGTCGTGATTGCAACCAAGTTTTCACCGCTCCCCTGGCGGCTCACCTTGGGGAGCCTGCCCCAGGCGCTCGACGCCAGTTTGAGCCGCCTGGGAGTAGAAACGATAGATCTCTATCAGATTCATCACCCCTATTCGATTCTTTCCATCGAGGCGCTGATGGACGCGCTGGCGGACGCCGTCGCGGATGGCAAGGTGCGAGCCGTCGGGGTGAGCAACTATGGGGCCGAGCATATCCGCCGGGCCCACGCAGCGCTGGCAAAACGGGGGGTGCCGCTGGCCTCCAACCAGGTGAACTATAGCCTGTTGAAGCGTACTCCGGAAAAGAATGGCGTGCTGGACACCTGCCGCGAGTTGGGGGTGACGCTCATTGCCTACAGTCCGCTGGCGGGTGGGCTGCTGACGGGGAAGTATACAGCCCGCCAGCGACCGTCTGGCCCGCGGTTTTTTCTCTCGGCCATGACCAGGATGGAGTGTATTGAGCGCGTGGTGGATACGCTGCGCCAGATTGGGCAGGACCACGGCGGTAAGACTCCGTCGCAGGTGGCGATGAACTGGCTCATTGCCCAGGGCAACGTGCTCCCCATCCCCGGTGCCAAAAACCGGAAGCAGGCCACCGACAACGCCGGGGTGCTTGGGTGGGCGCTGACGCCTGCCCAGGTTGAGGCGATAGACGAAGCTACCCGCTCCTGGCGCTGATGAGTGACGCAGCGGCGAGTGATGCGTGATACCGGATTCGGGTGGTGACGTTCACTCCGAATGCGGCTCTGCCGTTTTGCCGCGGACCATCACTCGTCACTCGTCGCTGGCCTCACACCTCCTGGTCGTCCCGCGTCAACTGGTCCATCGTCACCCCAAACAAATCTGCTACTTTCAACATAAACTCAGCCTTGGGAACACGCTTCCCCATCTCCACCATACTGATGTAGCTGTTGTTCTCGGCAGGGTAACCGAGAGCTACCGCTAGTTCCCGGATGGTCATATTGCGTCGTTCCCTCAAGGTGCGCATCTTCTCCCCGAATCGTCGTATCGTCACAGGTTCCCCAAATTGACAAAATATCGTTCATATGATAAGCTAACACCAGACTAGCAATCTGGTTACGCCCACCCCCGCGCTGCACCAACCAGCCGGGGGGCCGGTATGGTGGCCGACCGGCCAACCTATCCCATGATCATGATACACGATTGCGACGACGCCGGTTTCACCGCCGGGGGCGCGGAGGAGAACATGAGGACCGGGCCCTGACCTCACACGTCTTGCTCGTCTCGCACCAACTGGTCAACTGTCACGCCGAAGAAATCAGCAACCTTCCGCACAAACTTCAGTGACGGTTCTCTTTTTCCCTTTTCGATGAGGCTAATATGGCTATAGGCCGTATACCCGATGGCATTCGCCAACTCGCGCATCGTCATACCTCGCCTGGCACGCAAATCACGTAGCTTTTCTCCGAATCGCTGCATAGGCAACCAGTATTTGACATCCAACTGGATTTCTGGTATTTTTTTACAAAATGCAAACAATAGTTCACCCCCTGCGCTGCACCAACCAGCCGGGGGGACCGGTATGGGGGCCGACCGGCCAACCCACCCCCTGATCATGATACACGATTGCGACGACGCCGGTTTCACCGCCGGGGGTGCGGAGGAGAACATGAGAACATGAGGACCGGGCCCTGACCTCACACGTCTTGCTCGTCTCGTACCAACTGGTCCACCGTTACGCCGAAGAAATCGGCAACCTTGAGGGCAAGTTCTATTGTTGGATGTTTCTTGCCAAGCTCAACATCACCAATATAGCTGTGCGAGGCATACCCAAGGGCCGCAGCCAGTTCACGCACACTCATGCTCCGACGCCGCCGCAACGTCCGTAACTTCTCCCCAAACCGCTGCATTGTCACAGGAATAGCTATTTGCCTCTACGGAAAAACCGTGGTATACTGTACTCTATGAGAGGACACAACCTGGTTACACTCCCCCCGCGCTGCACCAACCAGCCGGGGGGCACAGGATAGGGGCCGACCGGCCAACCCACCCCCTGATCATGATACACGATTGCGACGACGCCGGTTTCACCATCGAGGGCGCGGAGGAGAACATGAGAACATGAGGACCGGGCCCTGACCTCACACGTCTTGCTCGTCTCGCACCAACTGGTCCACCGTTACGCCGAAGAGATTGGCTATCTTGAGCAGCAGTTCGGCGTGCGGTTTCTTCCTCCCACTCTCAAGGTGGACGACGAAGGCCCTGGTAAAACCAAGCTGGTCGGCAAGCTGCCGCTGCGACCAGCCATGCCGCTCACGCAGCGTCCGCAGCTTTTCAGAAAATCGTTGAATCATGACCCATCGTTGAATTGACAGGGGTAGGCTTTGATGCTACCATAGAATGGACACCTATAGGTATCTACCCCTGCACTGTTGGCACCAGCGCAGGGGCAAGAAGGCAGCGGGGGAACCCCCACCAGACCTGTGAGCGACATGATACACCATCTTCAATGTATGGTGGTTCCTCCCTGCCGCACCATCCAGTTCTCACCGTGAGACTCTTGATGTTGAACACTTGGAAGGAACCCAGGAATGAGCGGTTATTCATTTGGCCCGGAGCGGCCCATGCAGTATGGGATGCGGTTGACAGAGATGCGCCGCCGCTATGCTGCCACGGCTCCGAAGGTCTATTCGCGGGAGGAGATTATTGCCAAAATCCGACGGCTCGCTCCGGACGCTGTCATCAGACCAGAGGAATCCACCCGGAGCCTGGCAACGCGACTGGCGTGGATTCTCTTCCCTTCGGTGCGGCGCAAGAAAGAAGCAACCGCCTGAAAAGCATGGTAGAATAGACCACACCTTTTTCCTTGTGTTGCCACCTGGCAACATGATACCATATCCCTGTCAGAAATGCAGCGATTTCCTGAAAAGCTCGTCACCTTGCGCGAGCGGCGCGGCATGTCACAGCGGAAACTCGCTGATGCCCTGGGATTTCACCATACCTATATCAACCGCCTTGAGAAGGGTGAGAGAAAACCCAACGCCGCTTTCCTTTTGAAAGTGTCGCAACTTTTCCGTATATCTGCTGATGTGCTATTAAACGATGACCTGGAACTGACGGGATAAGCCGGCAAGTCACCAGCGATGCGCAATGAGGAGCGATTCGTCGCGACACTTTCCCCCGAAGCAACAGCCTGAAAGCATGGTAGAATACGCCACACTGGGGGAGTGTTCCCGGTGTTAAAAACCATTCCCCCACTCCATAGCGAACCATTGACAAACATCGGTTTTTCTGGTACCCTTGTGCCAATCACCCAGACCAGCAAACGTTTTGCGATGCTGGGTGCCATGATCTGGCTCAC
>JAAUSY010000242.1 GCA_012032475.1 Chloroflexaceae bacterium
GCGTGGGCGTGGGCGTCACCGGCGTGTTCGTCGGGGCATTCGTCGGCGTTACCGGCGTGTTCGTTGGGGTATTCGTCGGCGTCACCGGCGTGTTCGTTGGGATATTCGTCGGCGTCACCGGGGTTTCAGTTGGCTCAGGCGTATCAGTGAGGGTCGCTGTCGGCGTTGCCGTGGGTTCGGAGGTGTCCGTGGGGGTCGGAGTACTGGTTGCTTCAGTTTCCACCGGCGGCAGTGACGAATCATCGTCAATAATTCGGAGAGTCGCCTCGACCCGCTCCCCCAGTTCCATTCCATCGGCATTGTAGAGGCGTATCGTGACGGTTTCATCACCTTCAGGTTGCTGGTCATCGGTGATGGGGATTTCAAACGACCCGCTGGTGCTATTGGCCCCGAAGGTCAGGGTTCCAAAGGTATAGGTATAGTCGTCATTGACGGTTGCGGTGCCCCCACCAACATCATACCGCACAGTCACCGTCTTGCCCGGTGGCTCATTGAGCACCACGGTGATGATGGCTCGGCCCTCGCCCTCAACCACGACGTAGGTCGCCGAACGAAACTGCACCACCACGTTCCGGGGGGTTGCCGTCGGGCGCGGGGTATAGGTTGGCACCGGGGTGTAGGTCGGGCGCGGGGTGCTGGTCGGACGCGTCGTGCTGGTTGGCTTGTTGGTTGGGGTCCTGGTCGGGGTTTTCGTCGGAGTACTGGTCGGGGTCTTCGTGGCCCTGGGGGTCTTCGTGGGGCGTGGGGTATCGGTCGGGCGTGGGGTATCGGTCGGGCGTGGGGTGTTCGTCGGGGTCCGTGTCGCAGTCGGAGGCGATGTCGGTGGTTGCGGCGTGTTCGTTGGCACCGGGGTGCTGGTGGACGGAGGCGTGGTAGGGACTTCTGTTGCTGTTTCGGTTGGGTCCGAACCCGATGAGTGCGGGGCGGTTGTCGGCACTGGCGTGGAGGCGACCGTCGGGTTGCCAGACGACCGGGGAGCCGTGGTTGGGGTAGAAGAGGCGGTGGGGGTTTCGGTCGGCGTTTCCGTCGACTCCGGAGGCTCCGTGGGGGTCGAGGTTGCCGGGGGGGTTGCGGTGTTGGTGACGATAACCGGGAGCGCCCCTACCCGCACCGAAGGCGGACCGTTCGTCGCAACCGCAACAGCGGTTTCGATTTCTCCAATGGCCCGCAGCGCCGTTGGATTCAGCGCGGGAAGTTGTGGGTTATCCTTCTCGTAGTCCCAGGCGCTATAATCAGCCGCCACGACCTCAATAGCTCTCCCAGAATAGCGCTCACCATAGGGCGTGACCAGACGCAAAACGACTTCGGTGATTGCCCCTGCTCCACACAACGATGCCAGGAAGATGGCAACAACGAGCCACTTCAGGAATGGGGAATCAGGCAGCTTCAACGACGGGTTGTTCTTCGGGATCTTTTTCATGAGCGCACCTCAGAGTAAAGCTAAAAGTACTACCACTTCCGGGGGTGCTGGTGACCCATATCTGCCCTCCCTGAGATTCGACCAGGAGTTGGGCAATGGTCAACCCCAGACCAATCCCGCGGTCCGGGCGGTCGTTAGATTGCTCACCTCGCACGAGGCGTTCAAACACCCGGCCAATCAGGTCAGGAGCAATGCCGCAGCCGGTGTCAATCACATCTATCTGGACAAAATCGCGATCATCCGGTTGGTGGGTAGCCCGAACCGTGATGCCCCCTTCTTCGGTATACACGCGAGCATTGTCTATCAGTTGCTTCATGATCATGCGCAAGTGGATGCGGTCGGCGTCCACCTGGGGAATATCAGGCGGGATATCCGTGGTGAGCGACAGCTTTTTGGCCTTGACCGCCTTGCGCAAGGGCCAGATGGCTTCTTCCACCGCCTGTTTGAGGTCGGTGGGTTCCAGCTCAACCTTCGTGGTTCCGGATTCGATGCCCGAAATGGCAACCATGTTTTCCAGCAACCTGCTCATGTTGCTCGTCTGCTGGCTCATCGTCTGCACCATGCTATGCTGCTCGCTCTGCAATGGCCCGGCCAGACCCGCAATGAGCATATCCGCGTTGCCGCGGATTGAAGTCAGCGGGGTGCGCATTTCGTGAGACACGGTGCGAATGAAATCGCTCTTCATGCGGTCTACCTTGACTTCATCGGTCATATCTTGCAGCACATAGACATCACCCAGGTAATGCCCTTCTGCGGTGACAATTTGGGATACCATGAGGCGCATCGAATGTTCGCCAAGAACGTACATATCCCTGGATCTGGCTCCAAAGGCTTTCTCGTCTCTGGTGAGCGGCAGGTCGTGGAAGCGGCCGGGCAGGATGGCCCGCCCGTTCTGCTTCACCCCCAGGAAATCATACATGGCCCGGTTCATCGTCTCGATTTCGCCCGTCGCTTGGCAAACGATCAGGCCATCGGGGATGCTCTGCACGATGGCTTCGCGTTTGACGGAATCCGCCCTGACCTTCTGGAGCAAATCAACCAGGTGCTCAGTCATCTGGTTGAAGGCCGAAGAGAGCATGCCGATTTCGTCCCGCGAAGTGACCTGGCTGCGCCGCTCGTAGTTGCCGCTGGTCACTTCTCTGGCGGTCGAAACCAGTTCGTCAAGTGGAATGGTTATCTGGCGTGAGATAAAAAAGCCCACCCCGACGATGCCGAGCACCAGCACGACGGTTGTACCAATCAGCGGCAAGCGGGCCTGGTCCCAGTCGGTCATTCGGGAACGCGAAAGACCGCACGAAAGAATGCCCACCTGCATACTGCGGATATCCAGGCGAGCATAGCCATACTGGACGTTCTCGCGGTTTCTGGTGTCCAGGATGACCCCCCGTTCCTGGTTGGTTTCCTTGATGGTCGTCAGGAGCGGGTGGTCTCCGGTGTCGGCAATGTCTAGCATATGGGGGGAGTCGTCCAGTTTGATAGTGCTGACCGCGGTGTCGCCATCACGGATGGCCCAGACCAGCAGGTCCCCGTCCATGGTGTGGAACGCCAGCGAGTCCGCGCTGGCCCGCATGAGCAGTTTCTCGGCGAGTTGGTCAACGCGCATGGCAATCATGATCCCGCCGACCAGCTGTTCATCGAAAATGACCGGGGCGACGGTGCCAAAGTAATACTGGTAATCCGACTGCGGGTCGGTGGGGTTATCCAGGAGCATGATGCCGGCATATTTGTCTCCGAGGTTGTCATGCACTTCGTTGACGATTTTATGCACCGGCTCAAAGTGGTCAAGACGGAGGATGCCAGGATTGACGACGAAACCCGTGTCTGTGGTGCCTGGCGGGGCCCGCTCCAGGTCAACCATCGAATAGCCCGTGCGGTTAAAGGCAATCAGGCGGTCAAGCTGGACCGTGTCCCGGTTCATTCCCCGCTGGAAGTAGGGTTCTAATGCCTGTCGCAGGCCATCTGTGTCGTCCTCGCGGATAGCCTGAGCCACGGCGGGGGCGCCGGTCAGTTCATTGCGCGGAGCAAACACCAGTTCAATCAGGAATTGAAGATTGGCCCGTTCTTGATCGACCACGGCAAGGCTTGCCACCCGTGCCGCTTCTACCACATTGTTGTTGAAGCGTTCCTGCTCCGCACCAGCTATCAGATAGAAGGCGATGGCATACCCCACCAGCGCGACAAAGAGCGTCAGCAAAATAAACGGAAGAATGATTTTATAGTGGAGCCTGGTTTGTACTTCCTGAATGACCTTTTGCACTGCTGGTTTTCCCCACCACCATACCCGCTCCCAGGGTGATATGCGTGGCTTTTTCAGCCCATATTCCAAGAACAGTATAGCCTACAAGCAGGAGGAAAATCAAGGGGAGATGACCAGGAAATGGTAAAGATACGCTGACAAAAAATGCCTGGGGAAAGACCAGACACTTTTGCCACACCGGCACCGGAGAACTTTGACATAGCCTTGCCGCATCACGAGTTTTCCCCCCCGCTGAGCGCGAGGACATAGCCGCCGCTGCTGTTACCGTAGCCCTGGACGCGAATGCGGTAGCGTCCCTCAGCGGGGATAATCCCGTGCAGCAGCGCCCGATTATTTCCGCCGCGGTCGTCATCCAGCGCCAGGAGCGTTTCATCGGGCGCATAGAGCACCACAAAGGGGTCAAGCTGACTTGCGTGCTCGCGCACCTGGATTTCGATGTGGTCGCCGGCTGAGGCCGAAAAGAAGAAATCGTCGGTATCGCCCGCCGGGTCTATCGTGCCTGTGAGGTACTGACCATAGGCGATGCTGCCAACATCGGGGTCGCGGTCGGCGGCGTCGGGGCAGGCCGGCTGCCCCTCGTAGCGATACATCTGTTCCAGGTTCCATCCGCGGTCAGCATAGCGGGCCAGGGTGCGGTTGCTGCTGCCGTCTACCGGGTCGTGGATGCGGTAGCCCCCTGGTTCCTGGCCGCTCCCCCCCGTCACCACTACAAAATGGGTTCCGTAGGAGGTCACCAGCACCACCACGGGCCGCCCTGCGGCAACTTCCTGCTCAAGGACGGGGTAGCTGAATGGTTCGAGAAAACTCACTCCGCGGACCATCCCCTGACCGCACTGAGTCGCCGCTTCTCCCCACCAGAGCGGGCAGGTGAGTTCTCCCATACAGTCGTTGAGGGCCGGTGGGGTCATCGGGATGCCATAGTAGGCAAACACCATTGCCAGCGAACCCACCGCGCACCCTGCCCGCGCAATCTGCATCTCGCAGGGGAACATCACGGCGGAGTAGTTTTTCTGGTTGAAGAGCGGCACGGGGCACGGTAGCCCGCCGGTTGCTCGCTGAGCCGTAAGCTGCTGGACGATGTCGGGTTCTTTGGCGGTGTGTTCCCAGGCAAGGTCCCCTGTTGCCAGGGTGACGCTGAAGAGCCGGGGGGGGATTGACCAGCGGTCCCTGAATTCCAGGCGCGTCGAGTCGGCACTCCACTTCACCACCCCCTGGGGGATACGAGCAAAGAGCGCGGGGCGGAAGTCTCCTCCCTGGGTCACCAGCGTCGGGGCGCTTCCGTCGCGCTGCATGCGCCAGAGTTGCAGCCCTTCGTCCGGGGCCGACCCCGGCAGCTTCGTCACATAGGCTATCTGGGAGGAATCTGGTGACCAGAGCGGGGCGACTGACCAGAGTTCGTCAGAAAAGTGGGCGATGGGCGTGGTTCTGGAGCCATCCGTCCAGGCGGTCCAGATGGTCGCATTCATCGGCAGGGTAATCTGGGAGGTGACGTAGAGCACCTGGCGGCCATCCGGCGAGAGTGAGACGAAGTCGTGGAAGAGGGGGTGGTCGAAGGCTCGGTCAACGCTCGTGACCAGGCGGCTCCGGCTGCTTTCTTCCCCCTCTTCCCTTCCCTCTTCCGTCAGGTAGAGGTCTATCGTTGTGTCCTGCACCACTGCCGCTACCTGGCGAATGGGCGTGGGGGTGGGCGTGGGAGGCGGGGTAGGGGTGGCCGTGGAGGTG
>JAAUSY010000063.1 GCA_012032475.1 Chloroflexaceae bacterium
GAGTAGCACCCAAGCTGGGCCAACCTGGCTCCGATATTGCAGGTCAGGCGGGCCTGGGAGAGGCGGTCCCCGATCATCTCCGCAAGCGTTCGCGCCGCAGGTAGTGGTTCAATCCCCTGGTTGCCTGCCCGGTTGACATCGTTACGTTTCCCAGGGACCATTCGGCTTCCAGCATAGCCGGGAGCCGTTCTTCGTTGGGCACTCGTTCCGCGACGAGCCGGGCAACGCTGGCACTGTGCCGTGCCAGGGTCGTGTCATGGTTCAGGCTGGCATCCACTAGCTGTTTCAGCAGGACGACCAGGGCATAGCTGCACCGCAGGGGGTGAGCGTCAAGCCAGGCGGCAGCTTCCTCAAGGGTGGCCCCTTCGGTGAGCAGGTAGGCAATGGCGGTATCATCCATTCACAAGATCCTTCCCTCCCGCCTCTTCTCGGTCAAGATGGGAGACTATACAACTGAGAGCGGGGATAATGCGCCCTATTCCGTGAGCGTAATCTGGCGCAAGTGAAACTCCTGGCGCTGATGGTCCAGCACCAGCGTCAAATCGTAGGTGCCCTCCGTAAGCTGGCTGAAGCGAAATATCCCTTCTTCGTTGACTATCGCTCGGTAATGCCGATTCGTCTGCGAGCGCAGGATAGCGATGGCCGGTTGCCCACCCCCATCGTGCCGGATAAGTCCCCGCAGGGTCCAGGAAGGGTCTTCGCCGGGGAGACGTTCCCGCCGTAGCGTCAGCGCCACACGGGGAGCCGCAAAGGAGAGCACACTGCCACGGGCCATGGCTGGCTGCGGGACGTGTACCAGTTCAATGATGCTCCGTATGCCGCTTTCCAGGGCTTCGCGCAGGGATGGGGATGGGGATGGCAACGGCAATGGAGCCGCGGGAGCAAACGGATCATCAGCGAGCAGCGCCCGAAGGCGGGCAACTTCGGCCTGAAGTTGGGCGTCGCGCTGAACGGCCTGCCTGACAACCAGTTCCTGAGCGGTATCCAGTGTGCCCATGAGCCATGCGACCAGCGCTTCCACGGTGGGGATGTAGGCCGGGCGCAGGGCTGCTTCGAGGGTCTGCTCCAGATGGCGCAGTTCTTCCAGTTGCTGACGGAGCAGGGGAGATTGCTCGATGGAGGCCCATTCCTCCGGGGTGCCTTCGTCGTTGAGGCAGCGAAGCAACAGCACTTCAATGTCCCTGTCATCCTGGTGATTCATGATATCTCATACCTCTCGTTCAGGTTCGTGATTGGCTTCTTTCAATCAATTATAGACGATAGACCAAACCGGTTCGCTCTCTTCTATATCTCTCATCCTCTTCGTCTTCTTCGTCCTCTTCGTCCTCTTGACCAGGCACCCTCTCACAGATGGTAACTGCGAGAGGGTGTTCAGGTTCTCACTCGCGGATCGTCTCACTCAACGGTGGACCAGGGGCAGAAAGATTCGATTCGGTTGCGAACTTTCCTCCCCAACCCGCAGTTGCCCGCTCTGGAGCGATGGTTCTGCGAGTTCGGTTTCTTCAACGCTCCCCATCGTCATGGTCAGCGCGGTGGCCTCGCCCGAATCTCCAAGGGTGTCGAAGGTAACGACGACCAGTTCTCCGCTCCGACTCACGGGAGGATGGTCACCTGAGACCCCGATTTTGAGGTGGCCCAGGGTCTCATCAGCGTGGAACGCCAGGGACCAGTCCGGAATGGCATCCCCGTTCTGGACCTCGACCACGGAAACCACGGACGGATCATAGGTCACGATGAGGTCGAAGCTCGTCGGAAGTTCGATATCGCCCGGAACCTGGAAAGAAACCGGAACCCGGACCCGCTCCCCAGACGCGGTTTCCATTTCCGGCAGGGACAGCATCACCGTGGTGGAGACCGGGTCGCCAAGGGTCACTCCGCCAGAGGGCGACCAGTTGCCCGACGGGTCGCCAAGCAAGATGGCGGTGAAATCCTGCCCGGTCTGGTCGCTTCCCAGCGGGTTGTAGGAATAGGTGGAGGGAGCAAAAACCCAGATGGCGCTGGCGTTGGGGAAGGGCACGTCAATCAACCCCACGGATTTTTGCAGGATATACGCGGCGTCCAGCGAAGAAATCGTCCCGGACTGATCCACATCGGCGGCGATGGCCGCAGGACCTTGCAAGGTTTCGAGCTTCACCACGTGTTTCAGTACGAGTGCGGCATCATAGGAACTGATGCCGTTGATGTGATTTTTGTCGGTCTTGGCTGGTGTGAGGGTGTAGTTACCTTTCGGTATATTGCTGAACGCATAGGCTCCATCCTGCCCACTGGAGGTGTTCAGCGATTGGGTTCCTGCGAGGGTCAGCTTGGTCGTCGGGACCCCCAATTGATTGCCCCCCAATAGCGCACCTTGCCAGTGATGGATGCTTTGTTTTCTTCAACTGTCACCGAGCCGTTGATGCTGGTCGCCTGGATCTGCCCATCGTTCAGTTTGACGGTGGCAAACTGGAGCGCACTGGCCGTCCCTGGATTACCGATGACCTTGAATTTGAGCACGGCCAGGGTTCCGTTTCCGGTGGTGGCGTTGCTCCCGGCCATCCCAAGGGTCACTTTGCCGGGTTCGTTGAGGTTCGGGGTCAGGGTCCAGTTGGAGGTCAGGGTGCCTTTTTCGGGGGTCAGGGCCTCCAGGATTCCCGTGTTAAAGGTGATAACCAGGTCGGCGGCCAGCATCCCCTGGACCTTAGTGGCCTCAATGGGCACGGAGACGACGCTCCCCTGGGAGCCTTTCACGTGGGGCATGCTGATGGACGTCCCGGTGTTACTCTCTTGGTAGTAAAATCCCTTTGAGAGGGTTCCACTCTTGCCATCCGGATTGGTCACGGTGACATCCACACTGCTCTGGCTCCCGTAAGGGGGGGTGGTGCATTGGATAGTTGTGCTGCCAGACACCGCGACATTCTGGCAGGTCGCTCCCCCAAGTTTCACCGTTGCCCCCGATGCAAAGGCACTGCCGGTGATGGTTACCTGGGTGCCGCCGCTGGTCGGCCCCTGAGCCGGGGTGATACTATTGATGGTGGGCGTGGTATTGTTTCCATCGTTGTCATCGAGTTTGACGTCATCAATATACCATCCGCGATAGGCATTGCCTGCGCTGTCAATGGTATCGAAGAAGAACTGGAAGCGGAGGGTCTTTCCTTTGTAGGCGGTCAGGTCAATGGTGTGTTCGTTCCATTGCTTCATCCCATCGCCTGAGAGCTGTTTGAGTTTCTGAAAGGCTCCATTATTGACGGAAATCATGAGCCACCGATGGTCGTAGGTCGTCCCGCTTGTTTCCGTCTCATACCAGGACCAGAAGCGTATCCGCGGGGATGCCATGCTGGCCGGAATCGTGATGGCTGGCGAGGTCAGGGACCCGGCGTTGGCCTGGCCGGTCTGGTAATTGCCGGTGCTGTCTTGCCCATACCACCAGCTATGGGTGGGGCTTTTGCTGATGGCATAGGCGTGGGAGCCGTCCTGAACCTGGTGCCATAGCCCACTGGCGGACCAACCGTTTGTTCCGTTCTCCATGGTGTCGGTCCAGGGGGCAACGACCGGATTGGGGTTCTGTCCCGTTTTGACCTGAACGTAATCGGTGTTTTTCGTCTCTTCGGCCGCCTGGAAGGCCCGAACCATGTAGTAGTAGGTCGTATCGGGTTGCAGGCCACTGTCGGTGTAGGTCTGGACATTGGCTCCGGTCGCATGGATTTTCTGCCAGGCTGTTTGCCCGCTGGACCAGCGATAGAGGTTAAATCCGGCTTCGCCGGTGCTCTGGTCTTTCCAGTTCAGCGTGACGGCGGTCCCCGATGCGGTGGCGGTCAGGTTGGTGGGCGGGTTCAGCCCCCCTCCGGTGGTCGCCTGGGCCAGGTTGCTGTCCTGCGATTCGCCGCTGGCATTGGCGGCCCGAACTTTGTAGGAGTAGGTGGTGTTGGGTTGCAGGCCGCTGTCGGGGTAGCTTGTGGCGTTGGCTCCGGTGGTCGTCATGAGCTTCCACGTGCCGTTGTCGAGTCGGTAGACCTTGAAACTGGTTTCGTTGGTGCTGTTGTCCTTCCAATTCAGGGCGATGCTGGTTCCCGATGCGGTGGCGGTCAGGTTGGTAGGTGGGGTGGGAACCGTGTTGTTGTCTTCGTGATAGACCACATAGCTGGCGTCATACCCTACCTTCGAGGTACTGTAGCCAATCCGCATATAGCCCTGCTCGCCCCATCCGGTTCCCCAGGAGTTTCGCAGGTGCCATACCCCCTGGGACCCTGGCTGTCGTCCCATCCGACCAGGACGACAGCGTGGTTGATGGTAGAACAATATTGTTCAAATATTCCCCCCTTGTAGGATCCCCAGTTGTCGGCACAGACCGCTACCGAGACCGGGCCGTGCTCATAGATGGCTTGCTTCAGCATGGCGACGGATGGGATAGTGCCACCACTTCCTCCAACAAAGCTCCACTGGGTCCCTTTTTCGTAGGATGGGAAGGGACTTGATGGGCAGGTGAGGTCTTTGGCCTGGTAGGGAAAGCTGGTTTCATAGATGGCACCGGGCAAGGTCTGGTTTTTGCCTTTCTGGTCAACGTGATATTTGTGGGCAATCCACCCACCGTTGCAACTCCCCCCATCCAGGTTGCACGACACCAGGTATTGTTCGGCCAGGTCCCGCGTGATCCCATCCCGAATCCGGATCAGGTTTTCGAACACGCCAACTGTGGCGAAGGCCCAGCAGCTTCCGCAGCCGCCCTGGTTTTTCACCGGGGTACATTTCCCATTGTCGCACCAGTTGAATTTTGAGGGCAACCCCAGGTCGGGGGGGACGTCCATTGGAGGGGGAACCACCGCTTCGTCCTCGTCTTCATCTTCGGCTTGCAGGGGCATCGGGGTATCAAGGAAGCTCCCGACACTATAGACTTTGAGGGTAAAGGTTTGTTCTTCTCCGAGGGCAAGGTCTTCTTCCCACGGGCGGCGGTAGACCAGCTTCAGGGTGGTGCTTCCGGCCCGCATGGGTTGAAAGCGCAGCTGGGCGGTCACCGGACTGCCAACGAACGCCTCCGGGTCATCCGGAGAAGGTTCGGGCGCAAGGAGGACGGGGGAGCCAACCTGGCGGAGCACTGGTTGCGTGCCAACTTCCAGGTTCTCCGTTTCATCGGTCCGTTCCATCACCCATTGATATCCCGTAGACGGGTTGGTTGGCAAACGTACATTCAATGTCTGGTAGTTTCCAAGCGAGACCTGACTCCCATCAAAGCTCTCGTCTACCACGATTTCCTGATACGTCGGGAGGTTTTCAAACAACCCTTCGCTCTGGATATCCAGGGTAAACGTCTCTTGAGGTGGGGACAATGGTTCCCAGGGTTGGCGGTAGACGAGCTTCAGGGTATTTTCACCAGCCCGGATCGGTTGGAACACCATTTGCTGGATGGTGGGGGTTCCTGGGGGATCGGAGGGATCGGGGGGTTCGAAGAGGGAGAACCCGACTTGATCCAGGATAATCTGGTCGGCCAGTTGATAGACGTCGTATTCAACCATCCATTCATAGCCCGTGGAGGGGTTGGCTTCCAGGCGGACGACCAGTTGTTGTCCTTCATTGAGGGTTATCTGGGTTCCATTCGCTTCTTGCCCGATGACGATATCAGGTTCATCCTCGGTGGCGATTGCCACCGGGACCGCTCTTCCCTGGCCCGCGAACACCAGGACTATCGAACTGAGCAGGGTTATCAGGGCAAGCCCGTGCAGCAGCCCGAACCAACGAGAACGGCGGGTTTTTCCATTCATTGAGATACTCCTGTCTTCACGTTTTCCTTCGACTATCCATTATCCATTCTGTCTGATGAGAACCGATACGATATGAGGAGCCTGCCAACCAACCAGAACGACTCCTCTGAAGGGGTAAAGACGGGACCAGGGTTTTCAGCAGATGACCAGAGGAATGTTATCCATCGCCGCTCAGGAGGTCTTTGAGCGTGGTATCTGCCCGCAGGCGGCGCATCAGGGAGGCCAGTCTGGTATACACCTGCCCCACTTCGACGCCCGCCTGCCGGGCGATGTCCCGCGGTTTCATCCCGTGCAGATAGCGCTGGTTCACCAGGTCCCACTCATCGGGGGGCAACCGATGACGGAGCAGGGACACCAGCATCCTGGCCCGAAAGGAGCGAAGCTCGGTTATATCCAGCCCATAGCCATCGGGACACTGGGGCTTCAGCGCTGCGCTGGGGCCGTGGGGGAGCAGTGCTTCGCTCCGGTGCATCAGGTCTGCCAGACGGAAGCGCCATTCCACCAGGTCCTCGGTTGAGGGACCGGGGTCGTTCCAGCAGCGGGCCGTGGGTTCGGGGAGGGCCACCGGGGTGCGTGACTGTCTGCGTTGCTCTTCCTGCACAACCTGGCACGCGCAGCCATGGATGAATGACCGCACCTGGGAGAGGGTGTAGGCGGATACGTGGAATGTTCCCTGCCGGCTCTTTTCGAGCAGGCGGGCGAAGGTCTCCTGTACCAGATCGTCCACCAGGGCGGCTTCGACGTGGCGCAGGAACCAGCGGCGGAGCGGGGGGGCGAAGAGTACAAAAACCTCATCGCTGGCTTCCGGGTCGTGGGCTTCAAAGGCGCGGCGGAGCAGTTCGTGGCAGAAACGCGGGTCATCGGGCTGACCCTGATGGAATAGCTCCATCTGCACCCGGCAGTGGGTGATAATCCATTCCAGCGGATAGTGAGCGAGAGGGGGGGACCCGCGGTCGTCATCAGCATCACCAGTGTGGGTGGGCAGGTTGTTGTCTTCTAACAAGGGATACTCCTTTTCCTTATCCTCCTCTTTCCCGAATAGTCCCGGATGGGGTAGGGGATACTTCTATCGCCCCATTTTACCACACCGGGCGGAGGTAGGGAGCATCCCCGAAAGGTACCCCGTAGATATCCCTGCTGCCGCTTGCTATACTTGTTCGACCACCGGGCGCTCAACATCGTGATGGCGGAGTGCCGACTAAACGATGACGTTGGCTCCCATCTGCGCTGCTACCAGCGCCCCCCATCTTCCCACCTCGGTGCAGCCGTAGCGCACGGCAACCCCCCGCAGTGTGCAGAGATAGTGGACCGGGGCCAGCAGGGCCCTGACCGTTGCTTCGTCGTCACGAAACCGCACCTCCCTGGGGGCGCGGTTGATGAGGGCCCGGACCACCTCGTTGCTGTGCAGGCGATATTGGGGCGGCGGCAGCGGTGCTGATGGCCCCGCGTCGGTGACCGGCAGCGGGTTCGGCGGGGCGGCGTTGAGCAATCCCACCCAGGCGTCCAGGTAGGACGGTTGGAGCAGGTGGTGGGGGTAGCCATAGACCAGGAACATCCCCGGCTCGTCTCGCACAAACCCCCGCGAAAAGCCCAGCGTCTCCGGGGCGGTAAAGCACGCACTGGGAACAAAGTAGTCGGCCCTGGTCCCCGCTGCGTGGGACAACCCCGCCGGGTCGCACAGCACCGCCAGACGAGGCCCCTGCCCGCCGGTAAAGTCCGGGTATCCCCGTGCCAACCACCGCTGGTAGGATGCCTGCAACTCGTTGGCAACGCCACCGCGGCTGGTCCACCCATCTACCATCAGACGGGCCGGTTCGGGTGGGTGCGCAGCGCAGCAAGCAGCGCGGCTTCGTCCCACCCCCACCCGGCAAACAGCGAGAGTGCCACCACTGGCACTGGTGCTCCAAGTTGCTGCTCCAGGCAGCGAGCAAGCAGCACACTCACCGGCAACCCGGCCCGGAGAATTGCCACCAGCAGGGGCGGTTCGGTCAGCGACCCCTGCACGGCCTCAGCCAGGGCGTTGACCAGCGCGTGGATGGTTCCGGCCCGCTGCGCGATGGCGGTCAGCACCAGGGTTCGGAAGTGCTCGTCAAGGGGGGGTTCGGGCGATGGCTTGCTCCAGCGCTTCCACCCCGCCACGTCGGGTGCGAACGCCTCTTCGCCGCGGAAGCGGTGGGCGTTGGCTGTGTCGTAGGGGTCTAGCTCGCCGGCGGAGCGGGCCAGCACCCGCACCCCCGGCCAGGGGGTGGCGATGACCGTTTCTTCACTCATAGCGGCACCTCCAGCACCGTAACCTCAACCTCGTGCTCCTGGAGGAAAAGCCGCACCTGCTCTGCCACGGCGCAGGTGGACGTATCGCTCACAATGACCGCCTGGGTAGAGGCCGGATGGTTCCAGTTGTAGAGATAGTAGGGGTCGCCGGCCACTCCGTTGCGATGGTTGATGAAATCTACGCGGGTCCGAACGCCCAGGCCATCAACGACCCACGGGCTGAGGGTAACATGCTGAATGGGCGGGCGATGTTCCAGGCACAGCGATGAGCAAAAGGCCATCGGAACGTCCACGCACTCCCCGATCATGTAGAGAGCGCCGACACGCTGGCGCTGCCAGAGATGGGACAGGGTGCGAAACACCTGGGCGTAGGCATCGGGGGGGCGCTGGTGCGGGTTGGGTGTCTGGTCAAGCGCCAGGCACCGGCGACCATCGCACCGCGGGGGAAAAAAAGCGGGCGGAGATGGAAGGTGGCTGAGCGCGCTGAAGGTCATCGTCAGGCCGTGCGCGGCATAGATTTGTTCCATCGTGGCGCGGTGTTCCTTGCTTCGCATATCCATCAGGGTCAGGATATCGAAGCGGTTGGCGTGGTCGCGCAGGACCAGCGAGAGGTTCGTAATGGTGGTGCCTGTCGTCACCTCGTCCTCAATGATGACGATGCGGTCGTAGGTGCGGCCTGGAGCAACGGCCACCCAGTGGGCCGGCCCATGCGAATGGGGTTCTTGAAAGGGGTATGCCTGGTAGTGGCGGCCTTTTTCTCGCGTGGTAAAGCAGAGGTCTGGCATGGGCAAAAGGTGGGTGCTTAGCTGCCACGCCAGGATGAGCGAGGCTTCGGCCAGACCGACGACCAGCGTCGGGCCGGGCGAAGGGGGGAGGGTTGAGGCCGCAACCGCGGCGACGGTGTCGAGCCGGGCGTGGTCAACCCACCCCAGTTTGCCCAGAAATGGTGCGACATGCGCGTGGCGGCGTTTGTGGTTGTTGAGTCGTTGCACCTGAACGAGATTCATGGGTGTTTCCTGTCTCCTCCTTCTCGCTTTTCCGATTGCAGCGGCTTTTCAATGTTTGACTGGTTCATGGTCGGAGGCGCAAGGTGTTGCGCCTCCCCGCATTTATGATGGGACTGATGGGGACAACTTTGCATTGCTGTCAGTTGGGCAAACGCACGTATGATACCATACTTCCGGAAGAGGTGGCACTCTGCGGTTGCCAGAAGGGGGGAGTATGGGGTATAGTAATGAAGGGGGGCAAGGGATGGCTTCCCCAGGTCATATACAGACAGAGAGATGGCGAATGAAGATATGAGCACCACAAACACCGCCGCGAAACTCGTCAAGGGGCAGCGTATCAGGCTCCCCGACCTGACTGGCAGCGGCACGATGTCGTTCAACCTGAGCCTGACCGGCCTCAACCAGGTCGGGTTCTATTGCCTCGTGCTGGATGCAACCGAAAAGTTGCTCCGCCCGGACTATGTCATCTACGCGGGGCAACCCCGCAGTCCTTGCCAGTCCATTTCCATCGAGCGCCAGGATGCCACCAGCGTCTCCTTTGCGCTCAACCTCGCCAACCTCCCGCCGGAGGCCAGAGAACTGATGGTCGTGGTTTCGATGGGTGAACATACCGGCTGCCTGCGGGAGAACGCCGCGGATATCCAGGAGGGCTTTCTCTCCATCACGGACGGGAAGCATGAGCAGGCCCGCTACACGTTTACTGCGCAGGATTTTGAAGGGGAAAAGGCACTCATCCTCTGCAAGGTCTATTTCAAGGATGTCTGGCGCATGGCGCTGGTGAGCAGCGGGTTTCGGGCGGGGATGCGGGTGCTGCTCCAGAACTATGGCGTGCCCGCGCACGTGCTGGAAGAAGGCCGCGAAGAACCCCACCGCGATGCTTCCCCACCCGTTGCGCCGCCCTCCGAGGGGCCACGCCCGGCGATAGAGCGGGGAACGCTGCGGGTTTTTCTGCCCTCCCACTGGCCGGGCCATCAAGTTCCGCCCCTTCCCCAGGGCATCATCCCCGGTGTTGGCTTCATCCTGGTGAAGTATGAGGATGGGAACCACGCCTCCGGGACGGGCTTTGTCATCAATCCAGGTGGCTATGTGCTGAGTTGCTACCACGTCATCCAGAACGCGAGCGATGTTCGTATCTGCCTGGGCGATTCGCGCCTCCTGCGCCCGCTGGTCTTTGTGGCCGGCGACGCCGAACACGATGCCTGCTTGCTCTGGATTGCCGATGGCAACGGGTCGCCCTACTGGTTATCGCTGGTTGGCCCCGACGAAACGCCGCAGTTGGGCGAGGCGCTTGGTCTGCTGGCCTTCCCCCTGAGCCTGGAACTGGGTCTGGGGGTGAACTATTCTCAGGGCATTATCAACAGCTGCCGCCAGCGCGGGGATGTTCCACTGCTTCAGATTGACGCCGGGGCTGCGCCCGGCTCCTCTGGCGGCCCGGTCTTCCGCCGCTCCGATGGGCGCATTGTCGGGATGCTCCAGGGCGGGGTGGAGCGGCACGGGATGCTCATCAACCTGGCGTGGGACATTCGGGCGTTCTGGAAGATGGGGTGGCACGTGACGGAAACATGAGGGCCATGATTATGATTATGATCGGTGAAGGATGACGAGTGACGAGCGACGAGACTTTGAAGCAGTTGAAACAACAGAGAAGGATGGATTATGACGGATATTGCGACCACGACCCAGGCCCCGCTGCGGCCCTGGACCCTGCCGGTGGAGCAGGTGTTGCAGGAGATCGGGAGTGATGCCAGGCAGGGGTTGACATCGGAAGAGGCAGAAAAGCGGCTCCAGCACTATGGCCCCAATGCCATCCCGGAGCCAGAACCGGACCCCCTCTGGCGTCGCTACTGGGGGCAGCTTACAGGGGATGCGGTGGTGCGGCTGTTGCTCGTTGGCGGTGTTGTCAGCTTGCTGCTTGGCGACGTGCTGGAGGGCGTGGCGATTTTCATTATGCTGAACATTATGGCGGGGTTCGGGTTGTGGCAGGAGGGCCGCGCCGCCGACGCGGCCAAGGCGCTCCGCAGCGCCGATATGCCGCTCAAGCTGGTGGTTCGCGATGGGAAGCGGATAGAGGTTCCGGTGACCGATATCGTCCCCGGCGATATCATCTACCTGCCGACCGGGGCGATTGCTCCCGCGGATGGGCGCGTCGTTGCCGCAGTGAATGCAGAGAAGGATACGAGCAAACTGACGGGGGAGTCGCTGCCGGTCGTGATTGAGCTGGACCCCCTGAGCGAGAAAACCGTGGTGAATGAGCAGAAAAATATGCTCCACCGCGGGGATGCTGTGGTGGGCGGGAATGCCACGATGGTGGTGACTGCAACCGGCGGGCAGACTGAGATAGGGAAGATTGCGGCTCGCCTTTCAGAATCGGAGGAGGTCAAGACACCGCTGGACGAGCAACTGGACCAGCTTGGCGACGCGATGACGAAGATTTTCATCTGGATTGCCGCCATCGTCATCGGGTTCGGGGTCGTGCGCGAATTTGTCTCGCCGTCGGAACCGCTCAACGTGGGGCGGGTGCTGGAGATTTTCAAGGAGGCGTTCATCAACGCGGTGGCGCTCATCATTGCGGCCATCCCCGAAGGGTTGCCCGCGGTGCTGACGATTACGCTGGCGATTGCCACTGGCATTATGGTCAAGCGCAACGCGCTCATCCGCAAGCCGAAAGCGGTCGAGGGCAGCGGGAGCATGAACGTGCTGCTCACCGACAAAACCGGCACGCTGACCACGAACCAGATGCAGGTCACGACGCTCTATGTGAACGGGCAAATCTTCGAGGTTGCGAACCTTGACGGGCAGGCCACGCAGCAGGACGAGGCGATGGTGCGGATTGCCCGCATTGCCACGCTGTGCAACAACGATTCGAATTCGACCGATTCGGCGTTGCTGCGGTGGGCGCGGGAGTTGAGCATCGAGGTGGTGGGTGGCATCGAGGAAACCCGCGTCACCGAGCACGAGTTTAACCAGACTTTGAAGCGCATGACGACGGTACACCGCAAGCCGGATGAAGCGCACGTTGCTGTGCTGACCAAGGGCGCACCAGAGCAGGTGGTGGCGCTGTGCAGCCATTTCTGGATGCATGGGAAGGTCATGGAGATGGATACGGTCCAGCGGCGCTTCATCCAGCAGGCCATCGAAGAACTGGCCGGGCGGGGGTTGCGCGTCATTGCGCTGGCCGACCGCATGTCCCCCGAAGAGGAAGCCCGTTCCCGCGACCAGGCCGAATCGAAGCTGGTCTTTATCGGGATGGTGGGGATTATGGACCCGCCGCGGGATGATGTGGCTCCCGCGGTCGAAAAGCTGAAGGCTGCGGGGATACGCACCATTATGGTCACGGGCGACAACCCCATCACCGCCTATGAGGTGGCGCGGATGGTGCGGATTGTCGAGCCAGGGATGCCCTTTGGGGAGGTGGTGATTACGGGCGAGGAACTGGGCGAACTGAGCGACCCGTCGCCGGAGTTGCTGGAACGCCTCCAGAAGGTGCGTATCTTTGCCCGCGTCACGCCGCAGCACAAGGCCGATATTGTCCGGGATATGCGCGAGGCCGGCTTTATTGTCGGGATGACCGGTGACGGGGTGAATGATGCCATTGCGCTGAAAGAAAGCGATGTCGGGCTTGCGATGGGCAACGGCACCGATGTGGCGCGGGAGGCGTCTGAAATTGTGCTGATGGACAGCCGCTTTGGGACGATACCGAACGCGGTGGAGGAAGGGCGCAATGTGCTCCACCGTATCCGCCTCTATCTCTCCTACATCCTCTCCGGGAATGGCTGCGAGGTGGGGGCGTTTATCGTGGCCTACGCGCTTGGCGTGCCCATTCCCCTGACCGCGCTGGTGCTGCTGGTCATCAACTTTGCGACGGACAGCTTCCCGGCGCTGGCAATGGCCTTTGAGGCGGGTGAGAAAGATGTCATGCAGCGCCCGCCCCGTCGCCGCGGGGAGCCGTTCATCGGGCGCACGATGTGGATTCACATCGGGGTGCAGACGGTGGTGGCAACGGCAATTATTATGGGGGTGTATGCCTATTGCCTGAATGGGGTGGGGGCGAGCCTGGAAATGGCGCGGGCCGCGGCATTTATGACCTACATCTTCCAGAAGCTCTATCGCGCCTTCACCGCCCGCTCGATGACTTCCAATATCTGGGAAATCGGGCTGTTCCGCAACCGCTGGACCCTCGGAGCCGTGGCAATCAGTATGAGCATTGCCCTGTTCTTTGTCTATATGCCAGTGGTGAATGAGGCGGTCGGGATGACCACGCTCTCGCTGTCGTTCTTCCCCCTGATGATGGTCGTGGGGTTGCTGGCTCCGCTTGCGGAGGAACTCACCAAGCTCTACCTGAAGCGGGAGAAGCAGCAAACTGGGGGAGAAGAACCAGCCGGGGTGCCCTCGATGACTTGAAGAAACCGGTTCGATGGTCTACAATGAATGGCAACGATACTGGTGACCGATGAGCGATGTGACCAGATGGTGTGACCAGATGATGCGACCAGCAGCAACTTTCGTCGCATTCTATGAGTTTTCCGTATCTGAATACCAGGGAGGAAAGACCTATGGCAGTGGCCCTTTCAAAAGGTGGAAACGTATCGCTGAGCAAAGAAGACCCCGGTATGTCGCACGCGATGGTGGGCCTGGGGTGGGATGCCCGCAGCAGCGATGGGGCAGAATTCGACCTGGACGCCAGCGTGTTTATGCTCAACAATAGCGGGAGAGTTCGGGCCGACACCGATTTCATTTTCTACAACAACCTGCAATCGGGGTGCGGGTCGGTGGTGCATAGCGGCGACAACCGCACCGGCGCGGGCGAGGGCGACGACGAGATGGTCCGTGTGGACCTGTCCCGCGTGCCTTCGGACGTGGCAAAGCTCATCTTCGCGGTGACGATTCATGAGGCGGAGACGCGCCGCCAGAACTTCGGGATGGTCAGCAATGCGTTCATTCGCGTGGTGAACGAGGACAGCAGTAAGGAGATTGCCCGCTACGACCTGTCGGAAGATGTCAGCACCGAGACCGCCGTGGTCTTTGGCGAGATTTACCGCCACAACAACGAGTGGAAGTTTCGTGCGGTGGGGCAGGGCTTTGCGGGGGGGCTTGCGCCGCTGGCGCGGTCCTATGGGGTGAATGTGGGCTAAGCCCGGCCCCCCAGGTTCCCGCAAGGGCACAATGCACAGCCTCCCGCCGGCCTGGAGCCACGCGGGAGGTTGCCCGGCCCCCGATCACACGGGTGGTGGCCTGGTTTCTCAGCCTCACATCCCTGCGCACCACCCACCCTCCCAGGGGCACGCCGACGAACTGAGAAACAGCGCCACCGCGGTGTTAAAAACCAGTAGAGGCCGGCCCCGCCCCAGAAGAGCGGGTGGGGCAGCACCTTCTGCCACGTTTGGCGGTACGTTGCCCAGAAGATGGCAACGACCTGCCAGAAGGTGGTTCCGCGCTCGATGCGCGGGAGGGTAAGCAGCGCATATTGCCCCACGACAAACGCAAAAATCATCATCAGTCCGGTTGCCCGCCAGAGAAACGCCCCGATATTGATATTGACGTCCATCATGCCTTTTCGTCCTTCCGGTCCCTGCTCGGCTCTTCCTTCCCCTCTTCCTCCAGGCCGCGAAGAAAGTTCACGCGAGCCGCAAGCAGCGCTTCCGCCGCGGCGTGGTCCACCGGTGCGGAGAAGAGATACCCTTGCCCATATTCGCAGTGCAGCCCCCGGAGGTAGGTCAGTTGTTCGGGAGTCTCGATACCCTCCGCCACCACCTGCTTCCCAAGCATATGGCTCAGCGTGACGATGCTCTGGATAATCACCATGCTTTCCGCATCGGTAGCGAGCGAAAAGGTAAACGATTTGTCAATTTTGAGGGTCTGGATGGGGAAACGGTGGAGATAGCGCAGGGATGAATAGCCCGTTCCGAAATCATCAATGCACAACTGAACCCCCATCTCGCAGAGGCGAAAAAGGGTCATGAGCGTCTTTTCGGTGTGGTCCATCATCACACTTTCGGTAATCTCCAGCTTCAGGCTGGTTGCCTCCAACCCCGTCTCACCCAGAATCTGCGCAATCTGGTCTACAATCGGCAGGCTCACAAAAGCGCGGTTCGACATATTGACGTTGACCGTCAGCGGTCGGAGGTCCGGGAACTGGTGTTGCCAGGCGCAGGTCTGGCGGCATGCCTCCTGTGCGACCCACAGGTCCAGGGGGATAATCAGGCCGGCTTCCTCTGCTGTCGCAATGAACTCGCCGGGAGGAATCAGCCCCCGCTGCGGGTGGTACCAGCGCACCAGCGCCTCAAACCCGGCAATCGTTCCCGTCGCCAGGTTCACAATCGGTTGGTAGTAGACGCTCAATTCGTTGTGCTCAATGGCTCGACGGAGCGCCGACTCCGTGTATAACCGCTGGAGCATACGGGCGTGCATGGCCGTGTCAAAATGGTGTAGTTCCCCGGCCCAAGCGACTTGGCCCGATACATCGCAGTGTCAGCATCACGCAGCACATCCGTGGGATGGACGTAGGCACTGGACCCCAGAACGATGCCGATACTGGTTGAGGTAATCACCTCGTGGTTGTCAATGACCAGCGGCACCGCCAGATCTTCCTGAATGCGCTTTGCCAACTCGGTTACCTCATTGATGCTGCCAACATCTTCCAGGAGAATGACAAACTCATCCCCGCCGAAGCGGGCCACCGTATCGCTTGTCCGCAAACACGCTTTCAGCCGGCCCGCCGTGGTCACCAGGAGTTGGTCCCCGGCCAGGTGTCCCAGGCTATCGTTCACTACCTTGAAATTGTCCAGGTCAAGGAAGATGACCGCAAACGCATAGCCGCGGTGGCGTTTGGCATACTTCATCGCATGTCCCAGGATTTCGGCAAACAGGGTGCGGTTGGGCAGGTTCGTGAGCGCATCGTGCAGGGTGCGGTGGCGAAGCTGCTGTTCGGCCAGGCGGCGTTCGGCAATCTCCGCATGGAGGGCTGTGTTGGTCCGCGACAGTTCCGCGGTGCGCTCCTGAACGCGCTGCTCCAACTCATCGCGGGCTTTGCGCAACATCTCCTCGGCCCGCTTGCGCTCGATGACTTCGTCTTGCAGCGCCCGGTTCGTCTGAGACAATTCGAGGGTCCGCTCCTCGACCAGTTCTTCCAGTCGCCCATACAGGTAGGCATGGTCTATCGAAGTGACGATTTGCCCTGAAAGCAGGTTCAGAACCTCCAGCCGGGCTTCGGTGAAGGCTCCCGCGACCTCGTTGTTTTCCAGGTAGAGCATCCCCCGCAGGTTGCCCTGGTGGATCAGGGGAAGGCAGAGCACCGAACGGATGTGATGTTCCTGAATGTAGCTATCCTGGGCGAAAGGCCCCTCGTGGCGCGCGTCGTGCAGCATCACGCTGGTATGCGTGCGGGCCACATAATGCACAATGGTCGTGGAAAGGTAGGCGTGTCCGTGGGTTTCGACGGGGATGGCCGGTAGGACGGCCACCTCCGCCCGGTCCACCGCCCCGATGGCCTCAATCACCCACTGTCCGGATTTGTCCAGAATAAGGAACCCCCGCTGTGCCCCGGCATTTTCCAGGACAATGCGCATCAGCTTCTCCAGCAGCGTGTCCAACATAATCTCGCCGGCCATGCGCGAGATTATGTTGGACACGCTGGTCATGTCCAGCGTGGTGGACGGGTGCGAAGACGACGCCGTGGCAGAACGATAGGTGACGGACCTGCCCCCCCGAATCTCGCTTTCCTTGCCTTCTTCCTGGTCCTGGTGGCCGATTCCAAATTGAGCGTAGCGTGTTTCCATGTCTCTCACTTTTGCCAGGGCCCCCCATCGTAAGTAGACGTAGTGTGCTCTGTGCAGATACATTGCGGCAATTTCGTGCAGTTCCTTTGCCAGATAAAATCGTGCGGCGCGTTCGCAGGCCAGGGCTTCATCCTGAAGGTAGCCCTGTTCCTGGGCCAGGGCAATGGCTCGGTCGTAGTGTTCGCGGGCGGCCCCGTGCTCGTCGGCCAGCCGGCACCGCTCGGCTTCGACCAGTTCATAGCGGTGCAGCACATTCGACGGGGCATGCTGCGCCCAGTGGTGCAACTGCGCCTGGTTGGCTCCCACCCGCTCCAGCGAACGGGCAACCGAGAAAGGCGACGAGTCCGGCGGGGGAGCCTGCCCCTGTTCCTGTTGTTCAAGGAGCAGCGCCAACCGTGCGAGCGAGTCATATGCGGAATACACCGGGAGGTAGACCAACCCGACGACGCCCCCGGCATATGCCTCGGTCCGGGCGAGCGATTCCATCACCTGGGACTGGTCGCCAAACAGATACCCCAGGATGAGCCGGTTCAGCGACAGCAGGAAGAGCAGAGGAACGTCGTGGGCTTCGAGGTGGCGCGGCAACATCGTGTCTTCGTTGTAGGCTTCTCCTCGCAGGCGGAGCGGGTTTTCGGAGCGCCCCATCAGGTTCAGGACCATCTGCCGCAGTACCTCGTTGCGGTAGATGGCTGTCGTCTGGCGCAGGCGAGCAATAGCCTGGCTCCAGGCTGCCATCTCTGCTTCCAGGGGTTCCAGTTCTGCCCCGGCGAGGAAGGACAGGTAGTTGGAGTGGTAGGCTCCGTAGCAGGCATGGGCAAGGTCGCCGGTTTCCATCCCGCTCCGGTAGACTTCCCGTAGCGCAGGGATAATCGTGCGCAGCGGCTCTTTCCAGTGGCGGATCGCAAAGTGGAAGGACATCGCGGTGCGGCATGCGACTTCTCTCACCCGGAGCCGCTCAACCAGCCGCAGCGCCAGTTGTCCTGCGGCGTAGCCAGCATCAATATCCCCCACCATACCGCACAGAATGACCCCCAGAGCCGCATAGGACATCGGGGAGGATGGGGTATTGCCATGCGCTATCGAAAGGGTCACTTGCTTCAGGGTCATCAGGACAAACAGCGGGGGAGCGGTGAGGTAGACCATCGTGGATATCTGCGCGAGCACGCTCAGCGCCGCCAGGTGGGAGGGGTCAACCATCGCCGGGAGGTCTATCAACTGCTCGATAGGATGGCGCTTCAGCAGGGCCAGAGTCTCCTGCAAGGCCCGGTCTACCTCCTCCGCAGTGGGGGTTTCCGGGAAGGTGACGCCGAGCAACTCCAGCGCGACCAGCGCGGTCTGGACGGCCTCTGGCAGCCGGTTCTGCGCCAGGTAGGACCGGAACTTGACTTCGTAGATGCGCGCCTGATCCAACGGGTTCTGGGCCCGCTGCAACACCGCCGCAACCAGGTGTTCGACCTCATCGAAATGGCCGGTCAGATAGGCGCTTTCTGCGGCCTCCTCATACACCCGCAGCGTCAGGTCATACCGCTCCTCCCACGGGTCTCTGGTGAATCCGCCGGGGGGGGGATCTGCTGCTCTCGTGGCCTGGGGCGGGGGCGGGGATAGGGCGTGCTCGTTCGGTGGGCCGTTCGGTGGGACTGATTCTCCGGAACCCCCCGCTCGGAGCAGCGCCACCGCTGCCTGTAGGTAATCAAAGGCCGACTCATAGGCGGCCGAGGCTCTGGCCTTCCGACCGGCCAGCAGGTTCAGTTCTGCCAGGTCGCACGGGATGATGCCTTCACCATCGCTGGTCTGGCCTCCGCGCTCCATCCTGCGGCCCGCAGCCCTTCCCATCCGCGATTCAACTGGGAAACGATTTCGAAAAGGCGTTCCTCACGCTCTTCGGGCCGGGTGTGCTCCAGTATCCGCTGCCCAATGCACCAGTGCATCATCTGGCGCTCCGAGGGAGGGATAAGTTCATAGGCCGTCTGCTGGATACGGTCGTGGGCAAACCGATAGGATACCTTCGTCGGCGGGGGGGGGAAGTTCACCGCGTTCCCATTGAGGTCGAGGTTCGTGAGTCTGCTGGCTCCATTGAGCGGAACCACCAGACCGTCAACCACCGCATCGCGGATATTTGCGGCGGTTTCCTGGGGCGACTGCGCACTTATCCAGGCCAGCGTCTCCAGGTCGAACTGGTTACCGAGGCACGACGCCAGTTTGAGAAGATTGCGTGTTGGTTCTCTGGCGCGCTGAATCTTCCGGATCATCAGTTCAATCACATTGTCGGTCAACCCCTGTGCCTCGATACGCGCCAGATCCCACTGCCACACCGGGGGTTGGGCCGACCAGGCAAAGGTGGTTCTCCCCCCGACCCGCGGCCGTTCACCCGGTCCGTGAGACCCCAGCCTGCCCGGCCTGCCCGGTCCTTCATAGCCCGGAACGCCGAACGTCACCAGGCCATCGCGGTGCAGCGTGGTAAGAAACTCATTGAGAAAAAAGGGGTTGCCGCCGGTTCGGCTCACCAGTAGGTCCGCCAGTGGCCGGGCCGCGGATTCATCGCAGGAAAACGTTTCGGCAACCATCCGGGTGACCCAGGCGCTATCCAGCGGGGTGAGCAAAAGATGCTGCACCGGGACCCCGGCCCGTGCGATGGTGTCCAGGGTGGTCCGAAGGGGGTGTTGTTCTCCGACCTCGTTGTCCCGATAGGCCCCCACCAGAAACAGGGCTTCACCCTGGTTGCCCTGGCTCCGGTGGTGATGATCGTCGTGGTCGAGCATAGCGGTCAATTGTTCCAGGAGCGACAGAGACGCCCCGTCTGCCCACTGAAGGTCGTCCAGAAAAAGCACCAGCGGGTGGGCGGGCTGCGCAAACACGCGGATGAAACGCTGCATCACCAGGTTGAAGCGGTTCTGGGCTTCGTCTGGAGGCAGGGTTGGGACATCGGGCTGCGGCCCGATAATCAACGCGGCGTCGGGGATGACGTCTGTTATGACGCGCCCGTTGTTGCCCAGGGCAGCGAGCAGGTTCTTGCGCCAGACGGCGATGGCGGCCTCGCTCTCAGCCAGCAGGTAGTGCATCAGCGATTGACAGGCCTGGATGAAGGCCAGGTAGGGGATATTCTGCCGCAACTGGTCAAATTTGCCCGCGATGAAGTATCCACGGTGGCGCGTCATAGGCTTGTACATTTCCTGGACCAGGGCCGTCTTGCCAATGCCGGCCGGTCCCGTCACCAACAGCATCTCGCGGTGGCCCCGACACACCCGCTCAAACGCGTCGAGCACTGTTTCTCGCTCCTGGTCGCGCCCGTAGAGCTTCTGCGGGATGCAAAACTGCCCGGAAATGTCGAGGTGTCCGGGCACAAACGGCCCGAAAGAAACCCGCGCCAGTTGAAGCGAATTCCCCGTCTCCTGGCAGTCGGGTATCTGTGCCAGCACGGCTTCCAGGTCGGCCTGTATCCCATAGGCCGACTGGTAGCGGTCTTCGGCGTTCTTCGCCATGAGCTTCAGGATGATGGCAGAAATCGCCCGGTAAAGCGCCATCTGGTGGGAATCGAGAGCATCCAGGAGTTGGTGTGGGGGGGTGGGGAGCGGGCAATGTGGCTGTGAATCAGTTCCAGGGCGTCGGGAGAAGCGAACGGAAGCTGCCCCGTGAGCAGTTCATACCACGTCACCCCCAGAGAATAGAAGTCGGTGCGATAGTCTATGGAGCGGTTCATGCGGCCCGTCTGCTCTGGCGACATATAGGCCAGGGTTCCTTCCAGCAGTGCCGGGTTCTGAAAGGTCTGGTCTTCTTGCGAGAGCATCGTTGCCAGACCAAAATCAATCAGCCGGACCTGACGGGTCGCTGGCGAGAAAATCACATTCGAGGGGTTGATATCCCGGTGGATGACCCGCCGCCGGTGGATATTGCCCAGGACGGTGACCATCTGGATTGCCAGGTCGAGAAAACGCCCCAACGAAAGGTTGCCGGCCAACCCCAGGCGGGTCAGCGATTCGCCGCGGGTGTCTTCCATCGTCAGAAACCAGCGCCGCTGGTTGGTTTCCAGGCTGTAGACCCTGGGAACCCCGGCCATGACCAGCGAACGCATGATTTCGTATTCGCGCCGGAATAAAGCAATCCGTTCGGGTAGGGGATAGATTTCCTTGAGCGCTTTGAGAATGATGGGGATACCGTTCGTCCGGCGACGAGCGCGATAGACCAGGGCATTTCGGCCTTCGTGCAGTTGCTCAATCATGTCGTAGTCATCGCCCGAAATGGTGTTAAAAACCATTCCCCCACTCCATAGCGAACCATTGACGAACATTGGTTTTTCTGGTACCCTTGTGTTATGAAACTTCGTCAGTATGCCAAACAAGCAGGCGTCCGCTCCGCAACCGCCGGGCGCTGGTTCAAGGCCGGGCCCCTCACGGGCGACCAGACTGCACCAGGCCCCCTACGCGTGATCGCCGACCTGCAAGCCCCCACGGAGGCGTAGCCGATGCGCACGGCCCGCCAGCGCCAGCAACAGCTTTCCAAAGCCGAACGCAGCGCCTATCGTCGCCAGAAGCGCCAGAGCCTCACGCGTGCCGTCACGCATATCCCGCTCCTGGCGCTCACCGAGGCCAATGCCGACAAGGTGGCGCAGCTTGATGCACTGGCCGACGAGTACCAGCGGGTCTGCCAGTGGTACGCCACCCACTTCTGCGCGCAGGGCGCGGCAGACCGCACCACACCCCTGCTCATCGAGAGCACCCTCAGCGACAAATGGCACCGCTGTGCCATACGACGGGCCGCGGGTATCGCCCAGAGCTGGCTTTCCAATCGCGACCGCGCCTGGCGGGAGTACCAGGAGGCGCTGGCCGAGTACGACGCCCATCCCGACGAGCATGCCCCCGACGAGCCGCTGCCCCCTGGGTGCCGCGTGCGCTTTCAGATGGCGGCAGGCACCCAGACCGTCACCTATCCCGATGGGACGACGCGCCCCTATCGCACCCCGCCCACCTGGACGGAGCCGTCGTCGCCGCACCTGACCCGCACCGTGCTGCTGGCCGAAAACGACGTTGCCACCCTGCGCCCCGCCGAGGATACCGCCACCTTCCCTTTCTGGCTGCGCGTGAGCACCCTCACCGCTGGCGCACGTATTGATCTGCCCGTGACGCTGGCGG
>JAAUSY010000064.1 GCA_012032475.1 Chloroflexaceae bacterium
ACCGGCTGCCGCTTCGGCGGCAAGCGGAGTATGCGTAGAGGCCGGGGCACCGGCCCCTCGCCTACGAGGGTAGCTTGCGGACCACCGCAAGAAGCCGCGGGGCTTTAGCCCCTGCGGAGTGTCACGAATGGCAAGTTTCGATTATAATATTCCCCTACTTCCTTCCTTACAAAAATAGCCCGTAAAGCCCAGGTGCTTTAGCCCTGGGATATAAGGGCTTTCTCCGCTTCAGCCGCTTTAGATGGCTTTGAATACTTGTTCCAAATACGGTATAATTGCTTCCAATACGCAGCATATGTGGTAGCGTTGGTTCGGCGGAAGGTGCCAACCTGAGAGTCAGCACAGACAAGCGTATCATATCCACATATCCTCATTGATCAATTTGGCTGTGGGGCTACACAGCCTGGGTTTCGACCCTAGAAGCCCAACCCTTTAGGGTTGGGAGTAGTCACTCATCTCAAGGAAACCAACGGTGTTAAAGTTCAGGAGAAACAAAAGTTAAGGAGAAAAAGGTAATGAAGCAATCGGACCGTCACCTGTTGCTCGCTCAGCTGGCGCTGTTCGTCTTCAGTCTGGCGCTTGCAGCCGCAGCCCGTCCGGGCCAGTTCACCCACGCTGCGGGGACCCAACCCGCCGGGCAGGCAACCCCGCCTCGCGGAGTCACCCGGCTCGCGCAGGAGCCGGTGACCACCCTGGTGGTGAACAGCACCGCCAACCTGGAGCAGGACACGACCACGATATGTACGGGCAACGCCGTCTGCACCCTGCGCCGGGCCATCAACGAAGCGGTAGACCTGCCGCCGGGGCAGCGCCCGGTGCTCATCCGCTTCGATATCCCCACCAGTGATGCTGGCTACCTTGGAAACGACCTGGGAGCCTGGAGAATCACCCTTCCGGGCAACCCGAACAGCCTGCAACCCATCACCGGCGGGCAGGTCATCATTGATGGCGAGCGCCCGGAGGGGCAGGGTCCGCGCATCTTTCTGACCGTGGACGACTCCGTTACGACCAGCGGGGAGCAGTTGCAGTTTGGCGAAACCGCCAACGACGGCAATGACAACGTCGTGCGTGGGTTGGGCTTGCAGGGCATCGGTATCCGGCTGGTCGGCAGCAACAACACCATCGAAGAGAACTGGCTTGGCCTGACGGAGGACGGCACCGAAATCTGGTTCCTCTACAGCGACAACATGCAGTTCAACGTGGGCGAGGCCGCCGGCCACGACGATTACTTCTTCCAGGGCGACCCGGCCTCCGGCAATGGCGCATCCATCAGCGACCGCGAAGAGAGCCAGGGTAACATCATCCGCAACAACGTTGTCACCGGGGCGAAGTTCGGGCGGGCCATCAAAATGGACGGTTCCAACGGCGAAATCAGCGGCAACCGCATCGGCACCCGCGCCGATGGGACCATTCCCGACATTGCCGCCAACCGCCGCTGCCAGCCAACCGCCATCTACCACAACTGGTTTGGCGGATGGGGTATCCAGGTGGGGGGCGATAACAACCTGATTGAACAGAACACCCTGGCCGGGATGCTCTCCTTCAGCCTCGACAGCGAAAACACCCCCCCGAAGGCGCTAGAATCCAGCAGCACCGCCGAGGGGAACACCTTTCGGAACAACCGGGTCGGCGTGGACGTGAACGGCAAAGACGTCGGGGTCTGTGGCAATGGCTTCGAGGTGAGCGGGAAGAACCTGCGCATCGAGCAGAACACCTTTGCCCAGGTTGGCGGGGTAACGTTTGGCATCTACGGCAGTTCGACTTCGCTCGACGCCATCACCTTCACAGGCAACACCGTGCGAGGAAGCCGCTCAGCCAGCGACGGTACCGTCTGGCAAACCCTGCCCGACTTCGGGCCAAATGTTCCGTCTGCCTACGTACAGTTCAACCCGGCGGTCGTCACCGCGATTTCCGAGGACCGCACCACCGTGAGCGGGACGTCGGGAGCAGACAGTCCGTGCAGCGGGTGTACCATTGAACTCTTCCGCGACAACACCGACGACCGCATTGAGCTATGGCCGCTGGAGACGACCGCGGCGGTCGTTGCGGACGCGTCGGGCAACTGGAGCGCGACCCTGGCCGCGCCCCTCCCCGAAAGCGCAGCCATTCGGACCACCAGCACCACGGCAGAGGACAACCAGATAATGGGGCAGTCGGCGGGCACCACGAGCAAGGTGTCGGTGCTCTATGGGCCGGACGGGGAGATAGCCCCCACACCGGACCCCCGCACCTACACCCCGCCCGAATCAGCCCTGCCCATCCCCACGGTTCAGCCGCGGCCCGTGCCGGGCCTGCCCGCGCTGACCTACCACACGGTCATCACCGTGACCAGCACCGATGACCCCAACCAGAGCAAGAGCGAGACGTGCTTCACGGGCACGGCCTCCGACCGTTCCCCCTGCACGCTGCGACGGGCCATCAACGAAGTCAGGACCCTGAAGACCATCACCGAAACGAAACCCCTGCTCATTCGCTTCGAGCTTCCAGTCACCGACACCAACTACCTCGAAGACCTGGGGGTTTGGAAGATGACGCTTGACAGCGATGAGCCGCTGCGGGTTGAGGGGGGGCAGGTCACCATTGACGGGCGAACACAACCCGGCGAACGCACCGATGGCCTGGACGGCCCGCGCATCATCATCACCGACTCGGTAGAACAGTTCACGCTGGATGGTGGCGATAACCTCCTGGTGGGGTTGGCGCTCCAGGGGGTCGGGTTGCAGGTGAATGGCAGCAACAACTTCATTGAAGGCAACTGGCTTGGCCTTTCCGACGATGGAATGGGGCTGTTCTTCCCCGACGACGACCCGACAAAAGACCCCCACACCTTCATCAAAGACACCGAAAATGCCTTCAACAACGTCTTCCGAGACAACGTGGTGGCCGGGTCGCGCACCCGCGCCATTGACGTGAACTCCAATGCTTCGTGGGTTGTTGGCAACCACATCGGCACCCGCGGCAACCGGAGCATCCCGCTCCCGACCGATATGGCTGCGATGTGCGAGAAAGACCCCACCAGCGGCAGTTGGTTTGGGGGCTATGGCATCAAGGTGACTGGCTCTGGCAACCAGGTGGGCGGCCCCAACTCCGAAGACCAGAACTACCTGGTCGGGATGCACGTTGCTTCCCTGGGCGCATCCGTCCCACCAGAAGCCATCTGGCTCTCCGGCGGGGAATACCACCTGGTTATGAACAACATCATCGGGCAGGACCAGGCCGGCACGAAAGTCGGCGTGTGCGGCGATGGCATTGCCAACTCTGCCGCCTTCTCGCTGGTGCTCCGAAACAGCATCTACGGAAGCTGGCAGCGGGCCATCTACCAGGTCAGTGGGGTGGTTGCCAGCGTGTATGAGGGCAATGCCAGTACCCACAGCCAGAACCTGATAGACAACAGTGTGGTACCCATCGGCTTTTCGGAGGCGGTGCCGCGGGACCTGGAGAAATTCAACCCGGCCAGAATCACCCGGATTGAAGGCACCACTGTGCAAGGGACTTCGGGGGACGACTACATTGACCCGGTGGATGGGTATCTCGTTCCTGGACGGTGCCCCTTCTGCACGATTGAACTCTTCCTGGATGACCAGGATAGCTCTGGGGAAGCGCTGGACTACGTGGCCTCCGCGACGGCGGATAGCAACGGCAACTGGCAGGCCACCCTGCCGGCTCCCCTGGCAGAGGGGCAGGGTCTCCGCACCACCTCCACCTCTGGCATCAATACTCCCCCCGCGAACCATGTCTACTCGATTATGGGCTATGAGGCCGGCACCACCTCGCAGCTTTCGCGGCTCTATACGATGGGGGGGATTGTCGGGGTGGAAATCACCGGACCCTCGGAGGGGGAGGTCAACGAAACCCTGACCTTCTCTGCAACGGTGACGACTATCGGTGAACCAGCCTTCCCCATGACCTATACCTGGAAGACGACCAACCAGCCGGCGGTGGTTCACCGCGTGGATAGCGCCACGGACGTGATTTCTCTCACGTGGGACAGCCTGGCAACGTTCCCCATCTCCCTGGACGTTGAGAACATCGGTGGGGAAGCCTCCGACCATATCAGTGTAACGATTGCGCTGCCCCAACCCGAACCTGCGGTGCAGTTCGGGGCCGCAACCTACCGCGTGGACGAGGGTGCGGGGACGGCGGCGGTGACAGTCACGCTGAGCGCAGCTTCGGATGAGGCGGTGATGGTAGGCTATGCCACCGGCGGCAGCGATGACACCGCTCAGGCCGACAGCGACTACACCCCCATCAGCGGGACCCTGACGTTTGAGGCGGGGGTGATGACCAAGACCCTGGTGGTGGTTATCACCGATGACGAAGAGGAGGAAGAGGACGAAACCGTGACGCTGACGCTGAGCAACCCGCAGCACGCTACCCTGGGCACCCCCGCAGTGGCAACCCTGACGGTGACCGATGATGATGCACCGGCGACCCTGCCTGCGGTGCAGTTCGGGAGCGCGACTTTCAGCGCCAGCGAGGGGGCCGGAGCAGCCACCATCGAAGTCACGCTGAGCGAACCAGCAACCCAGGCCGTGACCGTGACTGCCACCACGAGCGATGGCACCGCTAGCGGAGGAGATGACTACACCGAGACCAGCACCACCCTCACCTTTGCGCCGGGCACGACCTCGCAGACCTTCGAGGTAGCTATCCTGGACGACGAGGAGGAGGAAGGCGATGAGACCGTGATGCTGACGCTGAGCGACCCGCAGCACGCCACCCTGGGCGAACCGGCCAGTGCCACGCTGACCATTGCCGACGACGACGGGAGTGGCGAGCCGACGCTTGAGGTCAACCACGAAACCGGTGCGCCGGGCAGCGGGTTCATCTTCACGGCAACGAACGTTCCGGCCGGTGCGTCCGTCACCATTGAACTGAAACGACCGGGCGAAACCAGCTACGAGACCATTGCGCCGCCACCTCAGATTACGACTGGGAGCGAAGGGACCCTGGTGTTCGTGCTGGTGGTGCCAGAGGACGCACCAGAGGGTACCTACAGCGTTCGGGTGACGATCACCGTGCCGGGCGCGGCGTCGCTGGCAGCGGACACGGTGCTGACGGCAGAGGTGGAGATTGACGCCGATGCCACGAAGCATACGGACATACCGTCCGACCCCGATGTGCCCGTCATTGACCTGGGCGACGTGGGGCAGAAGACCGTCTACCTGCCGCTCATTCGCCGCTAGAGTCAGTGATGCGTGACGAGTGGTGAGTAAGTGAACACCCGTATCTGGTATAACCCCAGATACGGGTGCTGGTTTCCACTGGTTTCCACACTGAATTGAGTGTTGTCTTGCCGCTTTGCCGCGGCTCGTCACTCGTCACTCGACAACGGGACGCACTCGCCCCCCGTTGTCGGGTTTCTCCGCCCTCCCCCTTCGCTTCTCTCCGTTCAGCGCATAGGCGATGCCGTTTTGCAGGCTTCCGCGGGTCACAATGCTGCTGAGGTCGGCCCCCAGATGCACCAGTGTCTGGGCCATGATCGGGCCAATGCCGGTCAGCACCACTTGCGCCCCCAGGAGCCGCACCGCCTGGGCCGTCTGGATGAGCGCGTTGGCGACCTGGGTGTCAACCACGGAGACGCCGGTGATATCGAGGATGGCCGTATCAGCCTGGTACATGGCAATCCCTTCGAGCAGCGTTTCCATCACCTGCTGGGCGCGGGCGGTGTCCACTGAGCCAATCAGCGGCATGAGCACCACGCGGTCGGAGAGCGGGATGAGGGGGGTAGAGAGTTCGCGCAGGGCCGAGCGCTGTGCCTCAATAATCTGCTGCTGGAGGGCTTCGCGCTCATGCTCTGCCTGCTGCTGGCTCGTGAGGTCCTGAAACATGGCGCTGAGAGCGGACGGCTGCCCCTGGCTGTTGTACATGAGGAAGGAGAGCAGACGGACGGGAACCGTCGTGCCGTCCTGCCGTTTGAGCGTGAGCGTTCCTATCCACGATCCATGGCTCACCACCTGCTCGGCGGACGCCTGCACCGCGGCAACCTGATCCTCCGGGTAGAGTTGCAGAAAGGGCATCCCGATGAGGTCATCACCGTAGCCGGTGAGCGTTTTGAACGCAGCGTTGGCGTAGGTGATCACCGTGTCAAGGCCGGCTACCCCGATCCCGTCGGGGGAATTTTCGACGAGGGACTGGAAGGAGCGAATGTCTTCGACCTGCGCGGAAACACGCTGTTCCAGTTCCCGATTGGTCTGCTGAAGTTCATATTCGAGTCGTCGTTGGGCTTCTTCTGCCTGCTTCTGCAGGGTCACATCACGAGAGATGCCGAGCACCCCGAAAATATGTCCGTCAGTATCATACAGGGGATTTTCTGGGTATCGAAAATGTGGACACCGTCGGCAACGGTGGCCGGGTCGTAGGGGTTGTGCAACCGCTCCCCCCGCTCTATCACCGCCTGGTCATCAACCCGAAAACCGCGTATTCCCTTCTCTGGAGCACCGAGAATCAATTCTTCTGGAAACCCGACCTCAAAGTCATCTTTGCCAGGAAAGTGCTCCGGGGTTGTGCTAAACCCATCCGCCATTTCCCTGTTGACCAGGATATAGCGAAAGTCCCGGTCCTTCACAAAAATGTAGCCGGGGATTGCATCAATGACTGCCCGCAGGATTGCTGCGGTCTGATGCAGCACTGCTTGTGTGGGTTCCAACTCCGCAACGCGCTGCCTCAATGCCTCGTTTTCGGCCTGGAGCGTTTCTATTTCTGTGGTTCTGGGCACCGTTCCATCTCCTTCCTGGCTGTTACCATCCATCATCCATCATCCATCATATCATCTCATACCAGCAATTTGAGCGGCGCTTCCATCAGGCTCTTGAAGTGCTGGAGAAAACGAGCAACGGTTGCCCCATCGGTGACGCGGTGGTCGGCGCTCAGGGTCACGTTCATCACCTCGCCAATCACCACCTGCTCGTGGCGGACCACCGGCACCCGCCGGATGGAGCTAACCGCTAGCACCGCGGACTGGGGCGGGGTGATGATAGCGGCAAACTCAACCACATCGTACATCCCCAGGTTCGAGACGGTGAGCGTCCCACCTTCCAGTTCCGATTGCTTGATTTTGCCCTCGCGGGTGCGGGCAGCCAGGTCTTGAATTTCGACGGCGATGGTGCCCAGGCTCTTGACATCGGCGTCGGTCACCACGGGCACAATCAACCCTTCCTCAACCGCGACCGCCACATTGATATTGATGCGTTCGTAGTGGGCAACGCCGGGCTTCCCGTTGGCTCCCGCCACAAAGCTGCTGTTGAGCACCGGGAATTCGCGCAGGGTCTTTGCCACCGCCTTGACAACCATATCGTTGATGGAAATCTTGACGGGAGCGGCGTGGCTTTCGTTCAGCTGCCGGCGCAGGACCAGCGCCTCCCCCATATCAATCTCGCTGGTGACATAGAGGTGGGGAATGCCGTTTTTGGCTTCGGTCATACGGGTGGCGATGGCGTGGCGCATGCGGCTCAGCGGGGTGGGCGGAGACGACGACGGCATCCCTGGGTAGGGAACGTATCCTCGCCCCTCCTCCAGCCGGGTGGTTGCGCCGGTGGCGGGGGTTTCTACGGGTGCTTCTCCCCGCTGCTGGTAGAAATCCTCCACGTTCTGACGGATAATCCGTCCCCCCGGCCCGGTCCCCTGAACCTGGCGCAGGTCAATCCCATATTCTGCGGCAATGCGGCGGGCCAGCGGCGAGGCTTTCACCCGCTCGCTGGAAGCCGGTGCCGCCACCGAACCCACCACCGCTGTTTGTGGTTTGCCATTGGTTTCGTGGGCAGGTGGGGGTGGGGCAGGCGCAGGCTCCTTCGATGATAAGGTGGGCGAAGCACCGTCGCCACCCTGGGCCACCGGTTCTGGCGCTCCTTCGCCAATCCGGGCAATGGTCGTGCCAATTGGAACCGTCTGCCCGGCCTGCACCAGGATTTCCGTCAGCGTTCCACTTTCGTAGGCTTCATACTCCATGGTCGCCTTGTCGGTTTCAATTTCGAGCAGAATATCGCCTTTCTCAACGTGGTCGCCCGGTTGCTTCAACCAGCGCCCGATAGTCCCTTCCTGCATGGTGTCGCTCAGACGCGGCATGGTTACTTCTGCCATGGTGAATTCCCCTTTCCTATGCTCTCCTGGTTCCTTCCAACGCTTTATAGATTGCGTCCAGCACGCGCTGCTCGTCTGGCATCGCCGCTCGCTCCAGCACCTTCGAATAGGGCAACGGCACCTCTACGGAGGCGACGCGCCGGACCGGGGCGTCGAGGTAGTCGAAGGCTTCCTCTTGAATGGTCGCGGCCACCTCGGCCCCGATACCATAGGAGCGCCAGTCATCTTCGATGATGACCGCTCGCCCGGTCTTCCGTACCGATTCGAGGATGGTCGGGCGGTCGAGCGGTCGCAGCGACCGCAGGTCTACGACTTCGATGCTGATGCCTTCCTGCGCCAGTTTTTCGGCCACCTGCATGGCAGTCACGGTTTTCAATGAGTAGGAGATGAGCGAGAGGTCTTTGCCTTCCCGCTTGATATCGGCGACTCCGATGGGGATGGTGGTCTCCCCGTGGTCATCGGGAACTTCGCCCTTCGTGTTGTACAGCCCCAGGTTTTCAACAAAGATGACCGGATCGTCATCACGAATGGCGCTGCGCAGCAGTCCGCGGGCATCGGCAGGGGTTGCCGGGGCGACCACCTTCAGGCCGGGGACATGCGCATACATCACCTCCAGGTTCTGGGAGTGGGTGGCGGCGAGTTGCTGCCCCCCACCGCCCGGTGTCCGCAGCACGAGGGGGACTTTGGCCTGCCCCCCGAACATATAGTGAATTTTCGCGGCGTGGTTGACAAGCTGGTCCATTGCCAGCAGACTGAAGTTGATGGTCATGATTTCGACGACCGGGCGCAGGCCGAGCATGGCCGACCCGATAGCCAGACCAACGAATCCTTCTTCGGCAATGGGGGTATCTACCACGCGTTTGGGGCCGAATTCGGCCAGCAAACCCGCGGTAAACTTTGTAGGAGCCTTCGAATATTCCAATCTCTTCTCCGATCAGGTAGACATTCTCGTCGCGCCTCAGTTCGTCGCGCAGGGTCTCATTGAGCGCCTGCCGGTAGGTTATCACTGGCATCGTGCTATCTCCTGCCTGCTGCATTTGCTACGGGGGTGGCATACATATAGGTGAACAGGTCGTCAATCTTCGGGTCGGGGCTGGTGGTGGCGAAATCTACGGCTGCCTGGATTTCCTGGTCAACTTCTTCTTCCACCTGGGCAAACCAACCCGGCTCGACGATGTGGACTTCTTGCAGAAGGTGAGCGAAGCGCTGCAAGGGGTCGTCAGCCCGTTCGCGCTGCACCTCTTCTTCGTTGCGGTATTTCGCCGGGTCTACCACCGAATGCCCGCGGAAGCGATAGCTGACGGCTTCGAGGATGGATGGCTCACCCTCGGTTTCGGCCCGCTCGCGCAAGCGCTGCATGGCGTTGCGGGTTGCCAGCACGTCGCGTCCGTCCACGCGTTCGCCGTGGATGCGGTAGGCACACCCTTTCTTGAACAGGTCTGGTTCTGCCGAGCCTTTTTCCACGGTGGTTGACATACCAAAGCCGTTGTTGATGATGAGAAATACGATGGGCAGGCGGTAGAGGCGGGCCAGGTTGAGCGACTCGTGCCACGCCCCGATGTTGGTGGTTCCGTCGCCCATCTGGCAGAGGACGATCCCCGCACGTCCCTGATATTTCAGGGCGAAGGCGGCTCCCACCGCCAGCGGTATTTCGCCTCCGACAATCCCGTAGCCCCCCAGAAAGTGGTGCTCAGCAGAGAAGAGATGCATCGAGCCGCCGCGCCCGCGGGAGACGCCGGTCTCTTTGCCAAACAGTTCGGCCATGACCGGGCCGGGGTCCACACCGCGAGCCAGAATATAGCCATGTTCGCGGTAGTTCGTGAAGATATAGTCTTCCGGTCGGAGCGCTTCCATCACGCCGACGATGGTTGCCTCCTCACCGAGGTTGAGATGGCAGTATCCGCCAATGTTTGCTCTGGTGTACATTTCGCCCGTTCGCTCTTCGAAGCGGCGGATGGTCAACATCTGCCGGTAGTAGCGCTGCAATACGTCCGGTGGTTCGCGGTGCAGGTCGCGGTGGTGGCTGCTTGCTGTGGCCCGTTCGTCCGGTTGTCCGACACTCATAGATGCTCCTTACGCTATTCCTGCCATTATAGACTATTATAACAGCTTTTTCTGTCCTATCAGGGGGCGTGTTCTACCGCTTTGCCCATGATGCGACGGTGGAGCGCAGGGTGGAGGTGACCGTTGGTTGCCAGGATGCCGCCTGCCCCGGCCATCGCTCCCTCCGGGCGCACCTGCGAGACCTGCCCTCCGGCCTCCCGAACCAGCAAGATGCCGGCCATGATATCCCACGGCTTGATATGAAATTCCCAGTAGCCGTCGAGCCGGCCCGCGGCCACGTAGGCCAGGTCGAGCGCCGCCGACCCGCAGCGCCGGATACCCTGGACCAAGGGCATCACGCGGCCAAATTCAACCAGGTTGTTATCGCTGCCCGGTGCCCGCTGGTAGGGAAACCCCGTGGCGACGATGGCCTGGTCCAGGTGGCTCGCCCTTGAGACGTGGATGGGGATGTCGTTGCAAAACGCTCCGCCGCCGCGGGAGGCGCAGAAGAGTTCGTCCATCCGCGGAGCATAGATAGCGCCGACCATTGGTTCCCCGTGGTGGCACAGTGCCACGGAGACGCAGAAGGCGGGGTGGCGGTGCCAGTAGTTCGTTGTGCCATCAATCGGGTCTATCACCCAGACGTAGTCGCGGGGTTCGGCCTCCTGGTCGCCTTCTTCGGCAAGGATGCCGTGGTCGGGGAAGGCTTCGCGGAGACGTTGGGTAATCTGGTGCTGGGCCATTTCGTCGGCCTCAGTGAGCAGGTCAATGGCAGACGATTTGGCCCCGATGAGACGGGTTTCGCCCTGCTGCATCGCCTGAAGCAGAGCGTGGCCGGTTTCCCGAACAATCTGAGTGCAGCATTCCATAAAGTTGTGCATTCCTCTGGCTCCTTTTGCCCTTCTCTATCCGTAAGATTGCCTTCTGGTCAGCTCGACTTTGTCCATTTGGTAGTCCTGCATATGGGAGTGATGCACACCCCCCCATAAAAGATTCGGAACCTACACAAGGGAGACCGCATCACTCTTTGGTGCAGGACTACCGTCCATTTTTGTCCATTTCTATTTCTATCGGGGTGCTGCCCAATGAGGTGTACGAGCAGCAGGTAGGATTTTTCGCACGTCGGGTTTTTGTTGTGACCCGGTCATACTCCTCCTGAAATCAGGATACACCCTTCTGTGAAACCTGTCGAGCAAATGGACAAAGTCGAGGTCAGATCATCCCCCAATTCCCCGGTTGTGTGAACTACTTCACAGACAAATCCTTCCCCCCATGCTACTCTGAGAAGACCATTCGCATATTGGTCAATGCACGGAACAAAGATGCCAGACACAGTCTCCCTTGATGTTGATAGGAACCAGGCCATCGCCTATGCCCTGGCCCGGCTCGAACGCGAACTTCCGCGGGAATTGGGGTACCACTCGCTGGCCCACACCCGCGATGAGGTGGTGCCAATCGCCGCACGCCTCGCCCAACTGGAAGGGGTTTTTGATGAGGAAGCGCTGCTGCTCCTGCGCACCGCAGCCTGCTACCATGATATCGGCTTTGTCGAACAGGTGCATGACCACGAAGCCGCCGGGGTGCGCATCGCCAGAGCTACGCTTCCGGGCTTTGGCTACCGTCCGGCCCAGATTGACACCATTGAGGGGATGATTATGGCAACGAAACTGCCCCAATCGCCCCACACCCTGCTGGAACGCATTCTGGCTGATGCGGACCTCGACAGCCTGGGCCGCCTGGATTTTCTCCAGCGCAGCCTGGATTTGCGGACCGAACTGATCGCGTTGGGAGCCTCCATATCGCTCTCGGAGTGGTACCAGCGACAGATCCAATTCCTATCCACGCACCGCTACTTCACCCCTTCCGCCGGAGCCATGCGCAACCGCGGCAAACAGCATAATATAGCTCTTCTGCACTCCCTGCTGGTGCAGCAGTAACCCCACTGCTACCGCACAGTCCCAGAACGTCCCCGGTCATCCTCCCCTCGTTCCTGGTCTCACTGATTATGATATCAGGATATCAGGATATCAGCCAGCGTGTGGTATGATATCCTGAGATTCGGACCATAGAACATCGTGCGGTTCGGGGGTGCATCACTGGCAAGCCTGTTTACGACCCTGTTATCCTATCTCCCGATGCCGCTGCTGCGGCAGGTCTGCGCCGCTCCCCGCACCCCTGCCCAACCAACCGTCGCCCGCTTTGAAGCGGCGGTCCTCTTTGCCGATGTTTCCGGTTTCACCGCGTTGACCGAGCATCTGGCGCAGTATGGGTCACGCGGCGCAGAAGAACTGACCCGCGTGATGAATGGCTATTTCGACCGCATGATTGACCTGCTCACGGTCGAGGGGGGCGAGGTGGTCAAATTCGGCGGCGACGCCCTGTTCGTCCTCTTTCCAACCCACGATGCACCCCTGGGTGACGCGGTGCATCGCGCATGGCGAGCCGCCCACACGATGCAGGAGGCGATGACCGCCTTCCATTCGCTCGAAACCATCAGCGGAACGATTTACCTCAGCATGAAAGTGGCAATTGGGGGCGGCCAGGTCGTCACGTTCCACCTGGGCGGCATCAACAACCACTGGGAGTACGTTGTCGCCGGGGACCCACTCCGTCAGGTGGCCGAGGCCGAACACAACGCAGTCCGCGGTGAGGTGGTGCTCAGCCCGGAAGCCCGCGCCCTGCTCGCTACCGCTCCACGGGCGGTCTCCCCATGGGGCGGTGCCTCCCCCTTCCCCATAGATGCCTCGGCCCTGAACGATGCCGCGCCCATCCTGCGCTGCTACCTCCCCCTGGCGGTGCAAACGGCCCTCCAGGCCGACCACCACCGCTGGCTCGGAGTGCTGCGCCCGATGAATGTCCTCTTCCTCAAAGTCAATGGCCTGGATGACCAGTCTCCCGCTCTGCTCACCCACCTGCACCTGGTGTTGCGGGTGGTGCAAACGACCGTTCACCACTATGAGGGAAGTGTTGTGCGCGTAGCAGTGGATGATAAGGGGACCGTCATGCTGATACTCTTTGGTGCGCCACCGCAGTCCCACGAAGATGACCCCCTGCGGGCGGTGCGCGGTGCGCTGCACCTCCAGCAGCAGACCCGCGCCGAACTGCTGGCTCAGGCCGGTATCAACGGTATCACCTTTTCGCTCGGTATCACCATGGGGCGGGTGTTTGTGGGGCCGGTGGGCAGCGACATTCGGCGCGAATACACCGTGATGGGCGATACCGTGAACCTGGCCGCTCGCCTGATGATGAAGGCGCATGAGCAGGGTATTCCTACCCTGTGCGACTTTGCGACCTACCAGCAAACCCAGGAGCAATTCATCTTCGAGACCCTCCCCCCCCTGCGTCTGAAGGGGAAAGCGGCGCTGGTGCCGATGTATCGCCCGGTCGCGGAACGCACGACCGGTTCGAGCAGCACCCGGCCCGGCGACGGGCGGAGAATACCTTTCACCCCGCTCACCCCGCTGGTTGGTCGCCAGACAGAAGTTGCCCATCTCAATGCCGCGCTTGATGGGCTTCAGCAGGGCCGGGGACAGATCGTGATGATCGAAGGTGAGGCCGGTATCGGCAAGTCGCGCCTGGTCGAAGAACTGTGCCACCTCGCCCGTCAGCGCGGGTTGTCGGGCGTGCTTGGTCGGGGCCAGAGTATTGAGCAGCGCACCCCCTACCGCGCCTGGCGCGACGTATTCACCACCTACTTCGACCTCGCCACCGGGACCGACCCGACTGAGCGCCACGAGCAGGTCCGTCGGGTCGTGCAGGACGTTGCCCCCGAACAGCTTGAGCGACTGCCCTTGCTCAACGATGTGCTGCTGCTGCACTTTCCTGAAACTTCCCTGACCCGTTCGCTCAACCCGATGCTGCGCCAGCAAAGCCTCGTGATATTCCTGCTGGCACTGCTGCGAGCCTGGTCGTGCGAACGCCCGCTGGTCATCGTTCTGGACGATGCCCACTGGCTCGACAGCCTCTCGTGGGAACTGGTGGGAGAAATTGCCCGCTCCCTGCTGCTGCTTGCCAATGTCCCGCTCCTGCTGCTGCTAGTCAGTCGCCCACTGAATGAGCATGAGCAGCACGAGGGTATCCGCCACGCTCCAGGCATCCGCGCCATGGAAAAGACCAGCACCCTCTACCTGGATGCCCTCCCTTCTGCCGACACCGTTGAACTTGTCACCAGGCGGTTGGGGCTGGAGCCGGGCACCCTGCCCCCGCCCCTGACCGAGATGATCGAGCAGCATGCCGGTGGCAACCCCCTGTTTGTGGAAGCGTTGATAGACGTCTTGCAAGAGCAGGGCAGCATCAGCATTGAGCCTGCACCGGATGGGGAGCCGGGCAAGCGCTGCGTTCTGCATGGCGATGTGCGCGAAGCCATCAAAGCATTGCCAACCCACATTCACGGGTTGGTGCTGTCCCGCTTCGACCGCCTACCCAGCGATGTGCAGATTATCCTGCGCGTGGCTGCGGTCATCGGGCAGGTGTTTGGCTACGCCCTGCTGCGCGATGTACTGAACACCTGCACCGTCATGACCGACCCCGGGTTGCAGCACCATCTTGCCGACCTGGTGACCCGCGACCTTGCCCACCCACAGCACGACGAACCGGAACTGAGCTACCGTTTCAAGCACATCGTGGTTCAGGAGGTCATCTACCAAACGCTGCTCTTCTCCTGGCGGCATGAACTACACCGCACGGTGGCGCAGTGGTATGAACGCACCTATGGCGATGGCGATGGCGACGCGGAGACGGTTCAGGCTCAGGTTCCCCCCGACGATACGTCACCGCTGGCTCCCTACGCCGCGCTGCTGGTGCATCACTACCACTACGCCGAGGAAGCAGAGCACGAGCGGTTCTACGCGCACCTGGCCGGCCTCTGGGCTGCCAACCGCTATGCCAACGCCGAAGCAGTCCACTACCTGACCCGCGCCCTCGACCTGACTGGCGAACAGGCGCTTGACGAACGCTACTGCTTACTGCTCACCCGCGAACAGGTCTATGACCGGCAGGGCGACCGGGAGGCGCAATCTCAGGACCTCAGCACCCTGGAAACCCTGGCGACCGCGCTGAATGACCTGGAGCGGCAGGCCGAAGTCGCCCTGCGTCGGGCCAGCTATGGCAACACGACCGGCGACTATGAGGCAGCGCTTGCTGCCGCCCAACAGGCCCTCGACCTGACCCGCGACCTGTCCAGCCAGGTGGCCTTCAAGTACACGCTGCCGCCGCTCATCCCCACCGGGCAGGGCCGGCGAGACGAGCAGGCGCAGCAAGCGCTTATGCAGCGGTTGCGGGCCCTGGTGCGGCTGGCAACCCTGGGCTACCTGCGCGTCGCGCAAACCTACGTACGGCAAGGGAACTACTCCGATGCACGGCAGCAGTTGAAGCAGGCGCGAACGCTGGCCTGGGGCGCAGGGTTGCGCCACATCGAGGCGGAAAGCCTGCTGTACCTGGGCAAGGTGGCCTACCATGAAGGCAACTACGCGGAGTCCCGCACGTGTGGCGAACATTCCCTTCAGATGTATCGTGCCCTGGAAGACCGCGAGGGGGAGGCCAGCGCCCTCAACCACCTGGCAAACATCCTCGGCGATCAGGGTGACGATGATGAGGCAATACGCCACTATGGGCAGGTGTTGGAACGCTACCGCGAGATGGGCAACCGCTACCAGGAAGGGGTGGTGCTCAACAACCTGGCCGAAACGTATCGGGAGCAAGGGGAATATGAACAGGCAGCCGGTTATTTTGCGGAGTCCCTCACCATCTGCCGGGCCATTCTGGATCGGCAGGGCGAGGGGGTGGTGCTCTGTAGTCTCGGCACGTCGCAGAACGAGCAGGGTTTCTACTCCGCAGCCATCAACTATTATGAACAGGCAGTACGTATTTGCGAGGCAATTGGCGACCGGTATACCGAAGCCAATGCTCTGAACGAGTTAGGGTTGAGCTACCACTACCTGGGTGACTACGGGCGGTCCCAAACGTATTACCGGCGGGCCCTGGCAATCCGGCAGACCATTGGTGACCAGCAGGGGGTCGGGCGAATGTTTGCGCTGCTCGGTTTGCTGGCGCACCACCAGGGAGCGCACGAAAAGGCGCTGGCTTCGTGCCAGCAGGCGTTGCAGGTTGCCCAGGAGAGCGGCTATCTCTATGAACAGGGCAACGCCTGGCTCTACCTGGGGCATATCCTGGCTGCTCTGGGGGATTGGCCCGCGGCAACGGAGGCGTATACGGCGGCTCTGACCCTGTGCTGCAAGATAGGGAGGGAGAATCAGTCTATGGAAGCGCGGGCCGGGTTGGCCCGCGTTGCGCTGGCGCAAGGCAACCTGCCCCTCGCCCGGAACCATATTGATGAGGTGCTTACCTGCCTGACTCGGGACCCATGGCTCCCAGGCACCGACGAGCCATTCCGCGTCTACCTGACCTGCTCCCAGGTGCTCCTGGCAAACCAGGATGCGCGAGCACCGGAAGTCTTGCGGACCGCCTGGGCATTGCTCCAGGAGCGGGCCGCGCAGATTGAGGATGACCGGCTGCGGCACTCCTTTCTGGAAAACGTTGCTGCCCACCGGGAACTGCTGGCGGCGCAGTCCTCCGGTGGACAGGAGCCGTGGTGAGTGATGAGTAAGGGAGCACCACTCACCACTCATCACTCACCACTCATCACCTGTCACTCGTTCTCTCAGCGAACCACCAGCGGCAGATAGGTGGTGTATGTTGAGGTTGGCTGAGCGCCATCGTGAATGGTCACGGTGGCGCTGGTGACCGCATCCAGGTCGTAATCGTCGCTGGCTTGCAGGGTCACGACCACCGTCTCGTCGCCCTCCTGCTCTGCGTCATCCAGGGCGGTGATAGGCAGGATGGCGCGGTTGCTGTCGGCCATAATCGTCACCCTGCCTGGCAGTGCGGTGTAGTCGTCCCCGGCAGTCGCGGAGCCGCTCACGGCATAGTTGACCACCAGCGAGACGTCCAGGTCGCCGGTGCGCGTGATGGTCAGGGTGCCCGGCGCGTCATCTCCTTCGACCGTGGTCGAGACGCTCACCGTGATGCCTACCAGGGGACGTTCCGGGTCCTGAATAGTCACGGTGGCGCTGGTGGCCGCCCCCAGGGTGTAATCGTCGCTGGCTTGCAGGGTCACGACCACTGTCTCGTCGTCCTCCCGCTCCCCATCGTCCAGCGCGGCAATGGTCAGAGTGGCGCGGTCGCTGCCTGCTGTAATCGTTACGCTGCCTGCCAGTGCAGTGTAGTCGTCCCCACTATCTGCCGTGCCGCTCACGGCGTAGTTGACCACCAGCGCGGCGTCCAGGTCGCCGGTGCGCGTGATGGTCAGGGTGCCCGGCGCGTCTCCTTCGACCGTAGTCGAGACACTCACCGTGATGCCCACCACGGGCAACTCCGGTTCAGCACTATCGTGAATGGTCACGGTGGCGCTGGTGGCCGCCCCCAGGGTGTAATCGTCGCTGGCTTGCAGGGTCACGACCACCGTTTCGTCGCCTTCCCGCTCGCCATCGTCCAGCGCGGCAATGGTCAGAGTGGCGCGGTCGTTGCCTGCCGTAATCGTTACGCTGCCCGCCAGTGCAGTGTAGTCGTCCCCACTATCTGCCGTGCCGCTTACGGTGTAGCTCACCACCAGCGCGGCGTCCAGGTCGCCGGTGCGCGTGATGGTCAGGGTGCCCGGCGCGTCTCCTTCGACTGTGGTTGAAACGCTCGCCGTGATGCCCACCACAGGCCGTTCCACCGCTTCGGGCAGGGCCAGGCGGGCCAGAGGCAGGCCACTACCGGGAGCCAGGGGTGGGTCTTCGTTCCAGTAAGCCGCCAGCAAATCATCCCACTGTCCATCATTGGCGGCCTGGAAGTGTCGCCCGGTGTAGTAGCGCCGCTGCCATTCGTTCTCGGCAAACGGAGCATAGATGCCCAGACCGCCAAACGTCCCCCACGCCCACGTCTCATCCGGGGCAGTCCAGGGGGTTCCGCTCCGCGTGTCGCTGGCAACCACGGCCTGGTTGAGCGCCTGTTCCACGCCCCCAACGGCGTTCTGGACCGCGGTGCTGGTTGAGAACTGGCCGGCCAGCGCGCTGACGAGGCTGGACAGGTCCGCGTAGGTGTCCTGGTCGGCTCCGATGTGACCATCTCCGTTGCTATCAAAGAAGTCGGCCTGGTTGAACGCCTCCTGGATATGGTCGCTGCTGTCGGGCAGGGTTGCCATCAGAGCTTCGGCCAGGTTGTCCAGGGCCGTGCGCAGGGCTTCCATCTGGTTCAGGTCAATGACCGCATAGGTGTAGGGCTGCGGGTCTATGGCCTGGAGCACGCTGACCGCGCCCCCCTGGAGCATACTGACGACATTCCCCTGGAGCACGCTGGCTTCGTTTGCCATCCACGCTTCGAGTATCTCGCGGGCGTTGCGTTGCCCATCAATGGCGCGAATGTGCCGGTCATATTCCGACACAGCCCACTTGACATTGGGCGAGACCAGCAGGAAATCCACACTGTCGCGGATTTCGTAGCCCACCTCGAACATCCCCATCAGGCAGGCATCCAGGTATAGCCCGTCTATGCGGTCACGCGAGACACCCGCCTTCTGCGCCTCTTCCAACCCCAGGCGCAACCCATCGCCCAGTGCCCGCGTTGACAGTGAGGTGAAGGGGGGGTTCTCGTCCACCAGCAGCCCAGCCAGCGGGTCAAAGCGCTTGTTGCGTCCGCCGCCTGGCTGGTCGGTCAGCCCCTCGGCACTGATGCCGCTGCCGTGCCCGATGATGGAAAGGATGACCTGGTCGGCGTTGGGGTAGGCCAGCAGCGCCCCCTGGATGAAGTCGGCCAGGGTGACCGCGTCGGCGGTCTGGTCGGGCCACTCCCACATATTCTGCCCAAGCACGTAGGTTCCGCCGCAGGTGGGGTTGGCGTAGTCGGGGCAATCGGGCGTGGTGTCCGGCTGCACCAGGTAGAGGAAGGCGTCATCTTTGCTCGGCCCGTCCAGCATCATCAGGATGGTGGCGTTGGGGTTGTCGGCGGATCGTTCGGCGTTGTTGAGCACGTTCACGCCGTCCAGTGCCAGGTTGTTGTCCGCGCCGTAGTAGAGCAGCACCAGGGTGTTGATGGATTTCGGATTGGCAACCGCCACCGAAACGCTCTCTTCGAGCGTCCGTTCGCCGCCGGTCGCGGTGGCGCTGTTGGCGATAATCGTGCCGTCGGCAACGTCGCGGTCTACCGTGGCCTGGTAGGTGATAGTCACCGTCTGTGTGGAGGAGACGATGCCGTGGTAGCTGATTTCGCGTGCGCCGGTGCTATAGGTACCGCCCCCGGTCATGCTCCCCTCGACGTAGGTGAGACCAGCGGGCAGGGTGTCGGTCAGGTCGAATTCGGTTGCGGCCCCGCCGCCGGAGGTCACCAGGCGGTAGGTCAGGGGGTCGCCGGGGCGGGCGGTGGCCGCCGAGACGGTTTTGTCAAAGTTGATGACGGGATTCTTGCACAGCCTGGTGCGGTCGGCCTCGCGCACGCCGTCAAGCCAGGTCTGGAAGGACTCGCTGTCTGGCTCGCACAGGGCCGTTCCACCGAAACGGAAGGTATGCAGGTCGGAGATGCGCGTCATTTCGGCGGGGAGTTCGCCCGTCAGGTTCGGGTTGCCGCGCAGTTGCAGGCTCCGCAGGTGGTTCAGGTTGCTGATGGCGTCGGGTAGGGGGCCGCGCAGGTGGTTGCTCGAAAGGTCCAGCCCCGTGACCTGCCCGCCGCTGCACTCCACACCCTCCCAGCTACAGGGGGTTTTCGTTTCCATCCAGCCTTCGCGGTTCGGCCAGTTGGGGCCGTCCAGCGTTTCATAGAGCGTGACGAGCAGTTCGCAATCATCCTGCCCGATTTCGGTGACGTCGGCGCAGTAGAGTTGCCGAACCTGCACACGGTAGCTGCCGGATGCGGTTCCGTTTCTTGGGGTGACGCGAATGTGAAATGGCCCATCCACCGACGCTACAAACTTCATTTGATTTGTTTCATTGTCGTCGCAATTTTCGCCTATCTGCGTCCCTGAAGGGTTATACACGCGCAAGCAGGTTTCACCCAACCCGGTGGAAACATCGAACAGTTCGGCGGCGTAGCTTTGTCCAGCGGTGGCATCGAAGCGATACCAATCCTGTTCCGCGTAGAAGGTACTGTAGATCGGATTTCGCGCTTCGATCTGGCTGGTCAGCGCATGGTCCCTGCCAGAGCCGATGGCATAGCTGTTCCAGATGGAGTTGTTTGGTTCAAATGTTGTGCTGTCCCAATCAGCATCCGGTTCGTCGTATTTTGGCAGTACCCGGAGACTGTAGCCACCAGCGGCATCAGGGTTGTTAGGGGACACTCGAATGAAATATGTTCCATCGAGCGGTGCTGTAAATTTCACCGAGTGGTGGGTATTCCCTGCTGAGTAGTTGGAGTCAGATGCATTACACTCACCAGCGACTTGATTGCCAGAAGCGTCGAACAGCATCAGAGCCAGTCCGTAGCTGTTATAGATATATCCCCCCCCAATGCAAGCCAGACCCTTATCGCCCAGACTACTAGCAACATCAAACACTTCGATTACATAGCTTCGTCTTGCCACTGCATCGAAACGGTACCAATCCAAGTCGGGTTGATAAGTGCTGTAGATAGGATTCCGCAGCTCAATATCACTGGTCAGTGCGTTCTCATACCCTGGCATAATCTGGTAAGCATTGCGGCGGGAGCTATTCGGTTCAAAGTTCTCTTCCCACTGTGCACCCGGTTCGTCATACTTTGGCAACACACGCAGGCTGTAGAATCCGATAGCTGTTTCAACGTTTGCTAGAATCCTGATGTAAATGGTACCAGCGACACCGGCAGTTAATATTGCGCGGTGATGAATATTTCCAGTAGCATTGCCGGCAGCATCGCATTCTCCGGCGATTTGATTGCCAGAGGCATCAAACAGCATCAGAGCCAGTCCGTAGCTGTTATAGATGTATCCTCCCCCAATGCAAGCCAGACCCTTATCGCCCAGGCCACTAGCAACATCGAACAATTCCACAACGTAAGTGCGTCCGTTCTCCACCTCAAACGCAAACCAGTCCACGTCGCCGGGCTGGCCGATGGCGGCGCTGACGGGGCTGTTGAGGCCGATGCTGTTGAGCACCTGAGCATCGGCGGAGGTGTCGTTGAAGCCCTTCTCGTTGCTGTTCTCGTTCTCGTTGATAGGCGCGGCGTGCGCCGTCGGGGGGTTGGGCGCGGGGAAGAGCGCCAGCAAGCTCGTCAGAAAGATAACCAGAGTAACCAGTGAAGTCCTGCGTACGATAGCCATTTCGTTCCCTCCTTGTAGCAAATTCCATACCAAACCAATGATTGCCGATAAGAACCACCGCACCGGCCGGCGCGGATAGACCAGGTTTCGCTTCTGCCCGCCGGTGCAGGCTCTACGTGCGAGTGTAGCAGGTTCGCGGTGGTTCTTCTATGAACTATTTCACATTTGAGGCAAATTGGCACTATCCGGCCCTTGTGTGAAGTATTTCATAGACGGGGGCGGGGTTCCTGTGTCATACTGGTGCTGGAGCGACGGTACCCCTGGGGAAGGCAGACAGCAAGTGCTGAAGGGGGAGGTAGTTCCATCGGCGGGGCGGGAGGGGGTGGGGGCAGGACGCGTCGACTGGCCCCGGTCGGGCAAACGCTGGAGCGCGGCCCGGTCGAGCACCACCACCGCGCCCCGCTCAATGCGGATGAGGCGATGGTCGGCCAGGTCGCGCAGCGCGTGGTTGACCGACTCGCGGGTGGCACAGACCAGAGCGGGCCCAGGGTC
>JAAUSY010000243.1 GCA_012032475.1 Chloroflexaceae bacterium
ACGGGACCAACCGGACCAACGGGACCATTGTTCGGATGTATCCGGTTCAAGCCCGTGCTGGTCGGTATCGGGGTTGCCTTCTGGCGCTGATCCTGGTCGGGTTGGTGCCGACGGACCGGAGCCGGGCCGCTCCCCTGTCCCAGGCTCCCGACTGCCCGGCGGCTCCGGCTGGCCTGCCAGATATCGTGGAGCGGGACGAGTTTTGTGTCTACTACGACGACACCAACCTCACCGAAGCCCAGGCAGAACAGGCTGCCGACGACATCCAGGCCCACTGGGACCGCTACACGGATGACTTCGGGTTCCGCACCCCGCTCTACACCGACAAGTTGGAAGTCCGTCTGACCAACGACGCCGGCTGCAATGGGGGCACCTGGGTCACCTGGAACTACCTCACAACCTACAGCGGATGCTTCAGCATTCCCGAACAGGCCGAAATGGTTCTGGGGCACGAATTATTCCACCGGGTGCAGTATAGCTACGACGGCTACGAATCGAAGTGGTTCAAGGAAGGCACGGCCCGCACCATGCAGGACATGACCTTCGAGCACCTGGACCACTGGGAAGATGCGCCCGACATTGGTTTCTCGTTCAACGATGACGTGGACGACTACCTGGTCAACACCAACCGTGACCTGACCAGCGAACCCATGCGCTACCTCTCGACCCTGTGGTGGAAGTTCTTCAGCGAGCAATATGGCGAAGAAACGACCGAGCCACAGCGCGGCGTGGATGCCTTTGTGGACCTCTGGGAATCCGCCGAAACCCGCGACGACATCGCCGCGGTGAACTGGACCCTCCTCACCGGGGAAGAACCAGACGCGAACTTCAACGCAGCCTTCCGTCAGTTTACGCTGGTGAACTGGACCAAAGACCTGAACAACCTCCCCAGTCCCACCAACCGCTATAACTACCTTGACGAGGACGAGCCGGGCAACCCGGCCCCCTATGGCCCCATTGTCCCCACCAGCGGGGGGACGCTGAACATTGACAACTCGCCCGCAAACTTCACCAACCAGCAGATCAGCCGCTATGGAGCGCGCTACTACCAGGTCCAACCCGGCTCCAACTGCCCGCTCATCAGCGTGTCGTTCAGCAACCTCGACAACGACCCGGCGTTCTACCACGTGGTCACCCAGAAGGGAGCCAACTTTGCCGCGCACGTTTCGGGCAGCGGTACCAACTGGACGCAGAGCTTCCTGAACGACGGCCTGACCGCCGTGACGGCCATTGTCGGGAGCGAGGAAAATGCTTCCGACGTGGATGTATCGTTCCTGTGTGCCGACCCGGAGATAGCCATCCAGATGCCCAATACCGGGGCCAGGTCCTTTGTCGGGCCTTCCGCGGCACCGGGCAAATTCCTGGCGCAGGTCCTCGTGACCAACAGCAGCATCGCCAATGCCCCGGTCGTGGCCGGGCTGAGCGTCAGCGACTTCAAGGCCACCGTGAATGGTGTGAACGCCTTCATCACCACCGGCGGCTTTGTGCAAGAACAATACTGGCTGGTTATCCAGGCTCCGGCGCAGGTGAGCGACGGAACCTATGACCTGGAAATTACCCTGGAGGCCCCAGGGACCGCCACACCCATTGCCGCCGACACCAACGCGACCAGCGTGACCTATAGCCCGAACAACCTCGACCACGTGCTGGTTGTTGACCGCTCTGGCTCGATGGGGGAAGACAACAAAATGGAAGCGGCCAAACGCGCCGCCAACTTCTATGTGGATATCACCCGCAACAACGATGGCCTGGCGGTGGTGCCCTACAACGAAGATGTCAACCCGTCGCCATTTGACATGGCAACGGTCAATGCCACCGTGCGCACGAACGCGCACACGTTCGTGGACGGCCTGACTGCCGGGGGGCTTACCAGCATCGGGGATGGCCTGGCCGAAGCGGTGGACCAGTATGAGGCTAGCCCGACCGACAACGATAACTGCTCGTTTGTGCTCCTGAGCGATGGGATGGAAAACAGCGACGAACGGTGGGCCGATGTCCAGAGCGACGTGGTCGGTACGGGGTGCCCGGTGACGACCATTGCCTTCGGGCAGGCCACCGACGAAACGCTGCTGCAAAACATCGCCAGCACGACGGGCGGGCTGTTCTTCTTCAACGATGTCTATATCAGCGCCCTGGCCCAGAGCAGCACCTCGTCGAGCGATATGGCGTTTAACCTGCAAAGCACGTTTGAGCTTGCGGACGCTGAGGTCATCGGGCGTGAGCGTCTGTTGACGGCCAAGGGAACCGCTCCGCAGAACGACGAGCAGCGACACAGCTTCCTGGTGGACGATACCACCTCCGAGATACTCGTCGCCCTGAGTTGGGACCCCGCCTTTGGCTCAACCGTCTTCCTGACCGTCTATGACCCCGATGGTAACCCGGTCACCGGTGACTATGTCTTCGCTGATACGGCGAGTGGCTACCGGGGGGTGCGGATTGACAACCCCGAACCCGGTGCCTGGGAAGTCGGAGTTGAGTACCAGGTGCCCATCATAACGGCTGCCCCGGCGCAGGTCGGGAGCGTGCCCTACCAGGTCATTGTCAGCGGGCCTTCGAACCTGACCGTTGACCTGCTGCTGCCCGACCGCCTGGACCAGCAGTATTTCACTGGCAACTCGGTGCCAATCTATGCGTTTCTCTCATCAGACAGCGGCCCCATCAGCGGGTTCGTCCAGGCGGTGGTCACCGCTCCTGATGGCACCGAAACCACCATCCCATTGTTCGATGATGGCGAACATGGCGATGGAGCCGCTGACGACGGGTTCTACGCCGGTCGCTACACCCTGGTGAACCAGGCCGAAGCGGTGTCCCCCGGCGAGACCCAGGGAGAAGACCCGCCCGATGAGGGGTCGTACCAGGTGCGGGTGAGTGTCAGTCGGTTCGACCTGAACTTCCAGCGTGAAGCCTTCGGATCGTTCGCCGTTCAGGAAGGCGACGACGCAAATTCCAATAACATCCCTGACCCCTTTGAAGAGGAACACCAACTGGCCGGGCCGGGCGACCCGGACCTGGACCTGCTCCCCAACGAGGGCGAATACGACGCGGGCACGGACCCGAACGACTCCGACAGCGACGGTGGCGGCGAGAACGACGGGTCGGAAGTGGAGCAGGGTCAGGACCCGCTTGACCCATCTGACGACCAGATTGAAGCGCCGGAGTTCTTCGATGCGGATGCGGGCAATGTCGAGACCTACCTCTTCTACGATGTCAAGAGCGAATACACCCGCATCGCGCTCTACCGAACCACCGACCCGGACGGTGTCTGGAACCTGCTTGGCGACGAACCGTCGCTCACCGGAGTCCACACCGATACGAACGTGACGAACGGAACCACCTACTACTACCGCATGTTCGGCGTTGATGAGGATAATCACCGCAGCGCGGTGCTCAGCAGCGAAGGGGTTACCCCCAGTGAGGACCCGACCCCGCCCGAAGGGAGCGTTCTGATCAACGACGATGCCGAGCGCACCCCCACGCTGAATGTGTCGCTCTCCTTTGTACCGGGGCAGGAAGACGCCCGCGAAAACTTCGATGATATTACCGAGGTACGAGTGAGCAACGAAGAAGAAGCAGTGGATGGGGCTGCCTGGCAGCCATTCGCCCCTGACATCCCCTGGACGCTTGCCCCGACCACGTCCGGCGATTGGGCGCGGGTGTATGTGCAGTTCCGCGACGATGCCGGCAACGAGTCGGTGGTGGACACCGACCGCATCATCTACGACCCATCAGTGGCTATCCCTGTGCAGGAAGTGATGCTGGCGGGGCCGGAGAGTGGTATGGTGGGAACCGACTATGCCTTCACGGCAACGGTCAGTCCGACCAGCGCTACCGAGCCAATATCCTACACCTGGGAGGCCACCGACCACCCGATGAGTGGCGCGGTGCTGTCGGACACGATGGCCTTCTCGTGGGACACGGCGGGGGTGAAAGAGGTGCGCGTGGTGGCGATGAACGCCACCGGCACGGCCTCGGCCACGCACACCATCATGATAAGCACGGAGCAACCGGGGGGCGTTCAGGAAGTGATGCTGGCGGGGCCGGAGAGCGGTATGGTGGGAACTGACTATGCCTTCACGGCGACAGTCAGTCCGACCAGCGCTACCGAGCCGATATCCTACACCTGGGAGGCCACCGACCACCCGATGAGTGGCGCGGTGCTGTCGGATACGATAGCCTTCTTGTGGGACACGGCGGGGATGAAAGAGGTGCGCGTGGTGGCGATGAACGCCACCGGCACGGCCTCGGCCACGCACACCATCATGATAAGCACGGAGCAGCCGGGGGGCGTGCAGGCGGTGATGCTGGCGGGACCAGAGAGCGGTATGGTGGGAACCGACTACGCCTTCACCGCGACGGTCAGTCCGACCAGCGCCACCGAGCCGATATCCTACACCTGGGAGGCCACCGACCAGGAACCCGTGACGCACGACGGGACAACGACGAAGGATACGATGACCTTCTCCTGGACAACTGAAGGGATCAAGGAAGTGCGCGTTACGGCGATGAACGCGGATGGCAGCGCCAGCGCGTCCCACAATATCACCATCCAGGTGGAACCGGTGGAGGGCGCGTTGGAAACGGTGACTATCAGCGGGACCGAGAGCGGCCAGCCCAACGTTGCCTATACGTTCACGGCTATAGCCGAGCCGTCAGATGCCTCGCAGCCGGTTTCCTACACCTGGGAAGCAACCGGGCAGGACCAGGTGACGCACACCGGCGGGGGGTTGGAGGACACCGTGAGCTTTATGTGGACCACAGAGGGAACGAAGGAATTGACCGTGCGAGCAGAGAACGCGGTCAATATGGTCAGCGACAGTTTTAGCATTGAGGTTGGCAGCGGAACTACGGGAGGCGAGGGGACCGTCTATCTTCCGCTAATTCTCCGCTGACGTGCGGTTTGTCCTCTGGCAGACGCCAGGGACGCAAAGAAGAAATGGAACAAGAACCTCCCGCAGGTCGGTGGTCTGCGGGAGGTTCTGAATTCGCCACTGGTTATGAGAACGTCAGAAACCGACTTGCAAACAACCATAGCCGTTCTGAATCGGTTAATCATGATGTGTGAGGAAAGTACCCACGGGTTTCGTCTGGCGGCAGAAGCACTGAGCAGCAGCCTGCTTGCCACCCTGCTGATCCACTATGCCCGGCAGCGTTCGCACTTTGCCATTGCGCTACGAGCCGAGGTACGCCGGCAAGGCGGGAAGCCCGTCCGGGAGGGTCCCCCACCGTGTGCGGCAGATGGCGAGCAAATCTATCGTCGTGAGATGCTGCGCCGTGGGAACAACCAGGCAATTCTGTGGGAGTGTGAGCGTAGCGAAAACCTGCGCGGTCCAGACCTACGATTCGGCGCTTCAGGCCGGGTT
>JAAUSY010000244.1 GCA_012032475.1 Chloroflexaceae bacterium
ATCATTCTGGCCCACATGGTCCTCCTCTTGCGGGTGCAAGACATCGTCTTCGGTGAGGGGCACGCGCTCCCATTCCTCCACGCCGTTGGAGACGTGGCAGACATAGCGCCACCCGTAGCGGAAGCGGAAATGCCAGTCGTCGTCATCCTCGTTGTGGGTCTGGGGGCCGCCCACGGTGGGGAGGCTTTCTTCAAGCTCCAGCTCCAGGGTCCGGGGGAGTTGCTCCGTGATGGTCATCGTCACACCTCCTATCGTTCGGATCTTTACCTCTGGTACATGATACCACCTCCGGAGGCATCCAGAGCAGCAAACCGGGGTCAACATGCTGCGAAGCAAGCAGCGTGGCAAAACAGCGCTCAGTATCACTATCTTTTCCCGAAGAGAAGAGCGGATGGGAACTGGTTCGGACGAGCACATCAAAAAACCCCCCGCTCATTCAAGAGCGAGGGGTCACTGTATGGGTCTCTCTGTGAACCACCTGCACACCCGGCTTCTCACAGAACCTTAAACCTTAGCCGGTGATGTACGGGTGATGCACAGAGTTTCGTTCATGACTACAACTCATTCGCATCACCTCCTTTTGCCTGGACGGGCATTGCTTCAATGATTGTTCCTGAACGTACTATACTATGACATGGGCATGGTGTCAAGGGCAGGGCTACGTCAAAGTCCGGAGGCTGGACGAAAAAAATCACTCAAATACCCCTTTGGGAGAGGCTCAAAAGCCCAGAAATGCTGGCAAAGGGCGACTTTGACGTAGCCCTGGGCAAACAACAACAGGCAAACAACCACCGACAAGCTGTGCTATACTATACTGATACCGTGACAACTCCTAACCCTTCAGGGTTGGGCTTCTCAGACAACCATCCCCATCGGGAAAGGTTCGCGTCTGAAGGCCGTGCCCCGACCTTTCGGGGCATACGGGGGAATGATACCATACGTTGGAACAAGCAAGTATGCAAGGCAATCTCAAGCGACGAAAGCGTAAAAAGCCCTTCTATCCCACCGCGAAAGCTGGTAAGCTCTACGGGCTATTTTGGTAAGGTCTGTCTGAATCTGGTAGGTTGCTCATGCTCCGTGCGCTCCCCAATATGCTTGGCCTGTTTCGTATCCTGGCAACGCCGCTCCTGATGTGGCTCATCCTGGTGGGCCAGCCAGAAACCTACCGGTGGGCGGTGGTGCTGTTCCTGAGTATGGCCGTGAGCGATATGCTCGATGGAGCGATTGCCCGGCGGCTCGATGCCGTCTCGCCCCTGGGCATCTTTCTCGACACCATCAGCGACAAAATTTCGGTGGTCGGGGTGCTTCTGCCAATGATAGAGCGGGACTTGCTCTCCGGGTGGGTGGTACTGGTGATTATTATGCGCGAGTTTGTCGTTTCGGGGCTGCGCTCCTTCGCCGCCGCCGAAGGGCAGATCATTGCGGCAGGGATATGGGGCAAGCAAAAACACGTCATCACCGTCGTTGCTCTGGTGTGGCGGTTGCTGGCCGCCGGCGTGCGCCCCGACCTCGCCACGCCCGCAGGGGAAACCACGCTCTATGGCTTCATGGTCAGCCTGTGGCCCATCCCGATGACGATGGCGGTGGTATGGACGGTCTTTTCCGCTGCGGACTACGTGTGGAAAGCGTGGCCGCTGCTGTGCCAGAAATGGCGGCCGGTCCCTTCTCAGGCCAGCGACGAGTGATGCATGATGAGTAGTCATGGGCGATAAATGGGAAAATGAAGGACATCTGGTATGGCACGACCGATTGTGGCGCTCATAGGCCGGCCCAATGTGGGCAAATCAACGTTCTTTAACCGCCTGATAGGCGAACGCTACGCCATCGTGGAGGGCATCCCTGGCACGACCCGCGACCGGCTCTATGGCACGACCGAGTGGAACGGGCGGGAGTTTACCGTGGTTGACACGGCGGGGTTGGTGTCGGGCGGTGATAATGCCATCCTCCCGATGAATGAGATGATTCGCTCGGCCCTCGCTCAGGCCAGCATTGCCATTGCCGAGGCCGATGTGATTGTCTTCATGGTGGATGTGAAAGACGGCCTGACCACAGCGGACGCCGATGTTGCCGATAGGCTGCGCCAGACGAGCAAGCCCGTGGTGCTGGCAGTCAACAAAGCCGACAGCCAGGAACGGGAGATGAACGCCGTGGAGTTCTACGGGCTGAACCTGGGGGATCCGATGCCCATGAGCGCCTACCACGGCATGGGGACGGGCGATGTGCTGGACCGCGTGGTCGAGGCGCTGCCGCCGGCCGAAGTTCAAGCAGAGGATGACCAGGCCATTCGCGTGGCGATTGTCGGGCGGCCCAATGTGGGCAAGTCGAGCCTGCTCAACAAGCTCCTGGGGCAGGAGCGCAGCGTGGTGAGCGATATCCCCGGCACCACCCGCGACACCATTGATACCACGCTGGTCTTTGAGGGGACGCCCTTTCTCTTGATTGACACCGCGGGTATCCGGCGCGCCGGCAGGATAGAGCAGGGGGTGGAAAAGTATAGTGTGCTGCGCACGCTCCGCGCCATCCAGCGCTGCGAAGTTGCCCTGCTGCTCATTGACGCCACCGAGGGAGTGACTGCCCAGGATACCCACATTGCCGGCATGATACTGGAAGAGAAAAAGAGCATCATCCTGCTCATCAATAAGTGGGACGTTCTCGAAAAGGATACCTACACCTTCGATGCCTATGTCCGCGAGGTGAAAGAGGCGTTCAAGTTCATCGAATATGCTCCCGTGCTAGCTATTTCTGCCCACTCCGGGCAGCGGGTGAACCGGGTGCTCCCGCTGGTGATAGAGATTGCCGAAGAGCGCAACAAGCGCGTCTCGACCAGCAACCTGAACGAACTGCTGCGGCAGGCGGTGATGAAGCACCCACCACCGGCCACGAAGAAGGGGGCACATCTGCGGATTTACTACGCCACCCAGCCCCAGGTGGACCCACCGGTGTTCCTGTTTTTTGCCAACGACGACCGCCTGATTCACTGGTCTTACGCCCGCTACCTGGAAAACTGTATCCGTGAGCGGTATGAATACCGCGGAACCCCCATTACAATTGTCTTTCGTGCATCGCACCGGAGGGACCACGAATGATTCACGTTGGCATCTATGGCGCAACCGGCTACACCGGGTTCGAATTGATCAAGCTGCTGCACCACCACCCGCAGGTACAGGTTCGGTTTGCGACGGCGCGTTCTGCCGCCGGGCAACGGCTGAACGATATCTTCCCGACGCTCCTGGATACCCCGCTGATATCGGCAGAAGAGGCCAACCCCGGCGACGTGGACTTCGTGTTTTGCTGCCTGCCACATGGCGCGTCTGCTCCGGTCGTTCAGCAGGCATTGGAAGCCGGCGCACGGGTGATAGACCTGAGCGCCGACTTTCGTCTGCGCAACCCCGACGACTATGCCCGCTGGTATGGCAAAGGCCAGCCCCACCCCGCCCCTGCCCTGCTCGAACACGCCGTCTACGGGTTGCCCGAATGCTACCGCGAACGCATCCGAACGGCGCAGCTGGTCGCCAATCCGGGCTGCTTCCCGACCACGGTTATCCTGGCGCTCTACCCCCTCCTTCGCGCCGGTCTCCTGGGAGATGCCCCCGTGATTGTGGACAGCAAAACCGGTATATCGGGGGCCGGACGCTCGCTCTCGCTGCGGACGCACTTCAGCGAGGCCCACGAAACCTTCAGCGCCTACAACATTGGACGCAAGCACCGCCACCTTGCCGAGATGGAGCAGGAAACCGGCCAGCGCATCATCTTTTCGCCCCACCTGCTCCCGGTCGTGCGGGGGATTCTCTCGACCATCTACGTGATGGTTCCGCCTGCCACCGACCTTGCGGACCTGTACGAAGCCTATCGCATCTTTGCCGATGAGCCTTTTACGCACGTGCTCACCGAGGAAAAGCTCCCCGAACTGCGCCATGTCGTGGGCACCAACTTCTGCGTGATCGGGGCGACCATGGCGATGGCAGACCACACCGCCGGGCAAGCGATTCTCGTATCGGTCGAAGACAACCTAGTCAAGGGCGCATCGGGGCAGGCAGTGCAGAACATGAACCTGATGGCCGGCCTGGATGAGACGATGGGGTTGATCGAGCGACCAGCGTGATAACAGGAGGTGCGGACGCTGACCGGCGATGGGCAGCGATGGGCAACAATGCGGGCCGGAGCGACCCTACGAAAAGTCCTTCAGGCGGTATCCAAGCCACCCCAACGAAGCGGGGTCATCGCGCCAGTCCGGGCGCACCTTGACCCACAGGTCGAGATAGACCTTTGCCTCAATGAGGCGCTCGATATCCTGCCGCGCCGCCTGCCCGATATGCTTGAGCCGCTCCCCCTTCGCCCCGATGATAATGCCCTTCTGACTCTCCCGCTCCACATTGATACTCATGCGGATGTAGGTCATTTGCCCGCGCTCCTGCCATTCCTCTACCTCGATGGCAACCGCGTGGGGCACCTCGTGGTGCGTGAAGCGCAGCACCTTTTCGCGCACCAGCTCAGCTGCCAGGTGTTGAACGCTCTGGTCAACCAGCCAGTCATCGGGGAACAACGGTTCTCCGAGCGGCAACCGCCCCACCAGTTCGTCTACCAGGGCCGGCAGGCCATCCCCCGTCCGCGCCGAAACCGCCAGTTCCATATCCCACGTTCCCAGGGCGCGGTGGTCTTCCAGGTGGGGGCCGTGGCGCGGGCGCACATCCACCTTATTGAGCACCAGCAACCGTGGGGTACGGCTCTGACCAACAAGTTCCGCAATCCGCCGGTCCAGTTCGTCGGGCGGCTTGCTGATATCAACCATCATACACACCACATCCGCATGGGGGATAGTCTGCTGGGCGAGCTTCACCATCAGGTGCCCCAGTTTGTGGCGCGGCTCGTGAATGCCCGGTGTGTCCACAAAAATGACCTGGGCATCGGGGCGGCTCAGGATACCGCGGAGCGCACCCGCGTCGTCTGGGGGTGCGACGACACGATGGCGACTTTCTGCCCCAGGAGCGCATTCAGCAGGGTACTTTTCCCGACGTTTGGTTTGCCAACCAGCGCCACAAACCCGACATGTCGGGAAGAATCTGGGACTGGTTGGGGCACGACCTCATCTTCCATAGCTTCCATCTTGTTTCACCGTTCAACATCCTTTCACTTCATTCGTCACTCGTCACTCGTCACTCATTACGGCTATGACACCCCCCGCACCAGCAGCAGCGCGTCTTCGCGGGTGGGGTAGAAGTGCTCATGCAGCCCGCACACGCGGAACCCGCGCCGCAGATAGAAGGCGATCCCCTGGCACGTTGCGCAGAGGGACGTGCGCAAGCAGGGCGACGAACCTTCTGCTGCGGCCCACCG
>JAAUSY010000007.1 GCA_012032475.1 Chloroflexaceae bacterium
CCCCGCCCCGTCCGTCCCCGTGCTCCCGCGGTGCGTCATTCGCTGCGCCCGGCCCGGCTCGTGGTGAAAGAAAGCGGCCTTGCGCTGCCGCTGCCGGACGCCGCCCAGGCGTTGGTTGGGCGCGCCGACCCGGTCAGCAACTTCTACCCCGACATTGACCTTTCCCCCTATGGGGCGCTTCAGGCCGGGGTCGGACGCCGCCACGTGCGCATTCAGCTTCAGGGAGCCGAAATCTTTGTTGAAGACCTCGACAGCACCAACGGAACCTTTCTGAATGGGCAGCGGCTCCTTCCGCACACCCCGTGCCCGCTCAAGCACGGCGACGAAATGCGCCTGGGAGCGATGGCGCTGGTGGTGCAACTGGAGGGATAGAGATCGGTTCTCCACCGGTTCTCCATCGGTTCTCCATACGATCCCGGTAACATCTATAGTAACATCTGTGTAACATCCAGGGGGAAATATCGTTCAAAGACATGCCTTCTCTCTCTTCCCAGGGGGCGACCCCCATCGCTTCAGCCAGCATATCATCTCACCCACCGTATCCACCGAAGTCGTTTGTGCTATAATTTTCCAGACGGAGATACGATGGTAGTCAACGAACCAGCAGGGGGTTGGAACGGAAGCAAGGGTCGCGTCTGTCATCTCATCCCCCAGGGGCAGGCTCATCACCTTCGGGCAAGGGGCGTTGACCGGAGACGATACCAGTAGTAGAAAGGAACAAAGGAACAGGCAATGAAACATAAGGTTCGTTATCTTCTCTTCTTTTTCTCGGCTGTCCTGGCGGGAGCGCTGATTGCCGTGGGTGTTCAGGCATTGAACAGCTCCAACCAGCCGCAGCCGGAAGTTGCGTTGGAAGACATCCTGCCGCCAACCATCATCAATCCAGATGACCCGGTGCCAACGGTGGCTTCGCTCCGGCTGACTATCCAGCCCGCTCCCGCGATGCCCACCCTGCCTCCAGGGTCGCCCGAACCAACGGCCGCGCCGCTTCCCGAAGCGCCCGAACCCGCGGCGCTGGCGGCGGACGAAACCGTGCGCTTTGCCAACGATTTCAGCACCGAGCCAGAAGACTGGACCTTCGGTCAGATTTCGAATATCGAGGTGGCCGCTCCGAAGTGGTTTGTCCTCAACGACGAACGCATCCAGGAGGTTCTGTTTGCCCCCGAAAATGCGGGCCGCATGAACGTCCTGAACGATACCATGGCGATCCCCCCCACCCCCCTGGGTGATGCCGGTGCGGTCGAGGTGAGCGCCCGCAGCAGTGGAGCCTCCAAGCTCGGTCTGGTGGTCGGCTATGCGGACGAGCAGAACTTCACGGCGATGATTTTTGGTACACCGGATGCAGGGGGCATCGGCTCCGATGGTCTGATGCTGGTGCAGATGGAGGACGGTTCTCCAAAGGTGCTGGCCTATGATCCGGAACTGGTACTGGAGCGCGGGCACTGGTATCTGCTGCGCCTGGAAGTCGAGGGGAACACTATCCAGGCCAGTGTTGATGGAGCACCGGCCCTCACCGCCACGCTCGCCAATTCCCTGGCCGGCCAGCAGGCCGGTCTGTATGCCAGCCACGACGGATTTGCCATCTTTGATAACTTGCGGTTTGTTGGAAAGTAGGAAGGTAGGAGGAGAACGTGTTCATGCGATTGTTACGCGCTTCGTTTTGGCAACTTGTACTCCTCTGGGGGGTGCTGGTGCTGGTATCGGCAGCCGTGACCGGCAGCGTACTGGCTGCAAGCTGGACCGGACCGAACAAGGTGCCGGGCAGCGATGAGAGCTACTATGTGGATGTGGAAATTGACTCCTTCAACCGCGTCCATGTCGTCTGGATTGAAGCCTTCGATAAGGACCGGGTCTACTACATGCGCGGGACGTTGCAAGGCTCCTTTGTAACGTGGGATTCGTCCTCGCCCCAGGTTATCTACGGGAGTTCGCAGGTCCGCGACACCAGCGCCCGAGTGGTCGTTGGCAGCGATGGGACCGTCTATATCACCGTGCTCCCGACGAGCAATGAGCTGTATCTCTACTACAACTCCCAGGGCGGTCAGACCGGCGCATGGGTTTCTGAGTTTACGGGCGTGCGAGGCTGCCGCTTCGACCCGGCGATAGCCGTGGACAAAAACGGCGGGGTGCATGTGATTTGTTCGACCGACGTAGATGGGTCATACGTCAAGTATGCCTATCGCCGGTCGGCCCAGAACTGGACCAACGAGGTGCCGGTGAGCCACTCGACCTACCTGTGCGTGGGGGGCAACCTGGTCGTAGACGACGACGGCAACGTCCATGTGGCGTTTGAAATCCAGGAATCCAGTGACGATAAACCATACGAACGATATTTCTACTACAGTCGGGGCACCTCCACCGGCTTTGGCGAGGTGAACATGTCGCGGGACTACTTCGGGAACCGGAAGGGCGATAATACCGCCATTGCGATTGACCGGACCGTGTATCCCAACGTCATCTACGCCGGCTACATTCACGGGTCGCTTGATGACCGCCATTTCAGGTGGCAGCTGACCATCAACCCCGACCACCGGGCGCTCAACTGGACCTGGCCGACTGAGATTGAGGTGAGCAGCCACTACTGGAGCCGAACCTCCCTTGCGGCCTATGGCGGGAAGGTGCATATTATTTCTCGCCAGCGGCGTCAGAGTGATGGCGAGATTAAGGACGACCGGATCTACTACCACTTCTATCAGTCGGGGAACAACCCCGGCGCGACGGCCCAGGAGATTGGCAACAATGAGCGGTGTACGGACCCCAGGGGGGCAACCAACGGGGCAGCAACCGTGGCGGTCTGGATCAAAGGGTATACGGACAACGTGTGGTACAACATTCTCCCTGGCGACGGCGTGGTCCCGACGCCGGAACCAACCACTCCCTCCGTCCCGACCGACACCCCCGTCCCGACTGATACCTCCGTTCCGCCAACGCCAACGCCAACGGAAACCTCCGTCCCACCCACCGATACTCCGACTCCCATCAACCCGGAGGGTTGGATAGAGGTGGACAATGGGGAAGAGGTAGTTGGGCAGGGCGAGAGTGTGAGCGTCAAGCTCCACCTGACGCGGGGACAGGCCGACCAGTATAAAATCTGGGATAATTTTCAGGGGAGCGAGAATGACGCCTTTGTCAGTATGCCGCTGCTGGCCGACACGGGGACCCACACCGTGAACCGGGCCTTCACCAGGACCGACGCCGGCGAAACCTGCTACCAGAACCAGGTGTATGGATATTTGTACAACTCCAGCAATGGCGGACTTTCGGACCGGCTGGCTTCTGTCCCGTTCTGGGTTGACCCGGACGTGGCGGCTGAAGTCGGGGTGGTTAACCCTGGCCCCGGCGACCCGCTCTATACCGGGACTCCGTTCTACAACCTCAGCGTTGAGGCCACCACTGCCAGCGGGTCTGACGGCGGCGAGTGCAGCGGTATCCAGAAGGTGTCGGTTGGGTATGAAGAGCCGACGCAGCAGGCCATGGTCGAGACCGAAGTGGACCTGAACGCCACCAACCTGATGCCGATAGCGCCGGTGGCGGGGACCCACGAGATTACCGTGAAGGTCACGGACGGAGCCGGCCACACGAAGGAATATCCGCGGTCTATCACCCTGGTGCTCGATGAAGCCCAGTTGACGGTCACCAACGAAGGGACAGTGAGCGTTGAGGATAGCGAAACCGGCCAGGTGATTCCCGACAACGGCACAACGAACCACCAGCACGTGAATCTGAGGTTCTCCAACGTGCAGGGCAGTAACGAGCAACCATGGGGTATCTGCGGGGTCAATAGCACTTCGGACCTCGATATTACGACCTGGGCCGATGTCGTGGGCAACGAATACGCCTTCGTGTGCAAGGAGGCGACCGTTAGCCCGAACGGGAGCGGGTACAACCTCCTGGTTGAGGAGTGGGACCTCAAGGAGCGTCTCAATGGTGAGACCACCGCCGCATCCGGGGGCGATACGCCGGTGTATCTGTATACGTTCATTTCCGGCCTGGTCGGTTGGGATGACGGGGGTGAGCCGGGCCCGCAGGAGGCCCAGGTCATCCAGCTGATGCTCGACCAACCGACGGTCTATCTCCCTCTGGTGGTGCGGTAGCCCGATAATCAATCATAACCATAACCATAACCATAGGGAATATGCGTATTCTCCTGCTTTCGCCCTATGCGCCCTACCCTCCTCGCAGTGGTGGGGCGCTCCGTATCTACCACCTCCTGAAGGGGCTTGCCAGCAACCACGAAGTCTGGCTGCTGACTTTTGCCCCTGCCCCCACGGAGGTTCCGCCGGAGGCTGCGGCCAGGGTGCTGGAGCCGCTCCGTTCGTGGTGCCACGTGGAGCTGGTGCCTGGGCTGCCGCCGCGCAGCCTTGCCCGGCGAGCCTGGAGCACGGTGGCCTCCCCACTGCCGGATATGGCGCTCCGCAACCGTTCGCCGGCCTATTGCCGCGCCCTGCACGAACTGCTTGCCACCCGGACGTTCGATGTGGTGCAGGCAGAAAGTATCGAGATGGCCGGCTATGCGCTGGAGGCCACGGTCGGCAGCCACCGCGGGGGGGCTTCTCCTGCGCTGGCCGCTGGTGCTCGCCCGCCGCTGCGGTTGCTGGATGAATTCAACGCGGAGTATGTGCTCCAGCGGCGGGCGGCCCTGACCGACCTGTCAACGATTCTGCGGGTCAAGGCTCGCAACCTCAAGACCTTCACGGCGGCTCCCTATTCGCTGGTTCAGTGGTATAAGCTGGCAGTGTATGAGCGTCTGTTGCTCCGGCGAGTTGACCGCGTGGTGGCGGTTTCGGAGGAGGACCGCGCTGCGCTGCTGCGTCTCTGTCCCCAGGCGCACGTACACATCGTTCCGAATGGCGTGGATACGGAGTATTTTGCTCCTGGTGATGACGTTGGGTGGTCCTCCTCCGAGGGCCAGCCGGCGCCATCTGGCGACGGAGACATCGTTTTCACGGGCAGCCTGGATTTTCGGCCAAACATTGATGCCGTGACGTGGTTTGCCTACGAGGTGCTGCCGCTGGTCCGGCGGGTGTGGCCGGGGGGACGCCTGGTGGTGGTGGGGCGCAACCCTACCCCGGCGGTGCGACTGCTGCACAACGGGGTATCTATCGAGGTGGTTGGTGAGGTTGCCGACGTGCGCCCGTTCATGCCGGCCAGGGTCGTATGTCGTGCCTATGCGCATGGGCGGCGGGGTGCGGCTCAAACTGCTGGAAGCGCTGGCGATGCAGGCTCCCGTGGTCAGCACTACGATGGGGGCCGAAGGGGTGCGGGGGTTGCACGATGGTGAACACCTGCTGCTTGCCAATGCGCCGGAGGCATTTGCCAGGGCGGTGCTGCGCGTGCTTGAAGATGCGTCCCTGGGGCAGCGCCTGGGGGAAGCCGGGCGCAAGCTGGTGCAGGAACACTACGACTGGCGCGTTCTGGTTCCTCTGCTGGAGGCGGTGTACCGGATGGGTTGACGGGTTGATGGGTGAACCACCTGATGGGTGAACGATGCTGCATAGAGGTCCAGATTGTGGTATGATAGACCAATTGCAATTGCAAGCACAAGCGCAAAAGGACGTAGTGGAAGAATGACCCATCGGGGTCTTTTGAACACCGAGAAAGAGGCAGGTAGGTCAGTATGAGTCGTTCACATCGTCTGGTTGTTTTCATGCTGCTGATTATGGCGTTGATGGTGAGTGTTTCCCTGGTTCCGGCGGTTCAGGTCCGGTCGTCGCCGGTGGCCGCGCCGGAGAATTCCGCGTTCGGAACGAATACGCACATTGGGACCCGCATTGGTGGCAAGCCAGAGGTGCTGGCAGAGGCCGCCAGCAAACTGGCGGATCTGGGTGTCGGGTGGGCCCGTGAGGATTTCCAGTTCTGGTGGATTGCCGACCACAACGGCAACAATGCAGCCAACGACCCCGCCAACTACTATTGGGATACGAACGATGTTGCTGTGGAGCAGCTCCGGAGCCGCAGTATTAACATCATCGGTATTCTGACGGGACCCTCGCCCACCTGGGCCACGCAGGCGACGAGCCTTCCGCGACAGCAAAATTTCTACCACCCCGATCCGCAGCTCTACGCTGCCTTTGTGCGGGCCGTGGTGTCGCGCTACAAGGACCGGGTGCATTACTGGGAAATCTGGAACGAGCCGGATAACGAGCTTTACTGGAGGCCCGAACCCAACATATCCCAATACACCGACCTGCTGAAGGTTGGGTATCAAGCGGTGAAGGAGACCGACCCGAATGCCAAGGTCCTGGTGGCGGGGATGGTTTCGCCCGAACCTGCGGCAGAATGGCTTGAAGCTATCGCTAACCAGGGTGGGTGGAATTCCTTTGATATCATCTCGCTGCACCCCTACACCGACCCCTGGGGACCCGAAGAGGGCAATATCGTCACCGGAGGGCTGGAAAAGGTGCAAACCCTGGCGGAGAAGCTCGGCCCGAAGCCCATCTGGGTGACGGAGTTCGGGTGGTCTACCGGCCCCGGAGGGCGCGGGTATCCGGACACGAGGGAGAGGCAGTTTACCGAGGCCGAGCAGGCGAACTTCCTGGTGCGCGGCGCGGCGATGCTCTATGCCTCCGGCGCGGAGCGAGTGCTTACCTACAAGCTAAAGGACGAGACGACGTCCGAACTGTACGGTATGTTTCGATACAACGGGAGCAATGAGGATCTTCGCGCCCCCAAAGAATCCTTCACCTACTATCGCACGCTGAACGAACAACTGGCCGGGACCTCGCCCGGCGGGTTGCTCGACCTGGTGCAGCCCGAAACGAAGCATACCTTTGAGACCTTCGGGACGTGGATTTCCTACCCCCCCGGCAACGGGGCGTTCAACCAGACCAGCGCTCAGCGCCACAGCGGGAATAGCGCCGGGGAAATCCAGTATCACTTCACGGCGACGGACAATAACTATATCTCGTTTGAGGACCAGGCCAAGCTGGATTTAGGCTCGCCCAACCGCGTGGGTATCTGGGTGAAGGGCGATGGGAGCAAGAACACGCTGAAGGTGCAGATTCTCGACGCCGAGAGCGAGAAGTTTCAGTTTCGCCTGGGCTTCATCCCATCGGGCGAATGGACCCGCATCGAAGCGCCAGTGAAGCCCGATAACCCCGAAGAGGATATGGACAAGGGCAGCGGGAATGGGCGCATTGACTACCCGATCCGGCTCTATGCCCTGGTGCTGGATGATGACCCGGACGGGACGCCCGGCCAGGGAGTGGTCTATGTGGACGACCTCTACACCGTCAGCGGGGCCGATGCCTATGGAGCACGCTTCCGCAAGGGGGGCAGCGAAGTGGTGGACGTGCTGTGGTCGCCCGGTGGCCCGGCCTCTATCTCCGTCAACACCGGGTCGTCCCGGGCCACGGTGGTGGAGAGTTGGGGGGCTGAGCGGGAGGTTCAGGCCAGCGGCGGGAAGCTGACACTGGCGATAGGGCCGAACCCGATTTACCTTATCCACACGCCCGGAAGCGCCCCACCCCCCCCCGACCCGACCCCTGCCCCGACCTCCACGACGGAACCACCCGCTTCCTGCACGCCGATAGACCCGCCGGCGGGCCGCAGGATTGTTTCGAGACGACCGGCCATTGTATTGCCGGGTCCATCCGCTCCTACTGGCGCAACAACGGGGGGTTGGCGGTGTTCGGCTACCCGATTACTGATTTGTGCCAGCAGACGGTTGAAGGCTGGACCGGGCCGGTGCAGTGGTTCGAGCGCGACCGCCTGGAAGACCATGGGAGCCAGGGGGTGATGGCCGGACGGTTGGGGGCGCGGGTGCTGGAACTGGATGGCCGACCGTGGGAAACCTTCCCGAAGGTGACGAGCGCGGCCGCCGGGTGTCAGTATTTCGAGCCGACCGGCCACAGCCTGTGCGAGCCGTTCTTGAGCTACTGGCGCACCAACGGTGGCCTGGAGCGCTTTGGCTACCCGATTACCGAGCCGACGGATGAGACGATTGAGAACTGGTCTGGGACGGTGCAATATTTTGAGCGCCGCCGCATGGAACACCACCCGGAGAACCAGCCGCCCTATCACATTCTCCTGGGGCTGCTTGGCAACCGGGTGTGGCACGGGGAATAAGGAAGGATCCGTGCCGAGTGAGGCAGAGCGGGTGACGGGCCGCGGCCCGGCGGCCGCACCGCTGAGCGAACACGGGGCCGGGAGGGGAGCCGGAGACGGCGCTTCCTCCCGGCCCCTTCCGTTTGCCGCTTGAGTGCGCTATAATACCGGCTACAGCAGAGAAGAACCAGACATACCTTTCCCCCCTCCATTCCAGCAGTGCTGAAGCAGCTCAGGGTTGAGTTTTCGAGAACCTGTGTGAAGAAGGCATCCTGGGGGAGTGTTTTGTGGTTCTTTATCTACGATAGTTTGTAGTATTCTCGCGGAGGCTGCTGGAATGGCTCCGTGGCTGCCGGATGAAAGGGAAGAAGGAGACCAGGCAATGTCCGATGAACCTACCGATGTTCTCGTGATGGTCGCTGCTTTCGATGCGCATGATACGGTCGTTTTCTGGAACGAAGCGTGCGAACGGATGACGGGCTACTGCGCCAGCGACATAGTGGGAAACCCCGGTTCGCTAGACCTGCTCGGTTCGGAATCGGCCTATCGCGGCGTGGCAAAGCTGACCGGTTGGCGAAACCCGGTCCCCAACGGCCCGGCCCTCCTCCCGATTCACTTTCAGGTTCATTGTTGGGACCTCACGATAACCACGCGGGACGGTACCCCCAGAGCGCTGGTCTGGGTTGAGACCGGGCCGGCCAGTTACCGCGCCGGTCCGGGGGGATACCTCGACTCGGGCCCCGGTTCTGAATGGTTCTGGTGGCTCGTCACTCGTCACTTGTCGCTCATCACTTGCCCCCCAGGACCGGTTGTGGGGGGCGTATCGTGGGGAATGGGTATGGAAGTTCCCGGATACCAGGGGCCATGCTGATACCAGGTTTTGGACTCGTGACTTCGCATCCGACGTTCACGTCAGGACACTCTGGGATGGCCGCAACCAGCCGTGGAAAGGGAGATGGGAAGGGGAAAAAGAACCATGTTACGGTATGACCAGCAAACCAATCACGAAGCCAGTGGGGAGCCGCAGAAGCGTGCGGGAGGGGGTGAACCGGTCCCTCGTCATATTGCCCTGCTGATGGATGGGAACCGTCGGTGGGGCCGGTCCCGCGGGCTGACCGACTCCGACGGACACCGCGCCGGGGCGGAAAACATTCTGGGGGTCGTCCGCGCCTGCCTCGACCTGGGCGTGGAGTGTTTGACGCTGCACAGCTTTTCGACCGAAAATTGGAGGCGTTCCCCGGAGGAGGTGTGCGGGATGTTGTCGCTCATTGGCGAGTTTCTGGACCGCGACCTTCTGACAATCCACGCGTGGGGCGTGCGATTGCTGCACCTGGGGCGGCTGGCCGAACTGCCCGCTGCGCTCATCCGGAGGATGGAGCGGGCATTGAGCCTGACTCGGAGCAACCAGAGGATGACGCTGGCGGTGGCGGTCAACTACGGCAGCCGGGCCGATATGGTGGATGCGGTGCGTCTGATTGTGAGCCGGGGGATTCCCCCGGAGCTGATTGACGAGCAAACGATGGCCGTTCACCTCTCGACCGCGGAACTACCAACCCCCGACCTGATTATCCGCACGAGCGGCGAACAGCGGTTGTCGAACTTCCTGCTCTGGGAAAGCCCCGGTTGCCGCTTCGTCTCTTTTCCGCTTTTCTGGCCCGATTTTACGCCGGAGCACCTGCGCGATATCGTGAGAGGGGCAGGAGCAGGTATAATACAAGGGAGCAAACCTATCGAAGCCGAATATAGGAAAAGAGATGAACCCGACGCAGCCTGGAGAAACCAGAGGGAGTATCCTCATTGTAGATGATGAACCTGTAAATCTGCGGCTCCTTGCCATCATGCTCAACGAGCATGGCTACGTGGTACGTACCGCAATGAAAGGTTCTTTGGCTCTCCAGTCGGTTCAGATGGACCCGCCGGACATTATTCTGCTGGATATTGCCATGCCGGAGATGGATGGCTACGAAGTGTGTCACCACCTGAAGTCGAATGAGCGAACCTGTTCTATTCCGGTGATCTTCATCAGTGCCTTTGACGATATCGCCAGCAAGATAGAGGCCTTTCGCGCCGGGGGGGTAGACTATATCACCAAGCCGTTCCGGATTGAAGAAGTGCTGGCGCGGGTGGTCACTCACCTGGCGGTGCGGACGATGCACCAGCAACTCCAGGAGCAGAACACCCTGCTTCAGCAGGAAATTGGCGAACGCCAGCGAACCGAAGAAGCCTTGCGCCAGTCTTCCAGGGAGCTGGACCGGCGCGTGCAGGAGCGCACCGCGGAACTGACCAGGGCCAACGCCGCATTGCAAAAGGAGATTGAGGAGCGGGAACAGCGCGAACGCGAGCGCGAAGCGATTATCTCGGTGGCATCGGCACTGCGGGTGGCCTCCAGCCGCTCCGAAATGATTGCCATCCTGCTCGAACAGGTGGCCGAACTGCTGCATGCCGAAGGGGTGCTGCTGCTGGCTCCCTTTGCCGGCGGGGTCGAGGTGGAGCAGGGATATGGCCGCTGGAAAGAGACCAGCGGCTGGCACACCATCACGGACCCGGAAGGCAGTGAGCCGGAAGCAGCGGGGGGGTTGGGGCAGCTATTCGACAACGGAGACCCCTTGCTCATCAGCGAAGGCTCGGCGGTCCACGTCCCGGTTGTCGGGAGCCTGCCGCTGCCTGGCCCGCTGCCCGCGATGGTCTTCGTTCCGCTGATGGTCGAAAGCCAGACCATCGGAGTGCTTGGCGTCGGGTGCCGGCACCCGGTGTGCAACAATGACCGTCGCATCCTGAGCGCCATTGGCGATATGGCGGCCAGTGCGCTGCACCGAACGCAGCTCCACGAGCAAACCAGACGCCGCCTGGAGCGTATCCAGGCGCTCCACACGATAGACCAGACGATTACCACCAGCCTGAACCTGCGGGTGACTCTCAATGTGCTGATTTTTCAAGTTTCCTCGCAACTGGAGGCCGACGCTTCGGCGGTGCTGCTGTTCAACCCCGATACCCACCACCTGGAACACGCGACCAGTCAGGGCTTCCGCACCACTTCCATCCAGCAGTCCTGTATGCGCCTGGGCGAGGGCTTGGCCGGGCGCACGGCGATGGAGCAGGGTTTCGTGCATATCCCCGATGTGCGCGTGGCCGAAACCGAGTGCGTGCGCCCGGCGATGCTGCGGGAAGAAGGGTTTGTCTCCTACTATGGGGTGCCCCTCATTGCCAGGGGCCGCATCAAGGGGGTGCTGGAGATTTTTCACCGCTCGATGTTGAAGCCCGACCAGGAATGGCTGGAGTTTCTGGGCACCCTGGCAGGGCAGGCTTCGATTGCGATTGACAATGCCGATATGTTTGCCCAACTCCAGCGCTCCAACACCGACCTTTCGCGGGCCTACGATGCGACTATTGAGGGGTGGGCACGGGCGCTCGAACTGCGCGACGCCGAAACCGAAGGACACTGCCGGCGCGTCACCGACCTGACTATCCAGCTGGCCCGCCGCATGGGATTTAGCGACGAGGATATCGTTCATATCCGGCGAGGTGCGATCCTCCATGATATCGGCAAAATGGCGATTCCCGATGCGATCTTGCTGAAGGCGGGGCCGCTCACCAGGGAAGAACGCACGGTCATGCAGCAGCACACGGTCTATGCCTATAAGCTGCTTTCGCCTATTCCCTTCCTCCGGTCGGCGCTGGATATCCCCTATTGTCACCACGAGAAGTGGGACGGCACCGGGTATCCCCGTGGCCTGAAGGGGGAGGATATCCCGCTGACGGCCCGTATCTTTGCGGTGGTCGATGTGTGGGACGCGCTCCGCTCCGACCGCCCTATCGCAAGGGGTGGCCGAAAGAAGATGTCTGCGCCTATTTGCTGGACCACGCCGGCACCCATTTTGACCCGCAGGTGGTCGAGGTTTTTCTTTCTATGACGCGGGAGCTGTGATGAAATGATGAAATCATGAGCGCGCACGGGTGTGATCGGCGGCGAAACTCCGGGTCTCCGGTCTCTCTCCTTCCTACCATACCCTATACCCTATACCCTATACCCTATACACCATACGACCTGGTAACAGACAGGGGAAAAAACTATGAACGCCATACCAGCCGGAGCACGGCGAAGCGTCATTCTGGTAGTGGATGACGAACCAGCAAACCTGCGCCTCCTGGCCGCCATGCTTCGCGATTACCACTACGATGTGCGCACCGTCATCAGCGGTCAGATGGCGCTTCGGTCGGCCACGCTGGATGCTCCGGACGTCATCCTGCTCGACGTGAATATGCCGCAGATGAGCGGCTACGAGGTGTGCCAGCGGTTGAAGGCGGATGAGCGCACCAGCGATATTCCGGTGATTTTCCTCAGTGCGCTCGGAGAAGTGATGGACAAGGTCAGGGCCTTCCAGGTGGGAGGAGCTGACTATGTCACCAAGCCATTCCAGATCGAAGAGGTGCTGGCGCGGATTGATCATCAGCTGACCATCCGTCAGGCCAGGGAGCACTTGCGCAAGCTCCACCAGGCGGTCGAACAAAGCCCCGTCGCTATCATCATCACCGACCATGAAGGCAATATCGAATATGTCAATTCCAGGTTCACCCGGGCCACGGGCTACCCTATCGAAGCCGTCTACGGTGAGAAGTTGTGGCACCTGGAACCAGACGCCCTGGCCCCCGGAGACTATCAGTCGCTCTGGGAGAAGATTATGGCGGGGGAGGAGTGGCACGGCGAACACCACAGCCAGAAGAAGAACGGGGAACGTTTCTGGGAATCGGTGTCCATTTCGCCCATCTTCAACGAGCGCGGAACCATCACGCATGTGGTCGCCGTGAAGGAAGATATCACCGAGCGCAAACAGGCCGAGGAGAACCTCCGGCGGAGCAACGACCGGATGGCCCACTGGATTGGTGAGCTGAAGCGCTACAATCGGGAAGTCACTCTGCTGAATGGGATGGGCGATTCGCTCCAGAGTTGTGCATCGGTGAGCGATGCCTACCGGATTGTGGAGCGCACGGCCTCGCGCCTGTTCGAGGGACAGTCCGGGGCGCTCTATATCCTCAATGCGACTGGTACGCTGTTTGAGGCGGTAGCGAGGTGGGGCGACGACCAATCCTTTGTGCCGACGATTCATGTGGCCGAATGCCCGGTCCGGCAGGGGGGCCGCGTCTATACGATGACCAGAGAATTCAACGAGGCGCAGTGTTCGTGGTTCAACCCGAAGACGATGTATTCCTGCCTGTGCCTGCCCTTGATGGCACAGGAAAGCACCTTCGGTATGCTGCGGTTGGTGAATGGTCCGCTGGACACGCAAGAAGATTACGAACACTGGCTTGGCCTGGCGCTGATGATGACCGACAACCTGGCACTGGCGCTGGCAAACCTCCAGTTGCGCGAGCGGTTGCGCGAACAATCTATCCGCGACCCACTGACCGGGCTGTTCAACCGCCGCTACCTGGATTCGACCATCGGGCGGGAAATTGACCGGGCCAACCGCTACCATCGCTCCATCGGGGTGATCATGGCCGATATTGACCACTTCAAGCAGTTCAACGATACCTATGGGCACGATGCCGGCGACGCGCTGTTGCGGGCGGTGGGGGCTTTTTTCCAGTCGAACATTCGGAGTGAGGATATTGCCTGCCGCTATGGGGGTGAGGAGTTTGTGCTCATCCTGCCGGATGCCTCGCTGACGAACACGCAAGAGCGGGCCGAAACCTTGCTCAGGGGTATTCACCATCTCAAGGTTGCGTATGGTGGGATGGAGTTGGATACCGTGACCATGTCTATGGGGGTTGCCAGTATGCCGGAGCATGGCATCGCTGCCGACACGGTCATCAAGACTGCCGATGTGGCGCTCTACCGCGCCAAGCGGGCCGGGCGCAACCGGGTCGTTGTGGCGGACCACGCCATCAACCAGGAAGAAGCCAGGGAAAGTAGGAATCGTTCATGAGCAGCAATGAGATGGAGCCGGAAGGCCGGGATGAGCGCCGGGTCTCGGTGAGCGAGAGCCTGTTCACTAACAACCACGCCGTGATGTTGCTGATAGACCCCGACACCGGGGCGATTGTGGATGCCAACCCTGCCGCCTGCGTGTTCTATGGGTATTCCCGCGAGACGCTCTGCTCGCTGACTATTTCCGATATCAATACCCTTTCGAGCGTGGAGGTGTATGAGGAGATGCAGCGGGCCCGGCACGCGCAGCGGAACCATTTCTTCTTCCGCCACCGCCTGTCCAGCGGGGATATCCACGATGTCGAGGTCTATAGCGGTCCCATTGACCACGCCGGCAAGCCCCTGCTCTATTCGATTATTCACGATATTACCGAGCGCAAGCAGGCCGAAGAAGCCTTGCGCCAGAGCGAAACGGCGCTCCAGGTGGCGAATGCCCGCCTGGAGCAGCGGGTGGCCGAACGCACCGAGGCCCTGCGCCGAAGTCAGGCGCTCCTTCAGAGCGTGCTGGACCATGCGCCGGCGGCGATTTACTTCAAAGATACGCAGGGGCGTTTTTTGCTCGTCAACCGCTTTACTGAGCAGTTGCTCAACCTCAGCCCGGCCCAGATGATCGGCAAGACCGGCTACGACCTGTTCCCCACCGAATACGCGGCGCAGTGGGAGCGCCACGAACAACAGGTGCTCCAGTCTGGCGTGGCGATAGAGTTTGAGGAGCAGGCCTTGCTGAGCGATGGGATGACGCATTCGTTCCTTTCGATCCGGTTTCCAGTCTTCGATGCCCAGGGGGATATCTCCGCGATGGGGGGGATTTCAACGGATATTACCGAACGCAAGCGGGCCGAAGCAGAACTGCAACGCGCCAGGGAAGAGGCTGAGGCGGCAAATCGGGCCAAGAGTGTGTTTCTGGCGCGGATGAGCCACGAGCTTCGCACGCCGCTGAATGCCATCCTTGGTTTTACGCAACTGCTGAATCGCGACCGGCAGATGATGCCCAGGCACCACGAATATCTGCGCATCATTCAGCGCAGCGGCGAACACCTGCTGGCGCTCATCAATGATGTGCTGGAGATGTCCCGGATTGAGGCCGGGCGGGCAGAACTTCATCAACAGGCGTTTGATTTGCATCATCTGCTCCACGACCTGACCGATATGTTTCAGCTACGGGCCCGCACCAAACATCTCTCGCTGCGGCTTGACCTGGCTCCGGAGGTTCCGTCCGGTGTTGCCGCGGACGAGCGCAAGCTGCGCCAGGTACTCATCAATCTGCTCTCCAACGCCATCAAGTTTACCCACCAGGGCCAGGTGACGTTACGGGTCAGCGTTGTGGCATCCGGACCCGCCGGCCGGCCCATTGGCGCTCAGGCTCAAGCGGAGGAACCACCACTTCCCCTCCCTCCCCCGATAGTGCCTGCCCCATCCCCATCCCCATCGGCTCTGACGGGTCCGACGGCACGGATGTTCTTGCGCTTCGAGGTGAAAGACACCGGCATCGGCATTGCGCCGGATGACCTGGTCCGCATTTTCGATCCCTTCTTTCAGATGCCCCAGGCTGACCAGGCACAGGAAGGCACCGGGCTTGGCCTGCCTATCAGCCAGCACTTTGTGAAGATGATGGGCGGAGCATTCGATGTCGAGAGCCGCCTCGGTCAGGGTTCGACCTTTTCGTTCGTGCTGCCGGTCCACCCGGCGGCAGTTCCCAGAGACGAACCCTCTTTGCGGCTCCGGCGGGTGGTCAGCCTCGCGCCGGGTCAGCCTTCCTTTCGTATCCTGATGGTCGAAGACCACGAAGATAGCCGCACGCTGCTGCGCGACCTGCTCACCTCGCTTGGGTTTGTCGTGAGAGAGGCCGCCGACGGGCGGGAGGGGGTCGCCGTGTGGAGACAGTGGTCGCCCCACCTGATTTTTATGGATATCCGCATGCCGTTCATGGATGGGTTGGAGGCCACCAGGTGTATCAAGGCGACCATGCAAGGACAGGACACGCCCATCATCGCGCTGACGGCCAGTACCTTTGAGGAAAGCCGGGTGGATATTCTGGCCGCGGGCTGCGATGACCTTCTTCGGAAACCGTTTCGCCACGAGGATCTGATCGGGAAGTTGATGAAGTATCTGAATGCACGTTTCGTGGGTGAGACGGAGCCAGAGCAGGAGCCGCAGCAGGGAACCATCTGGAAGCCGCGGCTATCCCATCAGGCAGACCTTGAATACCTGAAGTCGGGGCTGGCAAACCTCCCCTTCGATTGGGTGCGCAGCCTGCACCGGGCGACCATTCTGGGGAATATTCAGCAGATGAACGACCTGATTGACCACATCCGGGAAACCCACCCGGACCTCTCGGCAAAGCTCCAGGTTGCCATTGATACCTTTGGCTTCGACCAGATAACGGCGGCAACGGCGGCCATGGTTGACTCCAACCCCAGGGAATGCCAGTGACGAGTGACAAGCCACCGCAGAGGGGTACTCGTGGCCGCATTTGTGGACGAAACCCGGCGTATACTGAGTCATACCAGTTTCCGGAGACATGCCCAGGCTCACCCTGGATGCCTTTCTGCCGCTCTGGAGCGGCTCATCCCATCACATCAATCAATCAATCGGAAGGGCGTAGCCCCCGGCCCCCTCCGCGGCGTCCCTCATCACTGGGAGAAGAACCCGATGACGCAGAATCCAACGATGCAGGAGCGGAAGACCTGGCTGCGGGTGCTCGAATGCTGGCTGCCCCTTGCCCAGGAAATGAACCGGACCTGCGGGTGGGGATATGAAGCGGCCACCCTCGAAGCGCTGGTTCTTGCCGCCCTGCCCGACCTGCGCCGGACCCGGACCATCTTCACCGCACGGGCAGTTCTGTGGTATCACTTCCGGCAGTTGCGCCGTTCCTGCCCGCGACGAGCGGCGAACGGCGAGCGATGAACGGTGAGCAGCCTCAGATATACCCATACATCAGGAGGAGCACTATCACGCCAATGAGAATGGCAAGCACCAGGAGCAACCGGGGCAGGGGCCACGCCCGCGACGAAGCCCGGTGCCTCCCATCTCGATGCTTCCGCGCCGTGACGAGGTACTGGATGGTCTCCCGGTCGGTGGGGAAGTCCTTCAAGACCAGTTCGAAGTACCGGATAGCCCGGTCGTACTCTTCGTTTTTCAGGGCGGCAATGCCCTTGTCGCGGTTTTCTATCACGCGCCGGGCCAGTTCGACGGGGGTGGCCTTCTGGAACCTGGCCGGCTGAGACGGATGCCCCACCGCTGCCGTTGCTGGTTTTGGCCCGGCTTTTGGCTCGGAGGCAGTGCCAGACGACTGGGGCAGGACGGGCGAACCGCGGGGGTCTGCGGGGCGGTGGGGTGCGGAAGCCCGTCTTCCCGCCGGCGGCAGGGGAGGATGGGGGGGGGTATCCCCCGCTCCGTGTGGTTGTGATGGGGATGGTGATGGGTCCGGGGAGGAAAGTCTGGTCAGACCGAGGCGGGCCAGTTTTCCATAATTGCTCGTTGCATCTATCGCCACCACGGTTTCCAGGCAACGGCGCAGGTCGTTCGTATCCTCGGCAACCTCGCTCAGGTATAACCAGGCCTTCTGGTTGGAGGGGTCAAGGTGGGTCGCCTCCGTCAGGAGGGTTCGGGCAACCGAATGGTCGCCTGTCTCAAGCGCACGGCTGCTTTGGGCCAGCAATTCTTCAACCTGCCCGATGAACGCAGGTTCCTGAGACGACGAGACCGCCGTCACGCTATAGGGGGTGTTTCGACCACCAGTTTCCTTCACGGACCACCTCACTTTCTCGGCGCACCGGTATCCATAACTGGAGCGAGCGACGAGGGATGCGCGGCGAGTGACGAGCCGCACCAAAGCGGCAGAACCACGTATCCCAGGGTCACCCGCTGGCTACCTTCGGGCGCACGGTACGACCCACGCTCGTAGGAACCGTTTTTTTTCGCTGATTCCCCAGAGAAGGGTATCCCCGAACCATTTGGCCCGAAGACCCTCCCTGATACCTCGTTCAATGTTCAACGACCCATGCCCAGCGGAGAAACGCCCCTATTATACCAGATAGAAGGCCCCTGCATGGGGGAGCACCAGGAACCAACGACGAACCACGCAGGAATGAGGGTCCCAACACTCTTCCCTCAGCGGTGCGGTTTGCGGTGGGGTCCAGCTTCTATCATAGAAAACGCACGGGACCAGGCAATGTTACAAGGTTACGGGGCTTTACCCGTGGGGATGGACTGATGCAGTGGCGCGGGAATCGTCGTATCAGGTCAAACGCCGCATTCCAACGATTTCCCCAGGCTTGCTGCCCTTCCAGATTACGAATCAATGAACGCCGACCCCTCCGTTCATTGACAGGTCCCGTGTCTCTCGCTATACTCAAACTATGCGTAGTGGTGAAAAGTTTATTTCTGGAGTTTACCCGAATGTCTGCACATCTTCCCCACGCCCCCTATCTCATCGCCCTCAAGGAACGGATTCTGGTCTTTGATGGGGCAATGGGAACCAGTATTGACACCTTCCACCTGACCGTGGAAGACTACGGCGGACCGGCCACCGAGGGGAACCGGGACTACCTGGTGGTGACCCGGCCTGATGTTATCGAGCAAATCCACGCTTCGTTTCTGGAAGCCGGGTGTGATGTCATCGAAACCTGCACGTTCCAATCGTCGCGCCTGCGCCTGGAAGAGTGGGGGCTTGGCGACCAGACTGTTGAAATCAACTATCGCGCTGCATCGCTGGCTCGCCAGGTCGCCGACCGCTTCGCGGCGAAGGATGGACGCCCCCGCTTCGTGGCCGGGTCTATCGGCCCCACCGGCAAACTGCCGTCATCGAGCGACCCGGCGTTGAGCGACATCACCTTCGATGAACTCGTTGCGGTGTTTGAAGAGCAGGGGCGCGGCCTCATGGACGGTGGAGCCGATGTTCTGCTCATCGAAACCAGCCAGGATATCCTCGAAGTCAAGGCGGCTATCGTCGGGTGCAAACAGGCCATCGCTGCCTCTTCTCGCCCGGTCGCGCTCCAGGTGCAGGTCACGCTGGACACCAGCGGGCGTATGCTCCTGGGAACGGATATTGCCAGTGCGCTCACGACGATTGAAGCCATGGGCGTAGACGTCGTCGGGCTGAACTGCTCGACCGGACCGGAGCACATGCGCGAACCTGTCGCCTACCTGACCTCGCACACGACCCTGCCGGTGAGCTGTATTCCCAACGCCGGGCTGCCGATGAATGTGGATGGCAACGCGGTCTATCCGCTGGAGCCGCAGCCGATGGCCGCGGCCCTGGGCGAGTTTGCCCAGGCGCTCCGGGTGCGCGTGGTAGGGGGGTGTTGCGGCTCAACCCCGGAGCATATCCGGCGCATTGCTGAGGCGGTTCGGAAGGGTGACGGTGAGGCTGCCGGGTCCCGCGAACCGGATGGGACGACCTCGCCGCTGGCTCCCACGGTGCTGCCGCATGTTTCTTCGGCTATTCGTGCGGTCCCGCTGCAACAGGACCCGCGCCCGCTCATCATTGGCGAACGCGTCAACAGCCTGGGGAGCCGCAAGGTCAAACGGTTGCTGCTCGAAGATGACTACGAAAGCATCCTCCAGATTGCCCGCGACCAGGTAGACTACGGGGCGCATGTGCTGGATGTCTGTGTGGCGATGACTGAACGCTCCGATGAGGCCGAGCAGATGGTCCGGCTGGTCCGGCTGCTCTCGCAGAGTATCGAAGCGCCCTTGATGTTCGACAGCACCGACGCGGCCGTGCTCGAAGCCGCCCTGAAGGTCTACCCCGGTCGCCCGATTCTCAACAGCACCAGCCTGGAAGGGGGGCGCGGGAAGAAGATTGATGAGACGCTCCCGCTGGCGGTGCGCTATGGGGCTGCGGTCGCGTGTATGGCGATTGATGAGGAAGGGATGGCGCACCGCCCCGAAGACAAGCTGCGCATCTGCCGGCGCATCTATGAGATAGCTACCCAGGAATATGGCCTGCCCCCGGAAGCGCTCATCTTCGATGTCAACACCTTCCCCATCACCACCGGGCAGGAGGAACTCCGCGACGAAGCCCGGTGGACGATTGAGGGCATTCGCCTGGTGAAAGATTACCTGCCTGGGGCGCTCACCAGCCTGGGGGTGAGCAACCTGTCGTTCGGGGTGGCTCCCCACGCCCGCGCTGCCCTCAACAGCGTCTTTCTCTACCACGCGGTCCAGGCGGGGCTGGATATGGCAATGGTCAATCCGCAGCACATCACGCCCTATGCGGAGATTCCCCAGACCGAACGCGAGTTGTGCGAAGCGCTCATCTGGAACCACCACGACGAGGCGCTGGCTCGTTTCATCGAATACTACGAGACGGTGGACGAGACCCGGCGGCATACCCAGTCCGAGAAGGCCGACCCGATGGAGGGAATGACGGTGGACCAGAAGATTCACTACCTGATCCTGCACCGCAAGCGGGAAGGCATCGAGCCGTTGCTTGATGATTCGCTGGCATCGAGAATGGCCGGCGGGATGATCCAGGGGGAAGCCGCGGTGAGTATCCTGAACACGGTGCTGCTGCCGGCGATGAAAGAGGTGGGGGATCGCTTTGGGGCCGGGGAGCTTATTTTGCCCTTTGTGCTCCAGAGCGCCGAGGTGATGAAGCGGGCCGTCTCGCACCTGGAGCGCTACCTTGAGAGGCAGGAGGGGACCAGCAAGGGCAAAGTTGTGCTGGCAACGGTCTATGGCGATGTGCATGATATTGGCAAGAACCTGGTCCATACGATTCTTTCGAACAACGGCTACACGGTGTATGACCTGGGCAAGCAGGTTCCCATCAACACGATTATCGAAAAGGCCATCGAGGTTCAGGCCGATGCTATCGGGTTGTCGGCGCTGCTGGTGAGCACGAGCAAGCAGATGCCGCTGTGTGTGAAGGAGTTGGACCAGCGCGGCCTGCACTTCCCGGTGCTGGTCGGGGGCGCGGCCATCAACCAGCAATACGGGCACCGTATCCTGTTTATCGAGGATGACCGCCCCTACCCGTGCGGGGTGTTCTACTGCAAAGATGCCTTCGAGGGGCTTGCCGCCATGGACCGGCTCAGCGACCCGACGCAGCGGAACCCGTTCATTGAGCGGATTTTGCAGGAGGCTGCCGAAACGCTCAACAAGCCACAGCGGGGCCGTATGGTGATGGCAGAGGTGGGCCGAACTCAGGGGAGTGGCCGGCAGCGTTCGAGCGTCTCGGAGAACGTCCCCATCCCCGTGCCGCCCTTCTGGGGAGCGCGGGTCGAGCGCCGCATCAATTTCAATGATATGTTCGACTGCCTGGACCGCAACGCCCTCTATCGCCTGCAATGGGGGGCAAAAAATGCCAAGGGCGAAACGTGGGAGCAGTTCAAGACGGAATTTGACGAACGGGTGCGCAGGCTGCGCCGCGAAGCCGAACAGGAAGGCTGGCTGGAACCGGTGATTGCCTATGGCTACTACCCCGTTCAGAGCGATGGGAATGCGGTGGTTGTCTATGACCCGGCCTCGCTGGTGGACCCGACCGGCCGCCAAACGCTATCCACGAAACTGCGCGAAATCACCCGCTTTGTCTTCCCGCGTCAGCCGGGGCGCGAGCGGTTGTGCCTGGCCGACTATTTTGCCAGCGTTGAGCGGGGCATCGTTGATGTGGCGGTCTTCCAGGTTGTCACAGTTGGCGACAAAATCACCCGGCTGTGTGAGCAGTGGCAGCAGGAGGGCGACTACAGCCGGGCCTACTACCTCCACGGTCTGGGGGTGTCGCTGGCGGAGGCGCTGGCGGAATATGCCAACCGCCTGGTGCGGCGCAGTTTCGGCATGAGCGGCGAACAGGTGCGGCGCTATGCCTGGGGCTACCCGGCCTGCCCCGACCTGGAAGACCACGAGAAACTCCGCCTGCTGCTCCCGCTGGATGCTATCGGGGTGACGCTGACGAGTGCCTATCAGCTCGTGCCAGAACAGAGCACCGCGGCGATTGTCTTGCACCACCCGGAAGCGAAATACTTCAGCATCGGGAGCACCCTTGAACGGGCCGTAGCGGACGCTGAGGGACCATGAGGAACAACCAGGAAAAAGACCAGATAGAGAAAGGAGCGTCAGGATGGCCTACCCCCTGTTGAAAGCCCCACCCTCCCCGCTACCCCCGCCGGTCGGGGAGCAGCGGTTTCGGATGAGCTACGAAGAGTTTCTGGCCTGGTCGGACGAAGACACCCACGCCGAGTGGGTCAACGGAGAGGTGATGGTGTTTATGCCACCGGTCGAGAGGCATCAGGCGGTTGCGGGGTTCCTGTATTCGCTCATATCGCTATTCACGGATTGGTTCGACCTGGGGGTGGTCCGGTTTGCTCCCTTCGAGATGCGCCACCTGCCGGGGCGGTCATCGCGGGAGCCGGACTTGCTCTTCCTGGCCCGTGAACACCTGAGCCGCCTCACCCCGGAGCGGTTGGAGGGACCGGCCGACCTGGTGGTGGAAATCATCTCACCGAGCAGCGCCTTCCGCGACCGCGTGGAGAAGTTCGCGGAGTATCAGGAGGCCGGGGTGCCCGAATACTGGACGATAGACCCGCGCCCGACCCACCAGCAGGCCACGTTCTACCAGTGCTCGGCGGCAGGACGCTACGAGGAGGTGGGGACCGATGCCGCCGGGCGCTACCACGCCCTGGTGCTGCCGGGCTTCTGGCTCGACCCGGCCTGGTTGTGGCAGGAACCGCTGCCCAACCCGACAACTATGTTCCTGGCACCCGAAGCGGTTCAATCGCTGCGCGAGGCAATGAGCGGAAAAAACCCTGCGACTCCCCCGGAATAGCCCTTGCCGTGTTGTCCCCCTCCCGCCATCCTGGAGATGGGGGAAGGGGAACGGTTGGTCACTCTTCGGGGTCAGGAATCGGGTTTTCCTCAACCTCGCGCAGCTTGATAAAAAACTCGCGCTTCTGCAACACCCGCATCACGTAGAGGGAAATCGCCGTTGCTACGAAAATGCCGGGCCAGAAGAGATAGGCCATCCCTATCATCACTGGCACCATAAAGGCAATCGTAAACCCGACCGCAAACACAAACCCGGAGATAATGTGCGTTTCGAAGCTCGGACTTTCAACATATCCCCGGTCTCTCGCACTTAGATGCGACAGGTCAACGTCGTCGTTTCGCCACATCATCGGGCCACCTCACAAACTCTTCTTGCAAAAGTACCAGTCTACGCACTCATAGCCCTCGTTCAGGCGGGCATCGGCGGCAGCGTCGGTTCGGGGCGGTGGGACAATCACCTTCTCGCCGGGTTGCCAGCTTTCGGGGGTGGCGATGCCATGCGCGTCGCTTGTCTGAAGCGCCTTGACCAGGCGGAGAATCTCCGGAACGGAGCGCCCGTTGGTCAGGGGGTAATAAAGCATCGCCCGCAGGACGCCCTTGTCGTCAATGATGAACGTGGCGCGGACTGCCGAGGTGTCGCTCGCGCCGGGGTGAATCATCCCGTAGGTGCTGGAAACCTTCATAGACAGGTCTTCGATAATGGGGAAGGGGATGCTCACCCCGAACTTTTCGCGGATGTTCCGCGCCCACGACAGGTGCGAGAAGATGCTATCAATGGACAGCCCCAGGAGGTCGCAGTTCAGGCTTTGAAAATCGCCATAGTGGTTGGCGAAGGCCATGAACTCGGTGGTGCAGACGGGCGTAAAATCGGCGGGATGCGAGAACAGGACGAGCCACCGACCCCGATAGTCTGCCAGCTTCTTGACCCCCTGAGTGGTGATGGCCTCAAATTCGGGGGCCAGTTCGTTCAGGCGGGGCAGCCCCACCGGCGGTGGGGTTTCTTCAGTACCGTGCATGTCGCAAATCTCCTTTCAGGTCAGAATTACCGCTATTCGACAACAACATCCTTTGTCTGGGTAGGACCGTGCTATTATACCTTCCCTGCGAAAGGGGTGTCAATCCTGTGGTAAGATACTCCCGAACATCGTCCATTCGTTCATTCATCAATGCATCAATTCATCAGTTGAGGAGATTTCGTATGGGATTGCTGGATGGCAAAAAAGGGGTTATCCTGGGAATTGCCAACGACCATTCGATTGCCTGGGGAATCGCCCAGGCGATGCACCGTGAGGGAGCAGAGCTTGGCTTCACCTATGTGGGAGAAGCCCTCGAACGACGAGTCCGACCGCTGGCGCAAAGCGTGGGTGCCGCGCTGGTCGAGCCGTGCGATGTCGGCAGCGATGAGCAAATTGAGGCGCTGATGGCCCGCATCCGCGAGGTCTATGGCCGCATAGATATGCTGGTTCATGCGATAGCGTTTGCCAACCGCGATGAGTTAAAAGGGGCGTATCTGAACACGACCCGCACCGGCTTTCTGCTGGCAATGGAGATTAGCGCCTATTCGCTGACGGCGCTGGTCAAGGCCGCCGGTGACCTGCTGCAACCCGGCGCGTCAGTGCTCACCCTGACCTACCACGGGTCGCAGCAGGCGGTCCCGAACTACAACGTGATGGGGGTAGCAAAGGCCGCGCTGGAAGCCAGCGTGCGCTATCTCGCCACCGACCTGGGACCCCGTGGGGTGCGGGTCAATGCCATCAGCGCCGGGCCTATCCGCACCCTGGCCGCCGGGGGAATAGCGGGTTTTCGCTCGATGTACCGCCACGCCGCCGAAGTCGCTCCCCTGCGGCGCAACGTGACCATTGAGGATGTGGGCAACACCGCGGCCTGGCTGTGCAGCGACCAGGCCAGCGGCATCACCGGCGAAATCCTCTATGTGGATGCGGGCCTGAATATCATCGGGGTCAGCATCGGGGAGGATTAGGGTCCCGTATTTGCGCCAATGCTGCGTCCAAGCCACGCCTGATAGACGGCTCCGAAGCGTCCTTCCAGGATGCTGGTGCGTATTTCGTGCATCAGGTTGAGCAAAAAGGCCACATTGTGGAGGCTGATCAGGCGGATACCGAGCAGCTCCTTTGAGCGGACGAGGTGGTGGATATAGGCACGGGAGAACGTCCGGCAGGTGGCGCAGGGGCAGCCTTCCTGGAGGGGGCGGTCATCCTCGCGCAGGGAGGCGTTGCTCACATTCAGCCGCCAGCGGTTTTCACGGTTGCGTACGAGAGCCGTTCCGTGGCGTCCCAGGCGGGTCGGGCTGACACAGTCGAACATATCTATCCCGCGGGCCACGTTCTCCAGCAGGTCATCAATGTCACCGATGCCAAGCAGGTGGCGCGGGAATGGTTCGGGCAGGTGGGGGACGGTCATACTCACGACGTCCCACATCTGCTCTTTGGTCTGCCCCAGGGAGCCGCCAATGCACAGGCCATCGAAGGGCAGCGAACCGAGGTGTTCGGCGCTCTCGCGGCGCAGATCGGCATAGACCCCGCCATGCACGATGCCAAATAACGCCTGCGGGAGCTTGCCGGGGGGAGCCTCCACGGTCAGCCGTTCGTGGGCATCCAGACACCGCCTGGCCCAACGGTGGTTCCGGTCGGTGCTCTGAGCGGTGTAGTCGTAGCCGGCCCGGAAGGGCGGCAGTTCATCGAAGCAGAGGATGATATCCGCTCCAAGCGCGTGCTGCACTTCGATGCTGCGCTCCGGGGTAAAGACGTGGCGTGAGCCATCCAGGTAGGAGCGGAAGGTAACGGCGTCGTCGGTGACTTTGACCCGTTCCTGGCCGGGCAGGTTGCTGGACTGCGGCGGGCGGCGACCTTTGATTTCGTCGGCAATCCCCCCATAGATGAAGGAAAAGACCTGAAACCCACCGCTGTCGGTGAGGATGGGGCCATCCCACGCCATGAAGCGGTGCAACCCGCCCAGCCGGGCAATCAATTCGTGGCCCGGCTGCAAATAGAGGTGGTAGGTGTTGCCGAGGATAATCTCTGCGCCGTGGGATTTCACCTCGTCGGGGGTGAGGGATTTGACCGTGGCGCTCGTCCCGACGGGCATGAACACAGGGGTATGAACGACCCCGTGGGGTGTCTGGAGAACCCCCGCACGGGCGCGGCTCTGCTGGTCACGGGCTGTGATGGTAAATTGGCAAGCGCTCATCTACCGCACCATCCATTTGTCCACCGGCAGCGCCTTCGGGGGGTTGCTGATCCGCACCACCCCGCTGCTCGCAGGGTCCGCAGCTTCGTTGTCAGTGGGGAACAGGACGACCCCTCCATTGGCGGCAATGGCGCGGACCTGGATGGTGTGCTCCCCATTGCGCTCCTTTGTCGTGTCCCACACCCAGACAAACCCGTTAGGCTCATCGCTATCATCGCCGGTGATGCCCATGGCTTCCACGTTGGTGTCTTCCTCTCGTGTATTTCTTTCGCCTTCTTCCCTTTCCCCTCCCCACGGATAGCCGTATTCTGCCATTCCGCGGAAGTCGCCATCTACCCAGACCTCAACCCGCTCAATGTGGCTGCGGTCTACCCTTGCCCACCCGCTGATCACCACGGTATCCTTGAGCACCTCCCCATCAAGCTGGCGCTCAATGGCTCCGTAGGGGTTCTGCACATCCACGGTGATATCCGTCGCGGATGGGTCGTGGGCAAGCGGGAGAATGGCGCGGTTCCCGTTGGCAGACACCGCCCTCACCTGGAGCCGGTGCTCGCCGTTGGGTTCCCGGCGCGTGTTCCAGCTCCACCGAAACCCGCAATCACCCGCGTCGTCCGGGGGAGTTGCCCCCTGCCCAATCTCCCCGCCCCCTCCGGTTTCCGGGGGCAGCCCGTAGGCCGCAACCTGGCGGAGGGTCCCGTCAATCCAGATTTCGACCCGATCAATGTCGCTCTTCCGGATGCTGGCCCACCCGCTGACTTTGACCGTTCCGGTAACCGGTGAGCCGGGTTGCGGCGCGGCGACGAAGCCTTCAAGCGGCCAGACCTCGTCGGTGGCGTAGGAGGGTGGGTTGGTTGTCCAGTAGTCATTTAGTCCGGAGAAGAGGCCGTTGGCGGTGTTCGGGTCGGGGTAGTGGTGGTGCTTCAGGTGGATGTCGTAGGGGTCAACCCACCCTTCCTCCAGCGACATCAACCCGAAGTGGAGGTGGATGCCGGTGCCCCCCGTGCCGGTGTTGCCCGCAAAGCCAAGGAACTGCCCCCGCTTCACGAAGACCGTGTCCGAGCGGTCGCCGAGGGGGATATCGTCTGCAATGGTGTCCAGGTGCCCGTAGTAGGTGTAGTAGGTGCGCCCCTGCACCTGGTGGCGGATGAACACGCGGTGTCCATACCCCTGCACGCATCGCCCCGACTGGCGCGTCTGGGTGATGGCCTGGGTTTCGGCGTCGTCACGGTCTCCGCAGGCATACCCATCGGCAGCGGCCAGCACCGGGAAGCGGCTGAAATCGTTGGTCCGGTCGGTCGTGCCGGGGTCGTGGTAGCGATAGTAGTCAACCCCCGAATGGAGACCCCCACTGTCGTAGTACCAGCCGGAAAGCAGCGCCATCTGCGGGTCGGGCGAGAAGGGCAGGGTCAGAAATTTGGGGACGTCTTTCAGTTCGGTCGAGAGCGAACCGGCCATTGTGCCCGAAGGAGGGGGGGCCGGGTCTGGCACTGGCACCGGCACCGGGTCGAGGTCCAGGTGGGGCGCGGCCACCGGTGGGGGCAGGAACACTATGGTGGGCGAAGGCTCGGCGGGCACCGCCGGGGGAGGGGAGGGGTCAGGCAGCAGGGGAGCCGTCGGGGTCAGGGTTGGGGTGGGGGGTGGCGATGGGGGCCGCGGTGGGGAGCGGGGCAGCGGTCGCGTTTTCCACCCGGAGAATATCCGGCCCGTGCTCCGTCCATGGCGATGGTGATGGCAGAGAAGGAGGGGAAGGCGGAGAAGGCTCAACGGTAGGGGTAGGGGGGAGCGGTGGGGGAGAAGGCTCCTGGGCATACGCGCCGGCGGGCAAGGCGAACTCACCAATAGTAACGATGGCGACGATGGCGACGATGGCGACGATGGCGGCAATAAGAAGACGCACCATTTGTGCGAACCCGTCTCCTTCCCCTACCGCAACGTCTCTCGATACCACTGCTCGATGCCTTGCTTCAGCAACGCCGCGAGGGGACCATGCACTGGCACCCCAAGCGGGTCTCCCACCGCCTCGCCGGGACCGAGCGACACAATTCCCCCCAGGTGAACAGGTTGGTAGGGCAAAGGCGGTCGTCCGTTCAGGTCATCCCAGAGGGCTTCCGCCAGGTAGCTGGCCTGACGCAGCGCGTAGCTGGCGTTAGGCGGCACCGTTCCCCCCGCCGGGTTGGGGATGGACGCACAGTCGCCCAGGGCGAAGATAGTCCCGTTCCCGGTGCCGGCAACGCGCAAGCAGGCATCAACCCGCACCTTTCCCTGCCGGTCGGTGGGCAGGCCAGAAGTTGCCAGCACGTCCGGGGCGCGAATGCCCGCCACCCAGACGATGGTTGCGGCCCGCAGCCGCCGGCGGTTGCTGACTACCAACTGGTTTTCCTCAACCCGCTCCACAGCGGCGTCCAGGTAGACGCTCACGCGGCGGCGGTCCAGCACCCGCATGGCCTCGTGGTGAACCCAGAACCCGGAGGCTCCGAGCAAACGGCTGGACCGTTCAATAAGGGCAATGCGCACCTCCTCAGCGGGGACGCCGGTTTCACGGGCCAGGCGCGGCACCCAGGCCGCCAGTTCACCCGCGAGCTGGCAGCCGGTCGGCCCTCCCCCCACGATAGCGATGGTCGCAAGGGTGCGGCGTGCGGCGGGGTCTGTGGTGCGGGGCCGCCTCGCGGAAGCGCCCGGCGATGTGCTCTCGCAGGCGGGTCGCCTCGACTGCGCGGTGCAGTGGCAGCGTGTGTTCTGCCGCTCCAGGGACTCTGAAATAGTCCGTGCTGGCTCCCAGGGCAATCACCAGGCGGTCGTAGGAAACGAGGGTCCCGTCTTCCAGGATGACCTGCTGCTGGCCGGGGGTGGGGTCAATCCGCGCCACGCACCCCTGCAACCACCGCACCGCCCGGTGGCGATGCTGGAACACGCGGTCGAGCGGCACGGTGACTTCCTCATCCTGGATGGCGGCAGCCGCCGGGAGATGCAGCAGGGTTATCTGTTGATGGGAGGCGTTCTGGTCAATCAGGGTGACCCGGAAGCATGGTGCTCCGGGTCCATCTCCCTGCCCATCTTCCGCTTGCCCATCGCCCCAACTGGTCAGCCTCCGCCCCAGTTCAAGCGCGGTCCGCAACCCGGCATAGCCAGCCCCAAGAATGACGATATGCCTGGGATGCTGGCGGTGCCGGGTTGAATAGTCCGGGTTTGCAACGGTGGCGGCTATCAGGATGCTTCCCCCGGTTCTGGTTGCTTGCCCGGCTCCGGTTGCGTTTCCGGTGCCGGTTTTTCCTCCGTCGTCTGGTCCTTTTCTGCCTCACTGCGGAACTCTTCGACCGTCCGGGTCAGCCGCTCCGTGAAGGCCCGCGCCCGGCGCGACAACGTCTCGGAACGGGGGATACGCTCTTTTATCTCTTCCCCCATCACCTGCCCCACCACCCGCTCGGCAGAGCTGGCAATTTCCCTGGGGAGGGTCATGAAGGCCATCGCAAATTCTCCGAGCGCCCGACGGGCATGCGAGCGCGATTGTTCTGGCATCGCGATGAGCGGCAGCGACAGCATATCCAGCGAGAACCGGACGGTCTTTTCGGCGGCTTCGCTTGCCATCTCAACAATCTGTTCCTCCCACTGCTCCTTGCTCTCAGAAACGTGTTTCTCTGGCATCACATTGGCTCCTTCTGACGTACCTAGGTATGGCTTATCCTACTTGCCACGTTCCGTTCCGCATCTCGTCTTACCCGGCACTGGACATCTCATCGTGCGGGGCATGTGGTTCTTGCTGGCTCTTCCACTGTTCCACGCTGGCCCGTTTCGATTCGGCAATCTCACGCGGCAGCGTCGTGATGGCGTGGAAGGACTCGACCAACCCGTTGCGCATATGGGCGCAGGTTTCCCGCGGGGCCAGGCTGAGGCCAAGCTCGAACAGGGCCTTGCCCAGACGCGCCACGTTGGTCCCCAGGCCAGTGAGCGAATTCACCACATTTCCATACTCGCCCTGGCGCTCTTCTTCCTGGGGGCGCACATTCCGAACGGGTATCTCCTGGTCTGGCATGGATTCAGTTTCGTCGGTCATTCGTAACCTCCGTTTTCAACTCGGTGCATGGCATGATGCACTGCGTTATATTATAAAGACAGATGGGAAAAAGTTCAAGTCCCCGGCTCTGCTTCCACCCACAACCGCAGCGTTTCCCCCTCCACTGCGGCTCGCAACCGCCCGCCCTGCCCGATTTCCGCGACCAGGAGGTGGCGGCGAAACTGACCCATCCGGACAATAACCTCCTCGCTGGAAATACCGATATCAAGGGATTTGGCCTCCAGAAAGGGGATATGCAGCCGAACCTGCCGCTGCTCAACCGCGAGCGGCGGGAAGGTGGACCGCTCCGATGGTTCTGGCAGGCCCAATCCTGCCGCCCGCTTCTCATAGAGATAAGCCCCACGGTGTGCCCACTCCTCCAGGCTGGCCGGCGTGACGGGGATGAGGAATGGCGTCATCGTCGGGCCGAGCTTCTGATGGACCACCGGGTCTACGTCGGCCTCGTCTCCGTGGACGAAGACCGCATCAACCTCCAGGCCATAGAGACCCATCCCGCCCATCACGTGGCGCATCACCGGCACCGACACTTCCTCGGCAGGCATCACCAGCCGAATACGCGTCCCGGTGCTGGCATCGAGCCAGCCGCCATAGCGCTCCAGGAGAACACGCAGCTCCTGAAGCATCGAGGCGGCGTTGGGGGCCAGGAGCGAGAGGGGGAGCAGGGCTTTTTCTTGCGAACTCAGCGATTTGCCCGGCCCGCGGTCCAGCCCGCCGATGAGCCGCAACAGCCAGCGGGCCGTATCCCGCAGCGTGATGCTGCGCAACAGACAATCGGTCGTTGGCCCGCCAAGCACTATCAGGTCGAGGGCTTCTTCTCGTGCGGCGCGGGCCGCCACCACCAGGGCCGCTATTTCGTCCATCCCCGGAAACCCCGGCAGTTCGTCCTTCTCTATCTCGCGGAGGCGACTGGGAACGGGAATCGTTGAGCCGGTGCGCAGGGCTTCCCACCCCCGGCTCAGCTCCTCCACCGCCACCAGTTCCATCGCCCGGAGGTTCGGACTCACCTCACGAGGGGTGGAATCGAGCGGTTGCCCAAGCAGCTGCCCCAGGAGTCCCGAAGGACCGGCCCCTATCAGCAGGACGCGCTGTCCCACTGCGGCGGCGTGACAGGCAGTCGCCAGCGCAGTCGCATGCTGAAACGTGCTGCTCTGGCTTGAAATAATCAAAAGATGCATGGATGTGGATGCTCCAGATTCAAACGAGGCTGAACCGACAACGAACGGACCAACCGGTGCCGTCCGATTGCATTGTAGCACAAAACCATCCGAGCATGCGGTCACTGGCCGGGGGTGGGGGGAGATAACGCGCCGGCTGACGGATACTGCCACAACCACAGGCCGAAAATTGTGCTATCATACGTAGTACCGAGAAACAATCTCAAACTTATCAGAAGCGACGGAGCAGCCCATGAGCGATACGATGGCAAGCCTGCGGCGGGTGCATATCTTTCACCGTCTGAATGACCACGAACTGGTGCTGATTGCCAGCCTGTGCAAAATCTGGCATATCTGCGGAAACCAGGTCATCTTCCGCGAGGGCGATGACGGCGAAGACCTGTTCATCATTCAAAAGGGGAGCGTGCGCATATCCCTGAATACGCGCAACCCCGACGGGACCCTCACGCCGGGGATTATCAATATGCTCTATGCAAGTCAGAGCTTTGGCGAGATGGTCTTGCTCGACGGAGTGACCCGCTCGGCCACGGTGGTCAGCACCGAGGCGTGTACTTTGCTGGTCATCAAAGCGTTCGATTTTGGGCAGCTGTGTGATGCCAATCCGCGGATTGGCTACATTGTGATGCACAACCTGGCGTGCGATGTGGCCTATAAGCTCCGCTCTTCCAACCTGCTGCTGCGTGGGAACATCCGCTGGCAGCAGGGCGAGCTAGGCCGTCGCTCCTCCTGACGACCTATGGGAAAAGTCCTCCCCATCTCAAACCCACTCCACGGTGGTTTCCGCCAGGATACGCGGGAGGTCCGGGTGGTCAATCAGGCCACCACCAATGGTCAGGGCATCGGCAGCCCCACACGCCACCCCCAGGCGCAGGGCTTCATCCAGCGCATACCCCCGCAGCAGCCCCACCACCAGCCCGGCCATCAGCGAATCGCCGCTCCCGACGGTGCTGACGACCTTCAGCGGTGGGGGGGTGGCCCGGCAGGTGCCGGTCTCGTTTGCGGCCAGCGCCCCCTGCTCACCCAGAGAAACCACCGCCAGCGCGACCCCACGCGCCCGCACTGCGGCAAGCGCGGCAATGGCCTGGGGCATGCTTTCGATGGGCATCGCCAGGGCCTTGCTCAATTCGGCGTGGTTGACCTTCACGCCATAAGGTTGGGCCGCGATAGCCTCAGCCAGCGAGGGGCCGCTCGTATCCACCACCACCTGGCACCCGACCCTGGTCAGGGCCCGCACCAGGTCACCGGCGGCAAGTGGGGGAACACCCGGCGGCAGGCTTCCGCAGATGGTCGCCAGAGAGGCCACCGCGGCGGCCCTCAGAGTCACATCAACGAAGGCCAGCCAGTCTTCGGACGAAAGCGGTGGTCCGTGCTCGTCAAGCGGAGTGGCATCCTGCCCTTCCCCCTGCGGGTCAACCACCAGGACACAGGTGCGGGTTTCTCCCGCGCTGTGCCAACTCCAATACCCCTCCAGCCCTTCTGCGCCGGCCAGGTGCGCCACAAACTGCCCGGTGATGCCTCCCAGGGGCGCACAAACGCGGGGCGATGGTCCGAGCGTCCGGGCCGCACGGGCCACGTTCAGCCCCTTCCCGCCGGCGGCAACGATGACCTGTTCGGCGCGATGGCGGTGCCCCAGGCGCAGGTTGGGAATAACCATCGTCCGGTCCAGGGCCGGGTTGGGCGTGACGACCAGCAACATCGGTTCTTTTTCCTTTCTGCTCGCTCGCTTCTCTTTACTTTCCTGCTTCCCGGTTACCTTGCCCCGAAGCCTTTGCTGAGGGCCGCCACCGCAATCAAGCGCTCGCTCGCGCTGGTGTAGTCGTCCAGGTCGTAGGAACCATAGAGCGACCGCACGGCAAAGCCCGCCCGCGCCAGCAGGTGCTCCAGTTCGTAGCGGTAGAACCACCGCATCGTAAAGCGCAGCACCCGCCGCATCACCTGCCCGTCGGGGGCCAGTTCATCGAAGAGGTAGGTCATGGTGCTGGTCTGGGTTGCCATATCGCTCTCGCTGGCAACGAACTTGAACATCCGTAGCCCATCAACCTGGTAGTACCGCTCCAGGATGAGCCGGTTGTCCTCGCGGGATAGCTGAGTCGGGTCGGGGCTGAACAGGTCAATTATCAGCAGGCCATCCGGGGCGAGCGCCCGTCGGATAGCCGCCAGAGCGGCTAGCTGGTCTTTGACCCGTTCCAGGTGCATGAATGAATTGATTGCCACAAACGCCAGCGCAAAGTGCTGCGCTGGCAGGTCCGCCGTGCGAACATCGTCATGGATGAGCGTTACCCGGTGCGCAACCCCGGCTTCGGCAACCTTGTGACGGGCAACTTCGAGCATCGGGGTCGAAGCGTCCACCCCGGTAATGGTATACCCATCCTCGGCCAGCGGCACGAGTATCCGCCCGGTGCCACACATAAGTTCCAGGATGGGGCTTCCGGTGCGTTTTGCCATCTCCCGATAGAGTGGGATATCTGCCGCGAACGAGCCGAAGTCAAAGTCGTAGTACTCGGCAAAGTCGTTGTAGATGCTCATAGCGCCAGTTGCCCGATCCAGCTTCCCAGGGCGAGTCCGCTGCCTATCAGGATGGCCCCCAGAAGCCCCCACCCCACGACTTTGCCGCTCACGAGCGGCTCAAAGCGTGGCGCTCCGGGCAAGTAGGACGAGCGGGAAAAGGCCGCGCCAGAGGGAGCAAAGACGCTGCTGCCCTGGGAGAAGCGCCTGATTCCCTCCTCCAACCCCGAATCATCCTCAAAATCGTCATCACCCTGGGTGTCGTCCCAACGACCACCCTGTCCCGGACGGGTCAGACCAGAAGGGCCGGTCTTCTGGGCAGCCAGGAGCGAAGAAAAGCTGCTGCTCCCCAACCCCAGGGACGATGGGTCGGGAGCGCCCGACCCGCTGGCCGAACTGGAAGGTGACCAGGGAGCCGCGGCCCGTGCGATGGCTGATGATGTTGATGATGGGGGAGCCAGCGACGAAGCCAGGTTGGTCGGGGTGGCGATGGACGGCGCGGACGGGCCGCTCCCCTGGGACATCTTCGTGATGGCTCGCCCGATAGTTCCGAGCACCGTCAGCACCACCAACCCGATGATGATGAACGGCAGGATACCGGTTCCTATCTGGATGGTTCCGCCGGTTCGTTGCGAGACGAAGCGCGAGATGGGGGGAATTATCTGTGGCCCGACAAACACCAGCAGGAAGATGACAAGGCCAATCCAGTTGGTGCCTTTCCGTTGAGATTTCGGTTGATTTTCCATGGAACTCTATCCTCAAATGCAGTGCGTATTTTTTCGCCTTCTGCTCACAGGCTCAAACTGCGGTTCTGTTCTGGATCTCTCGAATGTATTGTAGCATGGCCTGGGCAGGATGTGATACTATACCTGTGGTGGCTCGGACAGAGGAGGAACGAACACAGGAGCGCCTGTTGCCATGCGACGTTTCATGCTGACCGCGCTTGGGTTGATTCTGCTGGCCTTGCTAGCCTATGGGGCGTTCAGGGTCTGGGGGCAGGAGCCAGAGCCGGGAAACACGCCAGCCCTGACCTATTCGCTGGTGCGTCCCGTGCATGATGCCATCAGTGCCACGGTCAATGCCAGCGGGTCCATGCTGCCGGCCCGCGTGGTCGAACTGAATTTTGAGGGGGCCGGGATGGTGACCGATGTTCTGGTTGATGTTGGCAATCCCGTTCGGTCGGGGAGCGTGCTGGCTCGCCTGGACCCGCGTGATGCCCGGCTTGGGGTCGAGCAGGCCAGGGCCTCGCTGGCCCAGGCGACTGCCAGCTATGAACTGCTGCTGGCCGACGCCCCCCCCGAAGAGGTCGAACAGGCGCAAGCGCAGCTCGAACAGGCGCAGGCGCAATATCGCCAGATTGAGGGAGAAGTCACCTCCCAGGATATCGCCGCGGCCCGCTCGGAGGTTGAGGCCGCCCAGGCAGAGCTTGCGCGGCTCCAGGCCGGCCCCAAAGAGTCCGACATCCAGGCGGTTCAGGCATCGCTGGACCGCGCCCATACCAATCTCCAGTCGCAGCGGGACAGTCTTTCGGCGGCCAAAACCCAGGCGCACCTTCAGATGGAGCAGGCCGCCAACCGCCTCCGCGACCAGCAGGCCAGCTATAGCAAGCTCTACTGGGAAAACCGCCAGGCCGAGGAAGAGTGGGGATCGGCAAGCATCAACCTCGCGCAGGACGCGAAGGACCGTGAGGAATCTATGCTCCGCACGGTGGAAAACGCCGAACATGAGCTTGAGCTTGCGCGGACGGCCTATGAGCAGGCGCAGCAGGCCGAAGTGACCGGGGTTCAGTCCGCCGAGGCTGAAGTTCGCAGCGCCCAGGCCAACCTGGACCAGGTATTGACAAGCATAGACCCCCACGAGATTACCGCGGCGCAGTCGCAGGTGGCCCAGGCCCAGGCGCGCCTGTCGCGGCTCCTGGGAGAACAGCGGGCCGGCAGCCTGGACGCGGCAGCAGCGGGGATTGAGATAGCCCGCACCAGGCTGGAAAGCCTGACCACTCCCCCCCGCGAGGTAGACCTTGCCAGCGCTCTGGCGCAGGTGCAGCAGGCGCAAGCCTCGCTCAAGCAGGCAGAACTGACCCTGCAACAGGCGTCCCTACGCTCCCCCATTGATGGGACAGTGGCGGAAGTCAACCTGGTGGTGGGCGAGCGGGTGCCGCTGAGCGGCGGCCAACCTGCCATCGTGGTGGCCGACCTCACGCGGTTCTATGTCTATGGAAACGTTGATGAAATTGACGTGGCGCAGCTTGCGACCGGCCAGCCGGTGCGCCTGACGCTGGATGCGCTGCCAGAGCTGAGCCTTGAGGGCACGATTGATACGATCAGCCCGCTGGCCGATGCCGAATCGTCGGTGGCGACCTATGAGGTGCGTATCGAAACCACCACCGATGACCGCCGGGTGCGGGCCGGTATGTCGGTGAACGCGGATATTGTGGTTGAGCAGAAAGAAAACGCCCTGCTCGTCCCGCGCCGGGCCGTCTATGCCGAAGGAGGCCGGCGCTTTGTGGATGTGCTGGAGGACCAGACGCTGTGCGATGCTGACCAGAGCACCTGGCCGCCCTCGCCCGGCGTTCATGCTCTCGAAGTCACGACGGGGTTGAGCAACGACCAGGTGATTGAAATCACCTCGGAGACGCTCACCAGGGACACCTGCCTCTACGTCGAGGGAACGGAAGCCCGGATAGATATCTTCTCTGGCCCGCCGGGCGGGGGCCGCCGAAGGGAATAGCTAGTGAGCCTGATTGAGATAACCCATCTCACCCGGACCTACCGTATGGGCGACATTGAAGTGCATGCGCTGCGGGGGGTTTCGATGACGATAGAAGCGGGAGAAATGGTCGCCATTATGGGGCCGAGCGGGAGCGGCAAAAGCACCCTGATGAACCTCCTGGGGTGTCTCGACCAGCCAACCACCGGGCGCTACCTGCTCGACGGGGTGGACGTGGGCAAATTGAATGACGACCAGTTGGCGAAGATACGCAATACCAGGATTGGCTTTGTCTTCCAGCAGTATATCCTGCTTCAGCGCACTTCGGCCCTGCGCAATGTCGAACTGCCCATGCTCTATGGCAGCGGGCGCAACCGCACGGCTCGCGCCAGGGCCGCCCTGGAAGCTGTGGGTATGGGCAACCGTCTGCACCACCGTCCGAACGAACTTTCGGGGGGGCAGCAGCAGCGGGTTGCGATTGCGCGGGCCCTGGTGAATGCGCCGCGTATTATTCTGGCAGACGAACCGACCGGGGCGCTCGACAGCGCGACCGGGCGGGAGATTATGGGGATTTTCCAGCGTCTCAATGCAGAACAGGGTATAACCATCATTCTCGTCACCCACGAGGCCGATGTTGCCCACTACGCCCGGCGGATTATCCATGTGCGCGATGGCCTGATTGACCGGGACGAGGTTATTGAGCAGGGCAGTGGGGAGCCGATGATGCCAGATGCCAGTGGCGAGCGATGGGCAGCAAGTGACGAGTGATGAGTGATGAGTGGTGAACGACCGGCTATCCCAGGGATGAAACAACTCGCAAGTATGACGATTCGGCGGGACCAGGTTGTGGTTGCGCTGATCGCGGTCGTGGCGTTGAGCGCGGCGAGCTTCTTCGTGCAGGGGCGCGACTATCAGCCACCGCTGTGGGCGCTCCAGATTGAGCTATCGGGCGGGTCGGCCTATGGGCCGGAGATGGCAGAGCGCTTCCGGGAGAACTACGCCGAGCCATTTGCCAGCGGCGGGTTTGCCTACCCACTGCCGGTGATGTGGCTGGCGCTGCCCATCGTTGCCCTGCCGGATGTTGCGGTGGGGCCGGTCTGGTTGGTGCTCAGCGTGGGGAGTGTACTGGTGGGCTTGCTGCTGCTGCGTATGCCGCTCTCGCTGGTGTTCTTTCTCCCGCTGCCGCTGGGGGCCTATCTCCAGCAGGTGACGGTGCTGCTCACTGGTCTGCTGCTGATAGGTATCTGGGCGTGGCGAACGCAGCGCTGGTGGCTGCTTTCGGGGGTGGTGGCGCTCACGATTGGGGCCAAGCCGCAAACGACGCTCGTCATGGCCGGAGCGCTGGCGTTGCTGGCGCTGCGGGCCGGGGCGTGGCGACCATTGCTGGTGTGTCACCTGGTGGTTGCGGCGCTGACCTTTGCCCTGGAGCCAGCGTGGGTGGCGGAATGGCTGCAAGCCGTTGAACGCTATCGCACCGCCATCGGGCTGAACTGGGCCGTCGAATGGGTGCCTGTTGCGGTGGTCTTGCTGGCACTGCGGCAGTTCTGGGGAGGGTTAGCGGTGCTCCAGATTGGCCTGTTCCCGACACTGTTTGGCTATACGCTGCTGCCGCTGCTGGTGGGATACGCCGCGCCGGTGTCTCAGCGAGGGGCGCTGCTGGCGGTGGCCGGGGCGTGGTTGTCCATCCTGGTGCCGGTGTTGGGGATGCGCCCGGCCTGGCTGTTCCTGGGGATTTGCTACCTGGGGCCGCTGCTGCTGGCAGGAGCCAGAAGCTCCCAGGAGCGTGATACGGCTTCCGGATGAGCAGAGGATGTTCGTTGTACGACCAGCCGGGATAGGTGGTACAATGGGGGAGCCTGGATACGAGAACGAGGACGAGAAAGTTCATTTGCTATGTGAACGTTTGGAAGTAAGGAATGCTCCATGCCAGAAAAACCATCAGGACCAGGTAGAGAAGCAAACAACAGCGCCGCAGCAAGCCAGAAACCATCCCCGGTCAGCGAACTGCCCACTGGAGGACCGCCAGCGGTCGAACCGCCGGTCGCTTCGACTCCGAAAAAGCTCCCCCTGACGGCCAGAGAAACACCCACCCACCAACCCATCCGCAACGATGTGACCCGTTTCAGCGACTATGACGTGTTTCTCTTCAACCAGGGCACCCACTACCGGCTCTATGAGAAAATGGGCGCCCACCTGATGACCGTTGATGGGGTGGAGGGAACCTTCTTCGCGGTGTGGGCGCCCAATGCCGTTGCGGTGAGCGTGGTGGGCGATTTCAACCAGTGGGACCGGGAAACCCACCCCCTGGACCAGCGGGGAAGCTCCGGCCTCTGGGAGGGCTTCATCCCCGGTGTTGGCAAGGGTACGCTCTATAAATATGACATCTCTTCGCGGATCCAGGGCTGCCGGCTGGAAAAGATTGACCCCTGGGGCTTTCACTTTGAGGTCCCGCCCCGCACGGCCTCCATCGTCTGGGACCTGGACTATACCTGGGAAGACCAGACCTGGATGGACCGCCGGGCCGAGTTCAACAAACTGGATGCGCCCATCGCTATCTACGAGGTCCACATCGGGTCGTGGATGCGCCCCGACGAAGAGCAAGAAGAGAAGGCGGGCCACCGGTTCCTGACCTACCGCGAACTGGCCCCCAGGTTGGCCGATTATGTCAGCTCTATGGGGTTTACCCATGTGGAATTCCTGCCAATGATGGAGCACCCTTTCTATGGCTCGTGGGGCTACCAGATTACCGGCTACTTTGCGCCCACCAGTCGCTACGGAACCCCCCAGGACTTCATGTACCTGGTAGATTATCTCCACCAGCGCGGCATTGGCGTCATTCTCGACTGGGTGCCGTCGCACTTTGCCGCCGATATGCACAGCCTGGGGGTCTTCGACGGGACGCACCTCTACGAACATGCCGACAACCGCAAGGGGTGGCACCCGGACTGGAACAGCTTCATCTTCAACTACGGGCGCAACGAGGTGTGCGAGTTTCTCATCAACAACGCTCTCTACTGGTTCGATGTCTATCACATTGACGGGCTGCGGGTGGATGCCGTGGCCTCGATGCTCTATCTGGACTACTCGCGACCATACGGCGAGTGGATACCGAACAAGTATGGCGGGAAAGAAAACCTCGAAGCCATTGACTTCTTGCGTCGCTTCAATGAGGCCGTGTACCAGCACTTTCCGGGCGTCCAGACCATAGCCGAGGAATCAACCTCCTGGGGGATGGTCTCCCGCCCGCCCTATGTTGGCGGCCTGGGCTTCGGGATGAAGTGGGACATGGGGTGGATGCACGATACCCTGTTCTACCTGAGTCTCGACCCGATTTTCCGCAAATACCACCACAACCACCTGACCTTCCGCGCCGTCTATGCCTTCACCGAAAACTTTGTCCTCTCGCTCTCGCATGATGAGGTCGTCCACGGTAAAGGCTCGCTGCTGCGCAAGATGCATGGCAGCACGGAGCAGAAATTTGCCACCCTGCGGCTCCTGCTTGGGATGATGTATGCGCAGCCAGGCAAGAAGCTCCTCTTCATGGGGGGGGAGTTCGGGCAGTGGAACGAATGGTATCACGAAACGGGACTGGACTGGCACCTGCTGGACTCCGAGGCTCACCGCGGGGTTCAGCAGTGGGTCCGCGACCTGAACCGCCTCTATCGGTGTGAACCTGCCCTCTACCGGTTCGATTGCACCCCCGAAGGGTTTGAGTGGATTGATTGTAGTGATTGGGAGCGAAGTGTCGTCGCCTTCTTGCGCAAGGGCAAGACCACCCGACGCCAGGGAACCACCCGAAGAAACACGATGATGGTGGTGTGCAACTGCACCCCGCTGGCGCGGTCGGGCTACCGCGTGGGCGCGCCGTATGGCGGCCTCTGGCGGGAGGTGCTCAACAGTGATGCTGAAATCTATGGAGGGAGCAATATGGGCAACGGGGGGGCTGCCTGGGCCGATGCTCCGGCCCTCCACGGTCGTCCCTATAGTATGACCATTACGCTCCCACCCCTCTCTATCCTCTTTTTCCGGTGCGACGATGTGGTGGACCAGGTGGGAGAAACTCCCCGATGATGATCATGATTGATAATGACGATGCGGGCTGCGTGGCTTGCCGCCGGGGTCAAGCCACAATCTGTCGGCGCAGGAATCCCTTCACCACCGCCAGCACCCCGAACGACACGATGAGCAGAATGACCGCCAGCGTCAGTGCGACATTCAATTCTATCTCAAACCCGATATAAATTGCCAGGGGCATGGTCTGGGTGCGGCCAGGGAAGTTGCCCGCAAAGATAATCGTGGCACCAAACTCGCCCAGGGCCCGCGCCCAGGTCATCACCATACCGCCCATCAGCGAAGGCCAGGCGAGCGGAATAATGATGTGCTGGAAGATGCGCCACCCCCCGGCCCCATCCAGGGCCGCGGCTTGCTCCAGGTCGCGGTCAACCCCGGCAAACCCGGTGGTCGCAGTTTTCACATAGTAGGGGGCTGCCACAAACAACTGGGCCATGACCACCGCGGCTTGACTAAACGCGATATCCAACCCCGCGCTGGTCAGGTAGGGGCCGAGCAACCCGCGCCGGCCAAAGGCCATCAGGAGGGCCACCCCCGCCACCGCCGGGGGCAGCACCATCGGCAAATCCACCAGCGTATCAATGAGAATGCGTCCGGGGAAACGGTGGCGGGCCAGCATATAGGCCAGCGGCGTGCCCAGGAGCACTGCCAGCAGGGTGGTGATACTCGTAGTCAGGATGCTCAGACCAATGGCCTGGACCACGGTGGTGGTTGCCAGGTGGCTCCCCAGGGTGTTCAGCCCGGTGCGCAGCACCAGCGCCAGCAGCGGCAGGGTGATGAACAGCAGCATGGGCAGCGCCAGGAGCTTGAGCACTACAACCGACCAGCGCCGGGTGAGGGGGGCCAGGCGCTGGCTCATCGGGGGGGGTCTTCGTTCATACAACAGGCTCATAGGTTGTCTCCGGTTATCTCCAGACGAGCGGCGGTGGCGGAAAAGTTTCGTTGGGCGAAGTATACCGCCGGCTTGGAAATTCGGCAATGATATCGGGCGATGGGCATAGCTCAACCAGAGTCCGGATGAGCACCTCCTCCGGAACGTCGCGGAGAAACGTTTCGGCATACCATTCGACAATCGGTGAGAGGGGCCGTTTGCGGCGGGTCAGAAAGCACGCCAGGTGGCGTTCCCAGAATGCTCGCCCCTGTTCTCTGGACTGCTCATATTTCCGTATCCAGCTCTGCGGAAGCTCGGCATAGGCGTTGCCCCCATGGTCGGGCCGGCCATTGGGGGCACCCTCTTCCTGGTAGCACGCAAAACACATCGTCATACCGTTGGATAACGTATACTCGCCCCCTTCGAAGGGGGAACGATCATCACCACCTTCAGGTCTCTGGTCGAACCACACCGGACACATTGGAATTCGTCACGCGTCTTGATGGCCCTGGTCCAGGTTTCTTCGTTCAGAAACACATGCTCATGATCGCCTTCAACCAGGTCGGTCAGCTTTGACGACAGAATGTCACGCGCCACGTCGGAAACCGAGCAATAGTTGTCCTGCGCAGCCTTTCGCAATTTGCGAATCACCTCTTTGGGGATACGAAGCGTTAGGGTGTGCTCCTGCTTTTCCATGTATTACATCGCGCCACCATAGCATTGGGTTTTCTGGTCTACCCGTTTGATGGGGTTTGAGCGTAAATCCTTCCCAGGAATGCTTGACAATGCAATATGGTGTCGTGTACAATCACATCCATACTAAGGAAAGCCCCGAACAGCGCGTATGTTGATATGCCTGTTATCGTGAGAGAAAAGGAACACGACGATGATGAATGCAAGACTGCGTCGAGAATTGATGGACCAGATGGTTCACGAGTATGACATGCCGCTGGTCAAGTCGCTCATGACCACGATTTCTGAGCGCACCGGCCTTTCGTGTTCGGAAGCCGCCGATATTGTGATTGCTGCCTGGCAGCGGAGCAAGGAGCAACACGTTGATTCCGATTGCTTCGACCATGTGACAGCCGCCGCGGCGATGAACTAGGGAACCGGCGTATTCTTTCCGCTCTTTTCCGTTCTTTCCGCTCTTTCCATCCCATTCGTTTCTTCCCCAGTGGGCGAACACCATCAGCAGGTTCGCCCTTATCTACTCTCTCCCGCTGCTCTCCCTGATGCAGAGTCTCTCCCTTTCTTCCTTTACCAGCGGTCATCCTCAATCCAGGCCAGCTTGTAGGTGTGTCCGTTGTATTCCAGGCGGGCCACCGAAGGATGGAGGCATTCGCAGTCGCCAACGCGCTGGTAGACGTGCAGGGGGTGCCCGGATGGCTGGATGCACAGATAGTCACCCTGCTCTGTCATGTGCAAATGCTCGTCCGGCTGTCCACTGCCAAGGCTCTCATCGAAAAAGTGTTCTCGGAAGTTCATCGTGGCAATCCCCTTTCATACCAGCAGGGGGCGCAGCGTGCTGTGCCCGTACGAATTGGTGATGGAAGTGATAGCGCAGGGGCGCAGCACGCTGCGCCCGTACGAATTGGTGAGTATGATGAACCGCAGCAGAGCGGCAGAATGGCGTTTGGGGCCGGGGCGACCGGCCAGGGCTTCAGGCTTCCTTGACCATCTCGCTCATCTTCTCGTGCCCGTGCCCGTTTCCGGAGCCATTGGTCAGCGTGCATCCTTCCAGGTCGCGCATATCCATAATCGTGTTACTGACCACCGTCTTCTGGCTCAGGAAGGCGTTGACGATTTCTTCCACCAGGTACATCGCCCCGCGGTAGCCCACAATGGCCTTCCGGTGATAGCCGAAGCGGTCTTCGATGGGGAAGCCGACCCGGATGAGCGGGATATTCTCGTCGGTGGCGATGAACTTGCCCTTGGAGTGACCGATGAGGAAATCCACCGGCTCGGCCTTCACGCGCTTGTGGAGTTCGTGCAAGTCGGTTTTCATCATAAACTCCGTGTCCAGGTCCAGTTCCTCGGCCAGCTTCATCATATCGTCCGCCCACTGCTTCGAGTCGGTCGCGGTCACGACATAGCGCGGGCGCAAGCCAAGCTCGGCGGTGAAGCGCACCAACCCTTCGAGGATATCCGGGTCGCCAAAGAGCGCCACCTTCATATCCGTGACATACATGTGCGCATCAACCATCGCATCCAACAGTCGGGCGCGGTCCATTTCGATGCTCTCTGGAACCTCCTTGCCGGTCACCTCGGTGACCTTGCTCAAGAACTGATCGGTGTTTTCCAGGCCAATCGGCATGGGCAGCACATGGGACGGAACCCCATAGCGACGGTCGTAGATACTGGCCGCCTTGCCACCAACGTGCTTCTGGAGGGCGAACAGCGCCATTGAGTTGGAAGAGTCCTCAATCTCCTCAAGCGTCGTTCCCCCCTTCGGGAAGTGCGGCTTTTCCGAATAGAACCCACCGTCCAGCGTTTCCGAATAGTCGGTCAGAAAGATCGCCGCGACTTCCATCTCGTGCATCATGGCTTTGAGTTCGCGGATATCGCCGGGGTTGACCCAGCCTGGCACGATATTGATCTTGTTGTTGGGCTTTCGTCCCCGCCGCACCAGCGATTTCGCCAGCACTTCCAGAAAATTGTCGAAACCGGTGATGTGCGTGCCCACGTAGGAGGGGGTGTTCACATCCACTATCGGAATGCTTATTTCCGGGAAGTTCTCCTGAAATTCTCCGATGATAGCGGGGATATCGTCCCCAATAGTTTCCGAAAGACAGGTCGTGCAGACCGTGATCATCGTCGGGTGAAACCGCTCGTAGACGTTCTTCAGGGCGATGAGCAGGTTTTCCTTGCCGCCATAGACCGCCGCGTTCTCGCTCAACGATGTGGTGGCGACCTCGCAAGGTTCGCGGGTGTGGCGGGTAATCTGGTGCCGCGGATAGGTGGCACACCCTTGGGAACCGTGGTTAATCGTCAAAGCTCCATGGACGCCATAGGTTGCCAGCATTGCCCCGATGGGGGCGCAGGTGCGGGTGGGGTTGATGGCAACCACGCGCTCCTGTCTGGTCACCGTTGCCTTTGGTGTTGTTGTGACAGTCATCTATGAAAATCTCCTCTAGAATGCTTCGGCCATGCTGGTTTCGTTCCTGTTCCCGTTCCACCCTGGCACCGGGCGAGCTTTCTTCTGCACCAGCTTCCAGACTGGCGCATTGATGGCCCGGTCAATGTCGCGGGCAAAGTTCACCATCCCCGAAAAGCCGGCGTAGGGGCCGGTGTCATAGGTGTGCCCGTTGACAAACGGGGTTCCCATCTTGTAGGCAATGTAGCGCTCTTTATTGCCCGATATGAACAGGTCGGGTTGATAGGTCGTGAGCACTTCTTCAATCTCCAGTGCGTTGGGGTTGTCGAAAATCAGCGTGCCATCGCCCACATTCTCGTAGATTTTGTCGTAGTCTTCTTCGTGTCCGAAGGTCGTCGCCGCCGCAATGACGTCCATCCCCAGTTCGCGCAGGAGTTGCGGCCAGTGCCAGGCGCGGGGGCCACCCTGGTAGATGAAGACCTTCTTGCCCGCCAGACGGCTGCGGTAGTGGTTAATCTGGGGCATAATCTTCGCCACCTGCGCCTCGATAACCTGCTCGGCGCGGTCTTCGAGGCCAAAGAACTGGGCCGTGGCGCGGAGCGCGTCCGACATGTGCTTGATACCCCACAGTGTGACGTGGATGTAGGGCGTGCCATACTTATCCTTCATCATATCGGCAATGTAGGTGGCCGAACGCGCACAGTGAATGACGTTGAGCGCCGCCTTGTGCATAATCTTGATTTCGTCCACCGATACGTTGCCCGTGAAGCGGGTGATAATCCTGACCCCCAGGGCCTCAAACAGTGGCTCGAAGGTGCGGATATCGTGCTTGATGTTGTAATCACCAACGATATTGATGGAGCGTGAGAAGTCGCCCTCTGGCTCGACCGAGCCGACCAGTTCTTTGAAGATGGTCTCGTTGCCAACGTGGTGCCCCAACGACTGGCTGACGCCGGCGAAGCCCTCGCAACGGAAGAACACCACCGGCTTGCCGATTTTTTCCTGGGCAATTTTGGCAATATCTTTGCCATCGTCGCCAATGAGCGCCGGGGCGCAGGTGTTATAGACAAAGACCCCTTTGGCTTCGGGAAATTCTTCCGCCGCCTCAATGATACTTTGCAGGAGCTTTTGTTCGCCCCCAAAGACGATGTTAGACTCTTCCAAATCGGTCGTGAAGGAATATTTGATATGGAAGTCCGAGTCGGCCAGGTGGGGGCGGTAGCCCCACGAATAGAACGAGCAGCCGATGGGTCCGTGGGTGAGCTGGATCACGTCTTTGACTGGCCCGCCGACCACTCCGCGGCAGCCGGCATAGGTGCAACCGCGTTCGGTCATATCGCCGGGGGTGGTCTGGACGTTGGACGCCACCGGGCACCCTCCGCCGGGCGTGGGGGTACAACTTCCCTTGACAACAAAGTGCTTGGCCCGCTCTGGAATGGTTTTGTTACACTTCAACAACATGGATACTTCCTTTCTCTACCGTCTTTCCGGTCTTTCCCAGTTTCTCCAATTTCTCCGATCTCTTCTTCAGGGTTTCCCCCTGGACCTGGGTGGATAGATAGTATAGTATAGATATACCTCGTGGGTGGTTCTGGGGCGCGGTGCTGGCTCGTCCCTCGCCTCGCCGCGGGGGAGCGTTGGCCGAGCCAGGGCGTTCGGGCCGCTAGAACAGACCAGAACGGAACGCCCCCTTGACGGGAACCGGCTCCAGGGCTGGTTGTCCCGTGTCCTGATGGGTAGTCAGTGTTTGGAGCCGTTCTTGCAGGTTGTCACCGCCGCAACCGCTTTCGCCCGGCACCCCGATAGCATCGGCGCGGCACTGGGTGCAGCTCCGGAACTGGTTGATGATGGTGGCACACTCGTCGCGCACCTGGTTGAGCAGGTCGGGCGACGGGGCTGGCAGGTGCCCGAACTTCGATTCGGGCAGCGGAATGAGCGGCATAATGTTCATAATGTAGGCCCCCAGGTCTCGGACGGTGTGGGCAACATCGGTCAGGTGATGGTCATTGATGCCGGGCATCAGGATGGCATTCACCTTGACGATCATGCCACGCCGGGCGGCCAACCGCAGTCCCTCAAGCTGGTTGCGGCTCAGGATTTCAAAGGCTTCCCGTCCGTGGTAGAGGCGGCCCTGGTAGCGCACCCCGTGGTAAATCTGCGCCCCTATCTCCGGGTCAATCGCGTTGATGGTGATGGTCACCGTGGTGACTCGCGCCTGGTGCAGGGCTTCGATTTTTTCGGGCAGCAACAGCCCGTTGGTAGACATACAGCGCGTCAGGGTCGGGAACGCCTCTCGCGCCATCTGGAACGTCTCAAGTGTTTCGTCATTCGCCAGGGCATCGCCAGGCCCGGCAATGCCAAGCACGCGAATGCGCGGCTCCAACTCCAGCGCTCTGGCGGTTGTTTCGATGGCCTGCGCGGGTGAGATAACCCGCACGGTCACCCCAGGGCGGTTTTCGTTCGGGCAGGCGTACTTGCGCACGCAGTAGTTACACTGGATGTTGCACTTTGGGGCAACCGGAACGTGAATCCGTCCGAAGGTGCGGTGGGCCTGGGTGCTGTAGCAAGGGTGCTCGCTCAGGGCCGGTTTGCACCGTCCCCCTCGGTATTCGATAAAGTCTGCGTACTGCGTCTTCATAGGTGATGACCCTCTCTGAAGTCAGGTGACCGAGAACCGGTGACGGGAGCCGGTGATACGGGTGATACGGGTGTAGTGGTCGCCTGTTCCCGGTCTCTTCCCGAAACTCATCTCAGTCTATGATGCCATAATCTCTCATCAGGTCTTCCAGTTCGTCCTGCGTGATGGGCGTGGGAACGGTGAACATGTCGTTCTCCTGAATTTTCTTCGCCAGCTGGCGATACTCGGTGGCCTGGTCGGAGGTCGGGTTGTGCTCCACGACCGTCTGCTTGTTGATTTCGGCCCGCTGGACGTCTTTGCTGCGGGGAACAAAGTGGATCATCTGGGTGTTGATGCGCCGGGCAAACTCTTCGACCAGTTCTCGTTCGTTCTCGACCATGCGGGAATTGCAGATGATACCGCCCAGGCGAGCGTAACCCCTGGTGGCGAATTTCTTGATACCCTTGGAGATGTTGTTGGCCGCGTAGAGCGCCATGTATTCGCCGGAGGCCACGATATAGATTTCTTCGGCGTAGCCCTCACGGATGGGCATGGCAAAGCCACCGCACACCACGTCGCCCAGAACGTCGTAGAAGACGTATTCGACCTTCTGCCCATTGACGCCGTTGTAGGCCCCCAGGCTTTCGAGCGTCTGAATGGAGGTGATGACGCCACGACCGGCACAGCCAACACCCGGTTCGGGGCCGCCCGATTCGACACAGCGAATGTTGCCAAACCCCGTTGCCATCACCATGTCCAGGGATACTTCTTCGGGTTTGACCTCGCGCAGCTTGTCGAGCACGGTACGCTGGCGTTGCCCCCCCAGGAGGAGCCGCGTGCTGTCGGCTTTGGGGTCGCACCCGACAATCATGAGGGAGGCTCCCATTTCGCCATGGCCGCGGCGGTGTTTTGCTGCGTGGTGGACTTTCCAATACCGCCTTTTCCATAGAATGCAACTTGTCTCATCGCTTTCATCTCTCCTTTGTGTGTTCCTTGCAGTTGATACGCTGAAATTGACACCCTGAAGTTGATAGCTGACTCCCTGCCTGACCGCTCCTTGCGGTCTCTGGCCTGTTTCAGGCAACCAGGGAACGCCTACCGAGCGGGAGGGTTCTCGGTATGACCTGGGCGGCGTTGGTCCTACCCATTCGGGGGGTAGGCGGTTTCTCTCATGCCCGTCATGGGGACAAGAGCACGACCGATGGGACTGTTTCGTTTCCTACCGTTCCAATGAAAGTGAGTACGAATAACTCGTCATGAGCTATTCCTGCATTCGCAGGGTGATGGGGCGCGGGACATTGCCCTTTTTGGCGTCGTTACCACACGATGAGTCGTGTTCTGGTGAGCCGTCATGACTCTCTGAGGAACGAAGGATTCCATACGGTTCTTCTGATACTTCTTTGCATTGGAGATAATCGGTATGATGGGTGTCATCCTGATGGTTTCCTTCGGTTGGGCACGTTTCGGTGTCCTTTCGGACGGTACCCGGTGTGTTCTGTACTCTATCGTACACGATAGGGGGAGGTGTAAACTACGGTTAAACAATATAAATATTTCATTTCGGGTTTGGATAAAGTGTCCAGAGGAGAGTGGATTGGGAGCAATCAATCGCAGGCAATGACCCGGAGGCGATATCGTGGTGATATCATCCGGATCGGGGAGTGCTCCCCGGCGCCGGCTGCGCCCGCTGCACGCGGCAGATGGTGGCAAACGGGCAGCTACGCGGGCACGCCCGAATCGGACGCACCGGAAAAGCACCGCCCCGAACGCTCGTGACAACCTCGGTGATGCGGTCCATCAATACCGCCAGGGCCCGGTCGCGTTCGCGGTCGGTGAGGGGAGGGCTATATTTGCCGCTGCCCAGGTGGAAGAACGCGGCCCGCTCCACCCGCGTCCCCGGACGGATGACCTGCTCGACCGCCAGCACATAGAGCGAGAGTTGCACGTCTCGCCCTTCCAGCGTGTCGCGCAGCGCCCGAACCTTGCTGCTGCTCTTGTAGTCCAGCAGGGCCAGCCTGCCGCTCTGGTGCAGGTCCACACGGTCAACCCGCCCCACCACCAGCACCGGGCCGGCGGGTGTCTCCAGGCAGAGGGGGCCGTTTTCCGAATCTGCCCCGATGCCGAAACCCTTCTCGACTTCGACCGGGCGAAACGCCGCCCATTCCCCCCCTTCGCGCACGGCCCGGCGGATGGCCTGTACCAACCGCCGCCGAACATCGGCCTGTTCCCACCCCCAGAACGCCCCCGGAGCAAACCCGTAGCGAGCCGGGGCATGCGCCAGCACCTCGTCAATCGCGTGATGCAGTGCCTCCAGGATGGCCTTCTCGTGGTCGGTTGCCAGGGGGCGTTGTGCCAGTATCCACCCCTGCCCGGCCTGCGAAAGGATATCGTGGTAGATACGACCGCGCCCGGCGCTCTCCAACCCTTCTTCTGGCTCGGCCCGTCGCTCCAAACCAAGCACATGGGCCGCCGCAAAGCGGAACGGGCAGGTCAGGTAGTCGTTGAACCGGGTGACGCTCCAGCGGTAGTCTGGCCCGAACCGTTCGGCCACTTCGGCCACTAGCCGGGGGTCTTCGAGCATTCCCTCAAATGGGCCATACGTCGAACGGTCGGGGCTTTCGCGGGTCTGCTCCATCCGGCAGGCAAAGGTGATGTGCTCCCGCAGCGGCAGGATAGACCGTCCCCACGGCTGCTCCGCCACCCCATCCACGTCTTCCCACGTTCCCTTCCCCGCCATCACCGCCACCAGGGCTTCCTGGGGCGAGGCGGCGTCCTTCAGCGCTGGCACGCTGCCAGCCGGCACCCGCACCAGCGGAACGCTGCCCGGCTGCACCAGACGGAGCAGGGCAATCAGGTAGGGCGAGGGGGGGGAGCGGGTTGCCCTGCTCGTCCAGGTAGGTTCGGGTCAGGGTGAGGCGTGCGCCGGGCCAGCGCCACCGTTTCATAGAAGAGCGGAGCGGCTCGATCGGGCGGGGTCGGGGCGGGGGAGCACCGACCCCCG
>JAAUSY010000065.1 GCA_012032475.1 Chloroflexaceae bacterium
GGCAATCTCCTCGCTAGTGAGCACCTTTGTCTGGTCGAAGCCCAGGTCAATTTCCATCCGCGTACCCTTGCGCTTGACCCGCCCCAGGTCGTAGAACCGCTTGGAAAGGGTCGTTTGGCAAAGGCCTTCAGGCAACCGAGCATATACCGCCGCTTGAAGGGGTCTTTGATGAAGGGATAGTCGAAGAGCGATTTGAGCAGATAGAACCGCGCATAGCAGCGCAGCACCCCCTTGAGTACATCCTCGCGCTCCATCGCATCCGGCTTCATAATCGGGGTGACAAAGTTATACTTGGAATAGTCGCGCACCTCGACTTTGTCGCCCAGGTCTTCAAAAAGCTCGGCAAACGGCCACGGTGTGAACATATTCCAGTTCGCCATATCAGGCTTCCAATCCTGAGAATAGCGGTAGGTCTCCTCAATCGTTTCGGGGGTCTCGCCCTCAAGCCCCATAATATACTGCGCCTCCGCCACGATGCCGTGGTCCTTGAGCAACTGAACCGCCCGCTTGTTTTGCTCAATGGTCGTTTCCTTGCGGAACTGGTTCAGCTTCAACTGACTGGCGGCCTCCGTCCCCAACGAGACATGCACCAACCCCGCCTTGCGATAGAAATAGAGCAAATTCTGGTCACGCAGAATGTCCGTCACGCGGGTATTGATACCCCACGGAACATCGAGCTTGCGGTTAATCAATTCCTGACAGAGATGCACAAATTTCTTGCGGTTAATGGTCGGCTCCTCGTCGGCAAGAATAAAGAACCCGACCTGGTATTCTTTTTGAGGAGTTCAAGCTCGTCAACGAATTTCTTCGGATCGCGGGCGCGGTAGGCTCGCCAGAACTTCCACTGCGAGCAGAAGCGGCACGTAAAGGGGCACCCCCGCGCAAAATTCGGCACGGCAACGCGGCAGTTCAGGGGAATATAAATATACTTCTCCCATTCCAGGAGGCCCCAATCCGGCTTCAGGGTCTCGTCCAGGTTTCGAATGGGGGGGTGGGCCGGCGTAGCAACAATCTCATCCTCTTCGAGAAACGCCAACCCCTTGATGTTGCGCCGTTCTTTCAGGTCCGTACCAGCCTCAATCGCCCGCATCAAATTGACAACTATCTCCTCGCCTTCGCCGCGGACAATATAGTCAATCCAGGGTGCTTCATTGAATACCTGCCCGTACATAAAGGTCGGGTGGATGCCGCCGAGCAGCAGTTTGGCCTGGGGGCGCACCTGCCGCGCAATCTTCAGCGTATTCTGCGCCTTGTAAATCATCGGGGTGATGGCCGTGGTCAGCACCACATCGGGCTGATTTCTCCGGATCATCTCGGTCAACACATCGTCGGGGATATCGTTGGTCATCGCGTCCACAAACCGGACATTGGGATAGCCAGCGTGCTTGATGGCTCCGCCAATGTAGGCGGCCCAGCTTGGCGGCCAGTTGCCCGCAATCTCTGCCCCTCCGCAGTGGTAATTCGGTTGGATCATCATGATACGCATGAGATATGCCTCCTTGCATCCAGAATGATAGTATCTGCTGCCGCCTACGGATACCTGATAACATAGGCACAGCGCACAGGCTCACCGGCCTGACGTTCAGCATCCTGCCCGTCGCTCGCCTGCCCCTCCAGGCGTTGCCCATCCGTGGGCGTCCCATCCACGCTCTGCACCTGCATGTGAGCATCAATGAGCGCCTGCACGAGTCGCTCAAACGTCCCGCCATAGAAACTACAGACCTCTGGCGGGATCGCAGGATTTGGGGCGCGATTGACGATGAGAATCCGCGCCTCTTTCTCTTTGCCCAGCGAAAACCGGAAGACCCCACTCCCCACAAACGTCCAGGCGCTCTGGCGGATCGCAAGCAGAAGCAACCAGAGGCTCCAGTGCCGCGGGAGCCTCCGCCATCGAACCAGTTGTTGGAAGAGACTGGGAATGCGGTAGCGGAGGACGTAATCCCCCGTGCGCTGGCCCGAACGTCTGAGGATGGCCCTGGTCGGCTCAGAGCCGAGTTGCGTGGTCAGCGCGTGAATCAGCATCAAAAATTCCTGCTCATCCACCATTTCCGCGGGCATAAAATCAACAAGGGAGGGGAAGCCCCCTTCGCAAAGCAGGTCCGTGGTTCGGGCAAGGCCATAGGTTTCCTTGAGCGCTTCAACCGTTTGAATGAGGGCGTTCGGGCCAATCCTGGCATTGTTCATGACCGACCTTCTGCTGTGGAAACTGGAAACCCCCCAGGATCGTATTCGGATATCGTACCGCCATGGCATAGACCAAACCCGCGACCGGCGGGGCGAAGATGCCCACTGGAGCATCCTGGCTTACTGGACGAAATGGAACATCCCCTCACCACCCCATCACAATCGGATCATGGCGTTACGAAATGGGACGAACTTCTTCATCACGGGGCGCGAGAGGAAACCAGGATGTCTGTTGTAGTATAGATTTGGAACTACTTGAGGGAGGATTGTAGCATGGAGAGTCAAAATTTGCAAATAAACATAACTTTGCACTGCATGCAAAAACGAGCAAAGGGAGGCTTCCTGGAGCACCTTTGCTCGCTTTTGCACCAACTGGAGCATGAAGAAAGCCCGTGGTTGACAGGACATCCACCGCAGGCTTTCTTCATCAGACCATTTACATATTGGTAATCGGGTTCGGAACGTACACGTTGGGTGGCGGATTCTGCGGCGGGATAATGCTCGCATCCTGGGCCCACTGCGGCCAGTCAGGAATAAACGTTCCCGTCAGCGTAATCCCGATGCACCCCACAACCCCGAAGAGGAACGCAAACCCGAAGGCCCAGACGTGGATGCTGTAGGCATTGGCGTTGAAGCCAATCGTCCAGCGCCAGAACATCTGCGCCCGCTCCGTACCAGTGCCCGGCTCGTGAATTTCCTCAAGCTCCTCGTGCGACCCATACTTCGCCGTTGCCCAGATGGTGGCCCCATGGGCAGAGAGCAGCAGGGTCGAACCAAGCGCACAGAAGATGACCTGCATGTGGAACGGGTTGTAATAGAAGTTTCCGTAGCGGAAGCTAATGTTGTTGGTCCATTCCAACACGCCCTTGAAGCCGTGCGGCGGAGCTTCCGACCAGTTGCCAATCAGCATCGGTCGGACCCAGTAAATCGCCGTGTAGAGGAACAGCGCCGAAGCAAAGCCGTAGGCCAGATAGGGCTTGAGGCCATTCGCACGAGCGCGGCTCCAGATCCTGAACCACCATGCATAGAGGCCCGTCGTCAGCAGGATGGTGGTAATCATCCAGAGACCACCCTCCTCAAGGCCGCCCCCAAACCCCCAGAGCATATAGTGCGCCGGAGCCGGGTCTACATGGAGCACAAAGAAGTTCTTGGCAAACTTAATGGGGTCGTAGCTGACCAGCATTGCCATCCCAAACAGCCAGAAGAAGATAGCTGCGCCACCACAGATGAACGCAATCCATCCCATCACACCCATGTGGATTGGTCCCAACTGGGTGTTCCCAAAGAAGCGGAAGACTGGCCCGAGAATGGGGGTTTCGGCCACATCGAAGCTACTCGACCCCCCATTGGCGAACCCCAGGCGTCCACCGTGGTAACCAATCTCGGTATCGGCAGGATAATCAAAATAGGGGTCCTGATCCTCTACCTTAAACCTTGTCGTTGGATTCGCTTTGATTGCCATAACTACACACTCCTCACCACTACTTTACATACCAACCCACAGCGGCATATCCACCCACCAGTTCCAGAAGGAGACCCAGTCCATCACGATCCAACCAGAGAACAGCACACACAGGTTGGACACCAGCACCGCGGCGGCAGCCAGCAGGGTTGCCAGCTTATGAATCCCAAGCTCACCGATGGAGTAACCAACAATGTCGTACCAGAACTGGTGAACCCGGTCAATCTCATCACCGTAGCGCGACTGGGAGCCACTGAGAATAGCCGAGCCATGCAAGCCCAGAACCATGGTCGAAGTCCACAGGCCCGTAATCCCAAGGCAGTGGAAGATGTTGAAGTAGAAGTTGAAGTAGCGATACCCGAAGAGGTTAATCCAGTCCAGGTGAGGCAGGACACCCAGCGTGAAGCCCTCAGCCCACCGGCCCATCAGCACCGGGCGGAAGATCTGAAGCGTCATCCAGGCCGAAACCACCACCCCGAACGAAATGGGCACGTGGTAGCCAATCTCCAGCTTGTTGCAGATTTCTACCTCACGCAGCAGCCAGCAGATGAACGCGGTGGTCGCAAAACCCACCACCCACAGCCACACAAACCCCTGGTTGCCTGGACCAACCATAAAGCTCAGCCCTGCTTCTGGGGGAGGAGGAATGATACTGCCTGCAATGAAGTTGCTGAAGTAGGACAGATACGGGCCATGGAAGACCACTTCATACAGGTAGAAAATTGCCCCACACACGGCGGCAACAAAACCAACCAGACCAAACACCCCCATGTAGAAGGGGCCCAACCAGACATCGAACGGATCGGACTCTCCTGGTGCTTGCGTAATCGCCCCTAGCAGCGTCTTGCCTGGTTTTTTCAGGTCAGCCTCAATTTCCTTGAGGGTACGACCGCCCGGAACGCGAGATTCGCGACTTCCCGGTACAAGTTCGACCTCCACATAATGGGCAAGTTCAGACATTTCCCAATCCTTTCCAGGTGCTTGCAGCATGCACCTCACACAAACCTTGTGACACCAACTTCTCCATTACCTACCAGTGACACCCCGCCAGAGCTGAAAGCCCTGCGGCTTCTCGCTTGCGCGAAGGCTCCGTCCGAGCCTGTAATCACCTACCCCGCTTGCCCTTCTGAAGGGCAGGAACGTGCAGCGAGTTCGATTCGCTCAAAAGTACCCCCTGACCGCCTGGTGCTTGTAGGTAGATTCTTGCATGAAGAATAAAATCCCTACGCTTCCATCAAAGTATAGTACAGATAGGGGGTATTGTCAAGCCATCGTCCATGGTTCACCTGGACGTGTTCTGGAAGGGTTAGGGCTTGCGGAAGGCATCCAGCAACCCATGACGGGGGGAGCAAATTGGGCAATCCCTTGGTCGTAGAGCGTTGCATAAAAAGTAACGTGGCTCCGGCGGACCCTGCCAGCGACTCATCATAGCTCTCACAGGTTCAGTTGCCGGAAGGCTTCGCCGGCCTGGCAATCCGCCGCTTGGCCCTGCGCTTCGGCCCGCTGGCGCATCCGGGGAATCCAGTCGCTCGTTTCGGTAATCTGGCTGCGGTGGGCTTCCAGAGCCGCCATCTTGCGCTCCAGCGTGTCGCTGATATCCTCGGTATAGTCCGGGCGGTCTGCCGACCAGAGGTAGAGATAGTGCGGTCGCCAGGCGGTCAGGCCAATCTGCCCCAGGCCCGGCAGATAGAGGTGGTCGCGGGCACTCACCACGCCATCAATCACGGCGAAGCCCACGGCGCGGTGGTCGGGGTGCAGCATATAGGGCCGCCAGGGGTCGTGGGTATAGAGCAGGTGGGGCTTGAAATGGCGGATGTAGATTGCCATCTCCGCCCGCAGCGCAGGGGTTGCCTCCAGTTCGCCATCATTGTATCGGAGGAAGATGACCCGCTGCACCCCCAGGATGACCGCGGCATCCTGCTGCTCTCGCTCGCGGATTTCCGAAAGCTGGTAGCCGCTGAGGTGCGGGTCATGGCTCCCTTTGTTCCCATTGGTGCAGGTAATGTAGGTCACCTCCCATCCCTGGTCGGCGAGCTTTGCGGTGGTCCCCCCGCAACCGACCTCGTTATCATCGGGGTGCGCCCCAATCACCAGCGCCCGGCGAGTGCCATCACCATCGCCGTCGTCGTCGCAGCCACCGGGGCCATCGCAGCCACGGTGGTGGTTGCAGGTGCGGTCATGGTCGCAACCGCACGGGTTGACCTGGTCCATCATCATCTTCCCCTTCCTTCCTTTCTCTTTTCCCTTGCCCAACGAACCGAATAGCCCGTTCCTTCCCTTTAATCTTCCCTTCCCGCGCACCCATCACCCAAGGGCACAGTAGAGCGACTGTATCTCGTGGGCCACGCGGCTCCAACGGTAGGATTGGGCCCGCTGGTGCGCCCCGGCGGAGATGGCCTCTCGCACCGCATCCTGCGTCAACAGCACGGCTATCTGTTCCGCGAGCATGGCCGGGTCGTTGGGGGGCACCAGCAGGCCGCTGCGTTCGTGCTCAATGAGCAGCGACAACCCCCCGACCTGAGAGGCCACCACTGGCGCACCACAGGCCATCGCTTCGAGCGCCACCAACCCGAAGGACTCATAGAGCGACGGAACAGCAACCACATCGGCAGCGGCATAATAATCGGGCATCAATTCGTGGGGCTGCGTCCCCAGAAAGGAAACCGCGCTGGCAAGGCCGTGTTCTTGGCGCAGAGCATCCAGGCGCTGCTGCTCGGTGTTCCACTGGTCGCGACTGGTGGTCTCGGCGTGGCCGCCAATCAGGATACCCCGCAGCGAACCGCGCCAGGACGGGTGGCGAGCGTGCAGCATTGCCAGCGCCCGAATGAGCATATCCAGCCCCTTGAGCGGCTCCATCCGCCCGACCCCAAGCACCAGTTGCTGCCCCAGGGGAAGCCCCAACCGCTCCCGTGCCACAGACCGCGGGACTGGACGGAACCGGCGTACCTCAACCCCGCCGGGGATGGTATGGATGCGCCCGGCGTCCGCCCCATACGAGTGGACCATGTGCTCCCGGTCAAGGGGCGTTGCCGCCACCACCGCGTCTGCCTCCCGCAGCAACATCCGCTCAACCGCAATGCGGCGGCTGGTTTCGGTTTCTTCGGCGCTGCGAGCCACGCGGTTCTTCATCGCCCCAAGCGTATGGAACATCTGCACGACAGGGCAGCGCCAGGATTGGCGCAACACCACCGCCACTTCGCCAGAAACCCAGTAGTGGCTGTGGATGATATCGTACTGCACCCCCTGGGATTCGGCAAAGCGGAGAATGTCCTCAACAAACGCTGGCCCATAATGGACCAGCAGGTTCTTGTCATAGGGAGCCGCCGGCCCCATCTGCCCGTGGACAACCCGAACCCCCGGAGCCAGCGGGACTATCGTGGGCGTAGATGGGTCGCTCCGACGGGTGAAGATATCCACCGACACGCCCTGGTGCCCCAGTTCGCGTGACAGTTCGCGTACATAGACATTCATCCCGCCGGCTTCTTTGCTCCCCAGGCGGGCCAACGGGCTACTATGGACACTGAGCATCGCAACATGCCGCACCGCAGGCATCGGACCCCTTCTCCCCGCCGCCTATTCCCACAGCCGGTAGCGCAGCAGCGCAAACACCGCGTAGAACCCCTGACTCGGCTTCATCTTCTTCCCTTCTTCGTAGGTGCGGCCCAGGTAGCTCACCGGCACCTCGTAGATGCGGTGGCCCCGCCGCAATACCTTCGCCGTAATCTCAGGCTCCAGGCGAAAATCATTCGATTCCAGGCGCAGGCTGCGCAACACCTCGGTGCGCATCACCTTATAGCACGTCTCCATGTCCGAAATCCAGCTATTGAACAGGAAGTTCGTCAGAAACGTCAGCCCCTTGTTTCCTAGCGCATTCCAGAAATACATCCCCGTATGCCGCCCCATGAAACGGCTCCCATAGACCACATCCACCCGCCCCTCTACAATAGGTCGCACCAGTTCGTAATAATCCTGGGGGTCATATTCCAGGTCGGCATCCTGGATAATCACAATCTCCCCGCGGGCGTGGGCCAGGCCGCTCCGTACCGCGGCTCCCTTGCCCCGATTGTGTGGGTGGTGAATCACCCGCAGGCGCGGGTCGCGGGCCGCTTCGGCTCGGAGGAGCGCCAGGGTAGTGTCCGATGAATGGTCGTCAACGGCGATAATCTCTTTGTCCAGCGCAATGCCCCGCACGGCTTCCAGGATACGCGGGAGCGTGCCGGATTCGTTGTAGCACGGCATGATGACGCTGAGTAATGGTCGTTCCACAAATGGCTCCTTACCGAGTTGATGGTTATTCGTTCGGGGTCACCAACCCCACCCGAATGGCATAGCGCACCAGGCCAGCCACATCGTGAATACCAAGCCGCTCCATCAACTGCGAGCGGTGGGTTTCCACCGTCTTGACGCTGATGTTCAGCAGTTGGGCAATCTCCTGGGTGGACCGACCTTCGGCAATCAGTTGCAAAATCTCGCGCTGGCGGCGGGTGAGTCGCTCCAGCGAGCTTGGTTCCCCCCCGACGCGCCGCACATAGTCCGCCACGACGTGCTTCGAGACCGCCGGGCTGAGGTAGGTCTCGTCGCGGGCGACTGCGCGAATTGCCAGTTCCAATTCTGCGGTTCCGGCATCCTTGAGCAGGTAGCCCACGGCCCCGGCCCGCAGCGCTTGCAAGACATATTCCTCGCTCACATACATCGAAAGGATAATCACTCGGACCCTGGGAAACTCCCTGGCAATGCGAGAGGTCGCTTCCAACCCGTTCAACCCCGCCATCGCAATGTCCATCAGCACGACATCCGGCTGGTGAATCTGAATCAGCCGCAAGGCCTCGCGTCCGTCGCCGGCCTCCGCAACCACCTGGACATCATCGAGGTTCTGCAAGAGCGCCCGAATGCCAGCCCGGACCAGGGTGTGGTCTTCGGCCAGTAAAATACGAATGGGCTTCATGAAACTCCGCCATCACTTGCCACTTGCCACTTGCCACTCATCACTCGTCACTGGCATCACTGCCCCGCAGCATCGAACCATGCTCCGGATGGGAAACCGCGCCCGAATCTCCGTCCCACGTGTTGCCGTTGAGATGATATCCAGCTGACCGCCGACCAGCAAAACCCGCTCCTGCATACCGATGAGACCCAGGCTGGCCCCGCGTTCAGCCCGTTTCCAGGCCGCCCGAACATCAAACCCGATACCGTCATCGCGGATGACCAGAGAAAGGTCCTTGCCGCGCTGCCGCAAATCAACGTGGGCATGCCGCGCCCGCGCATGCCGCACCACATTGGTCAGCGCTTCCTGGGCCACGCGGAAACACGCGGTCTCCAGGTCCGAAGGCAGGCGCGTGATATCCGGGTCGGCTCCCACCTCCGCAAGAACCCCCGACCACTGCGACTGGCGGTCAACATACCAGCGCAACGCCGCCACCAGGCCAAGGTCATCGAGCAGCGACGGGCGCAGGTCTAGCGAGAGATTGCGCACCTGCTGGAGGGCATGGTCCACAATGGCGATGCTTTCTTTGATTTGTTGCCCCATCGGAGAAGGAGCTGATGAAGACGATGACCCACTGAATCCCCCTGCCCCCCCCGCCCCCTCTGCTTCCTCGGCCCCGTTCGTTCGATATCCCTGCCCACGCGCATATCCATGGCGGATGGATTGCAGGCTGATCTTCACTGCCGTGAGCGATTGCCCAATCTCGTCGTGCAATTCGCGGGCAATGTGGCGGCGTTCCACCTCCTGCACTTCCATCAGGCGGCGCGAAAGCACCTGGAGCCGTTCGCGCCCGGCCCGCACCTGCTCGAACAGCAGCGCGTGGTGGATTGCCACCGCAAGCTGGTCGGCCACCTCCCGAACAATCGAAAGGTTCTGCTCATCAAACGCTCGCGGCATCGTCGCCCCCAGGTTGATGCCCCCGATAAGCTGCCCATCGGCCAGCAAGGGCACACTCACATACGAGCGGATGCCCGCGGCAAGTAGTTGTTCCACCACCTTCGAGCGCTCCGGCACCGCCAGAATATCTTCCACGTAGTGGAACGCGCCCGGCTCCATTCCGCCTGGCATAATGGAAATGGACTCCGGCAACCGCACCCCGGACGGGGCAAAGGACAACTCCCCGTCCTGGTTGTTCTGAACATCGGTCACCAGCACCACCGGCTGCCGGGTCTCCAGGTCGCTCCCGACCATGCTGGCCCACTGATAGCGCACCAATCGCTGGATATAGCCCAGGGCCGCACGGGCAATTGCCTCCGGGGTCTGGGCCGTCAGAATAGCCTGGTCAATCGCCCGCATATTCGTCAATCGCTCGGCATACAACCGCAGCGCTTCTTCGGCGCGGTCGCGCTCAGCGCGGGTGCGCAGCGAAAGAATACCATAGACCAGGTCGCTCGCCATCTCCATCAGCAGTGTGACTTCCTGCTTGCCAAAAGCGTCGGCCTCGGCGGCATAGATGGTCAGCACCCCGAAGGTCTGCCTTTCGGCCACGAGCGGTAGCGTCACCGACGAGGCATAGCCGCACCTGAGTGCCTCGCTGCGCCACGAAGTATAGGCCGGATCGGTCAGCACGTTCCGGGCAACGCAGGGCAACCGCGTTCGGAGTGCCGTGCTGATAGGACCGTAGCCCTGCCCAACCGAGCCGCAGGTCCGATCCGTCGTCTCGATATACTGGTCTTCGAAATAGCCCACCCGGACCGCCAGTGTCGGAGTGCTGGCTCCGCCCTCGTCCTTTCCCGACAGCCCCGCCCAGGCCAGGCGATAGCCACCGACCTTGACAATAATCCGGCAGATATCGTGGAGAAAGACCGACTCGTCTGTGGCACGGATGAGCGCCTGATTACACTCACTGAGCGTCTTGAGGGCCCGATGAGCGCTCCGCAGCTCTTCTTCCGCCCACTTGCGGGCAATGAATTGACCAATCTGGTTCCCAATGTCGTTCATCAGATTAGTCAGGTCGGCGTCTGGCTCGTGGATCAGGCGGCTGAAGAAAATCAGGATACCCGTCACATCGCGCCCATTCAAAATGGGAAAGGCGATGGCCGACCGCAGCCCCCGCCGGACCGCGAGTGAGGCATGGGGAAAGTTCGCACTGGCCGTGACATCGTCAATCACGGCAGGCTGGCCGGTGGCCCACACCCCCCCATGCAACCCACGCGACGGGTCAAACGTCATGGTATAGCCCACGGTTTCCTGTTCGCCGGGGTTGAGGGGTGTGGTGCTCCAGGTACCGCCCCGGCGCAGCAGGTGCGAATCCGGGTCCACCAACCACATTTCCCCAAGCTCCCACCGGGCATATTCGCAGATTGCCTGCAACACCCCCGGAATCGTTTCGGCCAGGGTCGAAGCCCGTGCCAGGATGCTCGTCACGGCAAAGCGCGTCATCCGCCGGGCCTCGGCATAGGCCCGCTCGGTGATATCGCGGAACGTGGCAAGGGAAGCTCGGCATCCCTCCCATTCAATCTCAACCACCCGCATTTCCACCATGCCCGGCTTTCCATCCTGGCGAATGACATCCAGTTCGGTGGTCTCACCGGCCACCACCGGAAAACCAAACGATTCGCCCAACAACTCCTCCGCGCAGCGACCAAACAGGTGCTCCGCCGCGGGATTGACAAAACGCATAACCCCCAGGGAATCCACAATAATCATCCCATCGGCGTTGCGCTCAATGATGGTCCGAAAGCGGGCTTCCTTGGCCTGGAGTTCCTGGTTGGCACGGGAAAGCTCTGCCGTTCGCTCCTGAACCCGCAACTCAAGCTCGTCATGAGCCTTGCGCAGGGCTTCTTCGGTTCGCTTGCGCTCCGTACTATCAATGAAAACTTCTCGGAAATACATCTGAATAGAACTGGTTTTGCTCATATCTGAAGGGTTGAAGGTTCACATCTTCTCTTGAATCTACCCCATACCATTTATCCCCTCTGGATTATACCACCGATGTCCAGGAGCATGACATGATAGGGAGGGTAACGGAGAGGGTGGTGCGGAGCGAAGGTTGCAGGCAGGAGCGCAGGAACGAGCGATGAGCGCCGGCACCAGGGCCGGGTTTCAGTGGTATACTGATGGGAGCAATTGGAAGAAGATGGACGCCTGCCTACCTGGTATCTAAATTCAGGCCAATAAATAAACCGAACGATGCCCATTATCCGGGTGAGCGAAATCAGCGAATACGTCTATTGTGCCCGCTCCTGGTGGTTTCGGCGGGTAGCCGGCGAAGAACCAGGCGGCCACGCCCGCCGCGAGCGGGGCACATGGCAGCACACGCAGCATGGATGGCTGGTGCGTCTCAGTACCATCACCCGCTTGCTGGCCGGCCTGCTGCTGCTCGCCGCCCTCCTCACTTTCATCGTCGCCGCAACGAACCACGGGTTGCCGATGTGATGACCGATGTGATGACCGATGTGATGACCATCGCGCTGCTGCTGCTCCTGCTGGCCGGTCTGTTGTTCTGGTTGGCACAGGCGTTGCGCCAACCCACGGGCATTCCGTGGGTGCGGGTGGTAGGGAGCGACACCGGCGGTGGGCGCACATTCGACCACCCGCTCTTCGCACGGTCCATCGGCCTGACCGGAAAGCCCGACTACGTCCTTGAAAAGCGGGGAGTATGTTTCCCGGTGGAGGTCAAGCCCGGACGTGAGGCGACCTCACCCTATGAATCCGATGTGATGCAGGTCGCGGCCTATTGCCTGCTGCTCGAAGCAACCACCGGCCACTCCCCTCCCTACGGGTTGCTGCGCTACGCCAGGATAACGTTTCGCATTCCCTACACCCCGGCGGTGCGGGACCGCGTGTTGAGTGTGCTGGAGGCCATGCGGGCCGACCTGACCAGGGAACCATGTGCCCGCAGCCACACGAACCCATCTCGCTGCCGAAGCTGCGGCTTTGTGGCTATCTGTGAGGAGTCCCTCATCTCCCAATGACAAACGATGCCTGACCCGACCCGGAGCGGGGACCCAATGCGCCGCGCCCAGGCCCATAAGTGAGCGACCAGCTTTTTCAGAGCGAGAACTTCAGAAAGTCACACCTGACGGCCCTATGAAAATCCGCCAGCACCCACGTATGCAGACCATCACCATCGGCGACGAAGTCTATTCCTACCCGCTCAACCTGTTTGCGCGGGTGGAGGAGGTATTCCCGGCTGCGGTGTGTGTCAAAGTGGGCATCCTCTCGGTGAACGGCTTCCTGCGGATGGTCCAATCGCCGCAACTCTGGCGGGCCGATGATATCGAAAACCTGAGCGTGTGCCGCTACTGCGGCAGCCGCGAGGGTCTTGAATTGGAGCACGGGACCGGCGTTCCGTTCCGCTGCTGCATCCACTGCCGCAACAAGCCGCCCGAAAAGCGCCACCCCCCCTCCGGGTGGTGGGCTGACCACAGGTCCCGGTGAGGAGACCCGACGACCTATCGTGGGCCGGATGGCCGGCCATGCTCGCCACCTAGAAATAGCTCAATATCCGCACACGCCCTGGCAGCAGCATCCTTCGAGGTAAACAGGTCCTCTTTGAAGATGTAGCCGTTGGCCCTGAGCGCTATCGCATGCTCCACATCCCCAACGCTATCACACGAAGTCAACATGAGCACCGGAATGGTCGCCGTGACCTGACCGTGCTTGAGGCGGCTGAGCAGGCGGAACCCATCAAGGCCAGGGAGGTTGATATCCAGCAGGACCAGGCACGGGGTCTCGAGGCAGGCTTGCTTCCACCCTTCGATACCATCACTGGCGATGCGAACGTCATACCCTGAAACCCGCTGGACCAGATGTTTGATATGGAGCGCCTGGGTTGGGCAATCCTCGACCAGCAAAATGTAGGGGGCTTCATCCACCTTCGTTCCAGGCAACTATGTTTTCGAGCACGTTTCTCATCAGCATTCCCGTCGGTCATTCTCCCCTCACCGCCCATGCCCTCCCCCATAAACGTATTGTACCACATTCGGAGAGGGGGATTCCCGGTCTCCCGGCCTTGCCGGGAATGCCCACCTGGTGTAGTATAGTGCATCTATCGTTCGTTCAGGCAACCACGGAAGACAACAAAAAACCACCGGAGCGAACCACGGGGTCCCAGGTGGAGTGGTTGGGCATGGCATGAGAAGTTTACTCTTTCTTCTGAGGCAAGCACCCATAGAAATCTGGCTCATTGTGGCAGGCACAGGCATCATCCTGCTGGTTTTGCTCATTGCGGCCAGGTATCTCTTCAGGAAGCGCCGGCGGCTCAACCGTGAAGACTTCGTATTAAGCAGCCAGCAAACCTATTTTCAAGACGAAAACCGCAGAGTCCACTGACCCTGCGTATTCGTCGGCTCTTAGTCTTTCTTTGCTTCGCCCCCTTACCCCCGTCCCTCAGCAGGCAACGCCTCCTCGTCCGGGGTTGCATTGCTGATGGCAATGAGTCTTTCCAGGCGCTCAAGCGCGTGGCCCTGCGCAATGCTGGCCCGTGCGAGGTCCAACCCATGGGCAAGGTCCGGAGCGACATCACCAGCAACCAGCGCCGCCGCCGCATTGAGCAACACCACCTCATATTTCGGCCCCTGCTCGCGCTCGGAAAGAATATCCCGCGTGATACGGGCGTTGTCTTCTGCACTGCCCCCACGCAGGGACTCAACCGTTGCCCGCTTCAACCCAAGTTCCGTCGGGTCCAGCACCTTTCGTTCTGGTTCATTCCCCCCGCGCACCTCGAACACCAGGCTCGGACCGCTCAACCCTAGCTCGTCCAACCCACCGTCCCCATGGACCACCAGCGCATGGGTCATCTGGAGGCGGCTGAGGGCGCGGGCCAGCTTTTGGGCCAGGGGCGCACTGGGCGTGCCAACGAGTTGGTGGCGGACGTGGGCCGGGTTCGAAAGCGGGCCGAGCACATTAAACACCGTTCGAATACCTATCTCGCGGCGGACCGGACCCGCAAAGCGCATGGCCGGGTGAAAGATTGGCGCGAACATGAACCCGATTCCGGCCTCGTGCAGGCAGCGGGCTACCCCTCTGGCATCCAGGTCTATCTTCACCCCCAACTGTTCCAGCACATCGGCGCTCCCCGCCGAACTGCTCATCGCCCGGTTGCCATGCTTGGCGACGGTCAGGCCGGCCCCCGCCACCACGAACGCCGCGGTGGTGCTGATGTTAAACGTTTTCGAACCATCCCCGCCAGTCCCGCACGTATCCACCGCCGGCCCATCAAATGGCACCGGGGTTGCCTTCTCGTGCATCACCTTCGCCATCCCCGCAATTTCCGCGTGGGTTTCCCCTTTCATGTGCAGCGCCGTCAGAAACGCGGCAATCTGGGCCGGGGTGGCGGCTCCGGTCATGATCTCGTCCATCACCGAGGCCGCTTCTTCCTGCCCAAGGTCCGTCCCGCCGGTCACCACCCGAATGGCTTCACGAATATTCACAACCTCTCCTTTCGCTGCTCTCCGACCTGCTCAACCATCGCCGGCACCGCAAGCGCCAGGTCCTCATGGAGCACCACCGACGCATACCGGTCAAGATACGTTTCGCTCATATTCACGATGAGCAGACGAGCGCCGCGATCCAGGGCAATCAGCGGCAACCGGCCGCCGGGTTGACCACCAGCGAGGTTCCCAATATCATGACCACATCGCATGCTTCGAGCGCCCGTTGCGCGAGCAGGAACGGCTGCTCCGGGAGCGCCTCCCCAAAAAACACGATATCGGGCTTATAGGGGCCGCCGCAGTGGCAACGGGGAACAACCCGCTGGCGCACCTGAGCGAGGAGCGGGTCCATGGATGACGGATGCCCACAGGCAAAGCACGTCGCACGCCGAACATGCCCATGCAATTCATAGACCACCCGCGAACCAGCCGCCTGGTGCAGGCTATCTATGTTCTGCGTGATGACAGCCCGGAGCTTCCCCATCGCTTCGAGCGCCACCAGTGCATGGTGGGCCGGGTTTGGCTTTGCCGCCAGCATGCGTTCCATCAGCGGCTGGACCCAGTCATAGAAGCGCTGCGGATTGAGACGGAAGGACCGCAGCGAAACTGCCTCCATCGGGTCATCCTGCGACCACAACCCCCCCTCGCTCCGAAAGTCGGGGATACCCGATGGTCGCCCAATCCCTGCGCCAGTCAGGGCAACCACGTTCCGGGCATCACGGAGTATCGCTGCGGCCTGAGCAATACGTTCCTGGTCCATCTGTTCCATCTGTCCCATCTGGCCCATTGCCAATGCCCCTTTCCGTATCCGTCTTCTGCCAGGCGCAGTATAGCGAATTGGGCCATGATATGCAAGCCCACCCGTCCACCCGTCCCTTCCGTCTTTCTGGTCTTTCCCGTCCCGAACCGTCACCCTACCCCTCGGTCAACAGTCCAGCAATGTAAATCAGCGTTGCCCGACGCCCCTGGGGGTGGAGCTTTCGCCAGAGCGACAGCAGGTGGTCTTCCTCGCCCGTCGAGGGAAGGGTTCCCGGTGCCGCATAGACGGAGAAGGACGACAGATCCACCGCAGCATTCGGCCCGGTGCTCCCACCAGCGCCAGCCGGGCTGCCCCCGGTGATCGTTGTGGTGCCATCCGCCCCGAACACCGGCGCGGAAACCGTCTGCCCCCCATTGCGCACGACATGGTCAGCCACCAGCACCTTCGCCAGTTCCAGCGAATCCACCTCCAGCGTTTCTGCCAACCGCTGCGCCTGGTGCGAGTCCGGCAGGGTGCGCCCGGAAAGGTAGTTGCGCAGCGCCCCATCGCTTATCCCGGTCTCGCGGGTGAGCTTCGCCCGCGAGAAGTCGCCGCCTTCCATTTTTTCCTTCAGCCAGTCGTTAAAGCGCGGGGCGCTGGTCGGGCGCAGCCCGTTGCGATAGCGAATCTCCTGGATTGGCATTTCCAGGGCTTCCCCCAGTAATTCCAGGGTACGGCCACGAGGGCGCTGGGCCCGCCCGGAGATGAGATGACGCAGCGAGAGCGCCCCAATTTCAAGGTTTTCTGCGAACACATTCAGGGCAACATTTTGACACATTGCCGTATAGAACAATAGCACAGAAAGCGGAATATCCGTGGGAAGGTCCTCTTTTCGTAGGGACTTTGGTGCAGTACTCATTGCCCTGACACTCCTTACCAGTTTTTCTTCTACGCGTAAAAATCACGTCACCAACAAGGTGTTGAGAATAGCAACAGACCGGGATACAAAAAACATTTCAAAAACACCGAATTGTTTGATTATACGACCAGACACGTCCTCTGTCAAGATGGAAACCACTCCAGAAACAGAGGATTTTCGAGGATGGTGATAATTCTGAAAAGATTGCGCTCTCCCACCAGCGGAGAACAGGCGCAAGGAGAAAGGATAACCGAACTCCTTTGATACCGCTCCCTTCCTTGAGCCTTTGAAGATGAAGCCCACCCTTTCTCCTGAAAGGGTCTTCTTCTTGCCCGCGTGGTCTGACACATCCAGACTTCACCACGTCCTGTGGTACAATAGCCTCACTCCAGGAATCCAGGTTGTACGATTGGCCTGGACCATACGTAACCGTCACACACAAGGCGATATCCAGGAGACAAAGACGACCATTTTCAGTATCCCCGGAGGTTGAAACCTGATGAGTGAACCGATGACCCGGCCCGATTCGCACCATTCGCATCATTGGGAAGCGATGACTCCCAGAGAGGTGCTGGCGACCCTGGTATACGAACTGTACACCCCGGTGAGTTCGTTGAGCAGCGACCTCACCCGCCTCACCAGCGAAGAAGACCCGCTGACCGAAGAGGAATATGAAGTGCTCTTCGAGCAGATGCAGGAATCCGTACGTCAGCTCAGTAAGACGATTGTTAATCTCCGCCGGTACATGCAGAAAGAGGCATGACCGAGCGAGACCCAGACCAACCGGTACCGACCAGTACCGCATGCGCCCCGCAGAAACCGCAGAAACCGCAGGGGATGATGCCGTTCGTTCCGATGGGGGTCACGTGGGATTTCAGGAAATTCGAAGAGCGCCACGCGTTCAGTGTGTTTCAAGCAGGAGGAACATCACCATGGCGACACAGCGTCCGTCATGTATCGGGGTTTTGACCAGTGGGGGCGATGCGCAAGGGATGAACGCAGCCCTCCGTTCGGTCGTGCGTACGGCTCTAGATCGGGACGTGGAGGTTTATGCCATCTACGAAGGGTACCAGGGAATGGTGGATGGGGGAGACCGTATTCGCAAGATGACCTGGGACTCGGTCGGGGGAATCCTCTACCAGGGAGGGACGATTATTGGCACAGCTCGCTGCCCGGCCTTTCAGGCGCGAGAAGGACGGCTTCAGGCGGCCGGCAACCTGCTGCACCATGGAATTGACCGGCTCATCGTGATTGGGGGGGATGGGAGCCTCACCGGGGCCAACATTTTCCGTGAGGAGTGGGTCGGGTTGGTGGCCGAACTGGTCGAGACCAGGCGGGTTGAGGCCGAAGTAGCTCAGCGCCACCCCCAACTGCGGATTGTCGGTCTCGTTGGCTCCATTGACAATGACATGTATGGCACAGATATGACGATTGGGACGGATTCGGCGCTGCACCGAATCACCGAAGCCATTGATGCTATCAACAGCACCGCGGCCAGCCACCAGCGCTCCTTTGTCGTCGAGGTGATGGGGCGCAACTGCGGCTACCTGGCGCTGATGAGCGCGATAGCCACCGGAGCCGACTGGGTGCTCATCCCCGAAAACCCGCCAGAAGACCACTGGGAAGAGAAGATGTGCCAGCTCTTGCAGGCCGGGCGAGAGGCAGGCCGCCGCGACAGTATCGTGGTCGTTGCCGAGGGGATGCGAGACCGCCGCGGAAACCCGATTAAGAGCGAGTATATCAAGAACGTACTGGAAGAGCGCCTGGGAGAAGAAACCCGCGTGACCGTGCTTGGGCATGTGCAGCGCGGGGGAGCACCCAGCGCGTTCGACCGCAACATGAGCACCATTCTGGGGTATGAAGCCGTCCAGACCATCCTGTCCGAAAACGCCGACAACGACTCATACCTGATGGGAATGCGCAACAACCGCATTACGCGCCTCCCGCTGATGCACTGTGTCGAGCAGACCCGCGCCGTCGCGGAGGCCATCGCCAGGCAGGACTATGAGCGGGCCGTCAAACTGCGTGGAACGAGCTTCCGAGAGGCTATCCAGACGATGGAACGGCTGGAGCAGGCCTTGCCCCGCCCGCCACAACCAGGCCAGAAGCAGTTGCGGCTGGCCGTGATGAACGCCGGCGGCCCGGCGCCGGGGATGAACACCGCAACGCGAGCTGCCGTCCGCCAGGGCATTGACCAGGGGCACGTGATGCTCGGAATCCACGACGGGTTCCTTGGCCTGATCAACGATTCCATCATGGAGCTTGGGTGGATGAGCGTCGCCGGCTGGGCATCAATGGGAGGGTCCGAACTGGGCACCAACCGCAAAGTCCCCGAAGGACGCGACCTGTATGCCATTGCGCGGACGCTTGAGAAGCACGGTATTCAAGGTCTCCTGGTCATCGGGGGGTTGGCCGGCTACCAGGCATCCCACCGACTCTCCATGGAACGCGACAACTTCCCCGCCTTCAATATCCCCATCATCTGCATGCCCGCGACCATCAACAACAACCTGCCCGGCTCCGAATTGAGCATCGGGGCTGACACAGCGCTGAACAATATCGTCCAGGCCGTGGACAAGATTAAGCAGTCGGCAGTGGCCTCGCGCCGCTGCTTCGTGGTCGAGGTGATGGGGCGTCACTGCGGCTACCTAGCGCTGATGAGCGGCCTTGCCACCGGCGCGGAGCGGGTCTATATCCACGAAGAAGGCATGAAACTGGCGGATCTCCAGCTCGACCTGAACCACCTGGTGCGAGGATTCAAGGGTGGCAAGCGGTTGGGTCTGATGATTCGCAGCGAGGGAGTACACGATGTCTACAACACCAGCTTTATGTGTGCGCTCTTCGAGGAAGAGGGGGGTGATCTCTTCGATGTGCGCCAGGCTATTCTGGGCCATCTGCAACAGGGTGGTGACCCTTCGCCCTTTGACCGCTCGCTGGCAACCCGGCTGGCGCTGAAGTGCGTCAACTTCCTCATCGAGGAGTCCGACAACGAAGTTCCGCGGGGCGCGTTCATCGGGTTGACCGGTGGCAAGGTGCAGTTCTTCGACCTGTATGACCTGCCCCGCATGATGGACCCCAGGTATGGTCGTCCCAGGGAACAGTGGTGGATGGAACTGCGAAACATTGCGCGGGTGCTGGCGCAACCCGGCCCCCATGCCTGGTTGGAGGAATGAGGAATGAGGAACGAGGTGAAGACGTTCATCCCCGCAAGCCGACCATCATGATCATGATGAGAACACCCAGGTAGTAGCCGAGCAAGAGCCACAGGGGGAACGAAGGCACCGGAACAGAAGCCCACGGCAGTTCGGCCAGCTTTTCAGCTCCCCCGGTCAGGTAGGCCAGGGGCACCCAGGCCATGAGCCATAACCATTGGACCACGAAGGTGACCAGTTCGCCAACCCAGATCATTCCATTCGCCAGACTCCCCACCAGGCTCCCCACCAGGCTTCCGCCCAGGGCCACCGCACTCAGCATCATAATGGGAGGGACGACCGGCACCAGCAGGACATTGGAGAGCGGGGAGATGATGGAAAGATTGCCGAAATAGTACAGGATCAGCGGCAAAACGAGGATCTGAGCAGCCAGGGTTGCCGCGAGGGTATCGGCTATGGCCGCGAACACCGGCCAGCGCAGCAGAGGAACCCGCGCCAGCCACCGCCGCACCGGGGCACTGAACGCCATCAGGCTGGCCGTTGCCAGGGCTGAGAGCTGAAAACCAGGATCCCAGAGGATGTTGGGGTCCCAGAAGGTCAAAAACCAGCAGGCCGCCAGCAAGAGCGTCCAGGGTTCGGTCTGGCGTTCGGTTGCCGCTGCGAGCACCACCAGGGTTGCCATCACTGCGGCCCGGAGCACGGTTCCGGTCGCCCCGACAAACAGCGCGTAGAGCCAGATGACCCCCACAGAAGCCCAGAACGTCGCCCCGCGCCGCAGCTGCAACCGCTGCGCCATCCGAGTGGCAACCGAAGCGACCAGGCTGAGGTGCCACCCGGAGATGACCAGAATGTGCGAAATACCATTCCGCGAGAAGCTATCGTAGGTCGTATCCGGAATAGTTGCCTTCAGCCCCAGGAGCATTCCCGCCGCCACCGATGCCTGCGGTTCGGGCAGCGAACGCAAGATGATGCTGTGGCAGAAACGGCGGAATCGGAGCAGCGCTACCAGGAATGGGGACCCCCTGGTGCCAGGCAGCAGGGAGACCTGGGAGTCCCCTTGCATCAGGGCGAAGATACGTTTCCGAGCAAGGTAATCTCGATAGTCAAAGGCATTCGGTTGCCGCGCTTGAGGAGGTTCGCGCACGCTTCCCTGGACTATCAGGCGTTGCCCATAGTGGTAGACCGGGTAGGGGGGCAGCACCAGCAGGAGATCTCCGCGAACCGCGCCTACGGCCGAAGCGCCCACGGCCCGTGCCGCCTCGGCCGTGAGGACCACCCGCTGCCCCGCTTCGCTCCACCGCGGGTCTTCGGCAACAAAGCCCTGCACCATGACCTCACCCTGGTTGACCAGGTGCCAGGTCGTAGCCGATGCTCTGGCAGCTTGAGGAGATTCGTAGCGGATACCTCCCAGAGCTGCAACCAGAAGGACCAACCCGGCCAGGCGGGTCCATTCCAGGCCAGCGGACCACACCAGGACTGAGAAAGCAGCCCCGGCCACGGCTACTCCCCAGAGGAAACTATCGGGGAGCACCAGCAGGTCGGTGGCAAGAATGCCCCCGATCCAGGCCGTGGCGAAGACGACCAGTCGCAACGCAGGCTATTCACCATCCAGCGCCGCTTCAAACGCCGCAACGTCTTCAGCCCGGAGCGCCAGATGCAGCAAGTCACGCAAGCGGTGCTCATCCGTGATGACCGCCAGACGGGGTTCTAGAGCAGCGGCTCCCTGCCCGTCCACTCCCAACCGCACCATGAGCACCTCGATAATGTCCCGGCGACGCACAGCCAGGTGCCCCTGCTCCAACCCCCTGCTCCAACCCCTGCTCCAACCCCCTGCTCCAACCCCTGC
>JAAUSY010000245.1 GCA_012032475.1 Chloroflexaceae bacterium
CGCAGGGTGTCTATCTCGCTTTGGTCAGCGCGGTAACCTGCTCCTGGCGAGCGGCTTCCTGCTGCGATGTCTCCTGGCGAGCGGTGGCGGTTCCCAGTTCGGTCACGCGCTGGCGCAGGGCGTCTATCTCGCTTCGCAAACGGGCTTCTTGCTCCTGAATAGCGGCAAGGGCGGTATCCTGGGGTTCCCCTGCCGGTGTTTCTCCAGGGGGCGGCCCCCCCGGCTCCAACTCATAGGGCCGAGCCGGGGCGGCCCCTGTTCCGTCTTCCGGCTCTGCTTCATGCTCAGCGACCGGGGGGTGGTCGGAAACGTCCCCGGCCCGGCTGGTCTCGCCAATATCTGCCATATCTGGCCCATCCTCCCTGGTCACAGTGGTCACCGTCACAACGGGTTCTTGCTCGATTCCAGCAGGTTCTTCCATCGGCTTTTCTCCAGGTGCCTCCTCTTCCGTCGGGGAAGGCTCCTGAGAGGGGGTTTCTCTCCCCTTCCCCACACCGGGGTCTCTGGGTTCGGGCCTTCCCCTGGGCAGGGCCGTTCCCTTCTGCTCGCTGGTTTTGCCTCTCGCTGCTGGTTTCGATGCTCCCCTCCTTTTTGACCGCGGCTCCTTACCTTCTGCCATTAGCTTTCTCCTTACATCGCGCTATCATTTGTCTTGAGACCAAAAGGAACATCGCTCTATCATATCAGAGTTTGGCGAACTCTGGTCCGTAGTCTGGTGGGGCGACGGTGGTGAACCACCGCAAAAGCCCACTCCTATCCGTTTTTATTAGATGCCAGAGCGGGGTCAAACGTTACGCCGGGATACGGAGAACACCCCTTGTTTCTTTGGGGTGAGAAGTGCTAGAATAGGAACACAACGATCATTGAACCAGATCAACCGGGTATCAAAAACGTGGTTTGATGGGCCTTTCGGTGAGACGGAAGGCCCATCAAATGGGGTGAAGCCGCCGTTCTGACCAGGCGTTTGCCCCCGAAGACAGGAGGTATCGAATGGAGCAGGTTCTCAAGGACCTGATAACGTTGGCCGGACTGACGGAGCAGGACTACCAGATATTGCAGGATTCGGCTGCGCACACGCAGCAATGGACGAACGAGCTGACCCAGGCATTCTATGATACGCTGTATGGATATGCGCCGACCTCACACATTTTCAAGCCGGGCGAGCGCCCCGACCGAGAGAATACGCTCATCACCTGGTACCGCGAGGTATCCAGCGGCCGTATTGATATGAACTTCTGGCGGCGGCAGTGGATTGTGGGGCTGGTGCATATTCCTCGGCGGGTGACCGATCCGTTTATGATTGGGATGATGAGCCGGGTGCAGCAGTTGTTCTTGAAGAAGTGCCTTGAGACCTTCGACCTGGAGCAGGCGATGACCGTTTTCGGGGCGTTCAAGCGGGTGACGGATGTGGTAACGGGCTTGATTGCCGAAGGGTATTTCTTGAGCTATGTTGAGGCAACGGAACGCATGACCGGCCAGAGCCGGGCGCTCACGGAGCGGTTGGTGGGTCTGGAAATCTCCAAAATGACCGAGGAAATGCGCAAGCATATCACCTCGTGATAACGTGATAGATATCCTCATCCCAAACTACAATGGCGCGGCGCTCCTGCCGACATGTCTGGACGCGCTGCGGTCTCAGACCCGGCGCGACTTCCTCACCACGGTTGTTGACGATGGCAGCACCGACGAGTCGGTTTCCCTGCTGGCGGAGCGCTACCCGGAGGTGCGGGTGCTGGCGCTGAGCCGCAATCGGGGGTTGCCGCGGCCATCAACCGGGCATTCCAGGCGACTGGCGGCGAATGGGTGGTGCTGCTGAACAATGATACGGAGGCGCACCCGCGCTGGCTCGAACACCTCGTCGGGGCGCTGGAGCGCTACCCATCCTATGACTTTGCGGCCAGCAAGCTGCTGCTCTTCGACCAGCGCGACCGCATTCATTCTGCGGGGGATTTCTACCGGCCCGACGGGGTGCCGGGGAGCCGCGGCGTGTGGGAATATGACCGGGGTCAGTATGATGCGGTGGTGGAGGTATTTGGCCCGTGCGCGGCGGCAGCAGCCTACCGCCGGGCGACCCTCGAAGCCTTGCGGATTCACGGGAAGGTTCTGGACGAAAATCTCGTGATGTACTGCGAGGACGTGGACCTGAATATCCGCGCTCGCCTGCGCGGGGTGCGGACGGTGTTTGTGCCGGCGGCGGTGGTCTACCACCGCCTGAGCGCAACGGGTGGGGGAACGCTGGCGAGCTACTATTGTGGCCGGAACTTTGCGCTGGTGTGGGCCAAGCGCATGCCCAGAGCCGTGATGCGACGTTTCTGGCCGCGGTTGCTTGGGTCTCAGCTTCGCTTTGCCCTCCATTCGCTCTGGCACATCCGCGAGCCAGCGGCCCGGGCCCGGCTGCGGGGTCAGGCGGCGATGCTGCGGTTGCTCCCCCTGGTGCTCTCCAGACGTTTTGCCCCGGACGTGGTACAATAGCGCAGAGAACGTTATAAACACGCAAGGAGCTTCAAGCTGTGGTCACTGAGCGTCCCTATCTCTCAATTGTTATTCCTGCCTATAATGAGGAGCGTCGTTTGCCCCAGACGCTGGCAAGTATCAAGGGTTACCTCGACCAGCAACCCTACGAGGCTGAGGTGCTGGTGGTGGATGATGGCAGCAGCGATGCGACGGCAAGCCTGGCCGAGCAGTGCCCAGGGGTGCAGGTGTTGCGGCGCGACCACCGCGGCAAGGGGTTTGCGGTGCGGGCAGGGGCGCTGGCGGCAAGGGGAGAATATGTGCTGATCACCGATGCGGACCTGGCGGTTCCCATTGAGGAGTGGGAGAAGCTCCAGGAGCGGCTGCACAACGGCTATGATGTGGCGATTGGTTCCCGCGAGGGGGTGGGAGCGCGGCGGGTTGGCGAGCCGTGGCACCGCCATATGATGGGCCGGGTCTTCAACCTGATTGTCCAGGGGGTCGCAGTCGGGGGTATCCAGGATACGCAGTGTGGCTTCAAGGCGCTGCACCACGCGGTTTCCAGAGAGGTCTTCCAGCGGATGCAGATTTATGGCGAGCATATGCGGCCCGTTCGGGGGGCGGCGGTCACGGCCTATGACGTTGAACTGCTGTTCGTGGCCCGTCGCTGCCACTACCGGATTGCCGAGGTGCCGGTCTACTGGCGGTATGGCACGGAAACCAAGGTTGACCCGCTGCGCGATTCGTTTCGCAATCTGCGTGATGTCTTTCTGGTGCGCTTGAACGACTGGCGCGGGTTGTACCGGGCGGGTCAGGCTCCGAATACTCGCCACTCCGGGGCGAATGAGTGAGCGGTGGGATGTGATGAGCCGCGGCAAACGCCGCTTTGCCGCGAAAGTCTTCACCCGGAGGTGGTATCGCTATAGATACCAATTACAACCTATAGTTTGCAGTTTAGAGAGGAGCATAAACTTATGGCAGACTCCGCAGATAATCGCAACGCCCAATCGGCTCGGGTACATATCCAGGCAGCAAAGGCAGCTCCACATCGAAAAGAACAGGAGTTAAATCAAGCAGAGAATTTCGCTCGTCTTATCAAAGACTCGTCCCTCCGTAATCAGGTTATGAGCGAGATTAGAAGAGCACGGTGACAATGGGTTGCAAACTGCTCAGGAAGGCTTGCCGCACGTTATTCGCCCCGCCTCACCGGTTTCCCCCCACAGCGGCGCGGCCCTCGTGCATACTCCCGCTGCGAAAACCAGCCAGATCCAGCGTGACGTAGACAAACCCCAGGGCGCGCAGCCGCGCCACTATCCGCTCGCGCACCTCTTGCTGCGCCACCTGTACGATAGCGTCGGTCTCCACCTCCAGCCGGGCCATGGTGCCGCGGTGGTAGGAGCGCACCCGCACCTGGGGCAAGCCCACTTCCTGCCTGAGCCATGCTTCCGCCTGGGCAACCTGCGTCAGCGCCTCAGCCGTGATTGGCTCCCCAAAGGGGATGCGCGAAGCCAGGCAGGCCAGCGAGGGTTTGTCGTGGGTGGGGAGACCGAGACGGAGCGCCAGCGCCCGGACCTCGTCCTTCCTGAGCATTGCCTCTCGCAGCGGCATGCGGACCCCACGCTCCAGCGCGGCCTGGATACCGGGGCGTTCGCGGCTATCGTCATCGGCGGTGAAGCCAAAAGCCAGCGTTGCCAGGCCGCGGTGCTGCACCACCTCCCACATCGCGGCAATTCGCTCGTGCTGGCAATAGAAACAACGTTGCTCATCATTGCGCACATAGGCGGGGTGGTTCAACTCGCCGGTGGGGATGACGTCCAGGGACACACCGAGGTACGCCGCCAGCGACCGGGCGCTTGCCAATTCTTCTGGCGGCAGCGAAGGGGAGCACGCGGTGAGCGCCAGCACCCGGCCAGCGCCAAGCACCTCGCAGCACACCGCCAGCAAGCAGGTGCTATCGCCCCCCCCCGAAAAAGCCACCGCCACCGACGCCAGCTCGCCAATCAGGTAGCGCAGGCGATCTTCTTTGTGCGTCAGTTCCGTCACTTGCCACTCATCACTCGCCACTCGTCACTCGTCACGGAGTATGATACTGGTATTGCACCCCCAGGAAGCGAGCCATATGCTCGAAGATATCACCATCCTGAAAAGGCTTGCCAACAAAGCCATCGCAGCCAGCCGCCATGATGTGCGCCCGCTCCTCCTCAAAGGCGCTGGCGCTCAGGGCAATAATCGCCGTGGGCTTTCCTGCGGCAGCCGAGCGGGCCTTGATGCACCGCGTCGCCTCGTAGCCATCCATCACGGGCATACGGATGTCCATCCAGATAAAGTGCGGGTACCACTGTTCCCACACCTCGATAGCCTGCCGACCATTGCTGGCCTCCCGAACGGTAAAGCCCACCCGTTCGAGCAACTGGACCAGCAATTGCCGGTTGTCCGTCCGGTCATCCACGACCAGAATGCGGTAGGCAGGTTGACCGGGGGCCAGGCTAAGCACCCTGGGGGGCGCAGCCTCTTGCGCAGCTTCGGCAGGTTCAGCCGCGGGGACCGTGATATTGAACGTGAACACCGAGCCGCGCCCGACCTCGCTCTGGACCGTGATATTCCCCCCATTAGCTGCACGAACCGGCGGCTGATGGCAAGCCCCAACCCGGTGCCCTCCTGCGCCTGCTGGCCGGTCCGCGTCTGGGTCAAAGGCCTGGAAGAGTGTGGGAAGCTCGTCGGGGCGCGATGCCCCGGTCCCGTGTCGGCAACCTCGAAG
>JAAUSY010000066.1 GCA_012032475.1 Chloroflexaceae bacterium
AACCGGCTGCACAGCACGCACCACCCGTCCCGACAACCTGGTCTGGAAAAGCTCTCACCGCCAACCAGCGTGGCCGAAAGGTGCTGCTGCATTGCCACGCCAATGTCAATGGAGCCTTCTGAGGCGTAGAACATTCCACTATCAATCACCATTTTTTCGCGGTCGAGGTAGGAAATGATGAAGTGCCCGAAAGACGGCTCCAGGTGCAGTTCGCCCGTCCCTCGATAGCGCGGCTTGAACATCGTTTCTCGTGCCAGATACTTTGATGCCAGCTTTTTCGCCAGCCCGCCAATCCCGCCCATCGAAGTGTCTATCACGATGTTCCCCTTCATGAAATGGAGCGTGCCCCCCTCAAGAATCGCCTCACCATTCCGCAAGGCGATGCGAACCTGGCGGAGGCGCATCCCGACCTGCTGCGCAAAGAACAAACGCTCGGCAATGCGCACATCATCGCTCCCGCTGAGGTTCCGATATTCAATCACCTCCACCGACGTGCCGGAGCTGTCGGCGCGTTCAATGACCGAAATATTCTGCCCCGGAACCGTGTAGCTATACTCCTCGCTGACCGGTGGATGGTCAATCACCGGCCCGGTCCAGGCACCGCTGCCCGGCGGCGCAGCCTGGATGCCGCGCTGTGGGGGGAGCAGGCCAGAAGGGGGGAGGAGCACCGGCAGGGGGGTCAGGAGCGCCAGGTCTGCCGATGCCCGCTTCCCAGCCTCATTATTCGGGTTGATTGCCACCACCCGTTCGAGATACTGGCGCTGCTCTTCAATATCGTCGGTGCAATAGGCAAGCCAGAGCCACGCAATCTGGTGATGGGGGTCCAGTTGCGCGGCCTGCAAGAAGAACGCGATAGCCTGGGTTCTATCGCCGGCGTAGAAGGCCCGGATACCCTGCTTGGTGATCTCGTCAGCATCGTCCATATCTATGTGACCCACCTCACCCACGAGTTGCGCTATTTCCCTTTCGTCCATGCTTCCTTCAGACTGGCACCTCTGGGCGTCAGGCGATAGGCCAGGCTGCCCGGCTCCTGCGCCTCGACCAACCCATCAAATTCCATATCTTCCAGCGTAATCGTCACAAACGTGCTCGAACCAGCCATATCAACGTATCGGTCGGGGAAAAGTCGTTCAAGCAATTGCTGATATTGTGCATTCTTTTCCACAAGGGCACCTCTTTATCTTTATCTTTCGGTCGGGGGCGCGCATGCGTATAATGGTTGAGGATAGCTTAGTACGACCGGGCAAAAATTGCAAGGCCCCGCTTCATCCCATGGCTTTCGCAACGTCTTATGGTTATACCATTCCAGGAATCCATCATGGCTCTGGACGAAGGGTCCCAGAACGGAATGAGAAGAGCCATGCGCTCAGAGGCAAAGATGCAAGGGACAGGCGCAACCTTTCCTTGCAGAAAAACGTCGTAGTGGGCGAGTAACCGACCATACGTATCCATCATATCATCATACCTGTGATGGATAGATGATGGATGGGCAACGAGCCGGTAAGCACATTCATCCAGATATTTTTGGAACCAAGAACATTGAGGAAGAAAGGCAGAACCATGCAAACAGAGAAACTTTCGCAGGAAGAAACCCCCACCCAACCCGGAAGCACCACCCCGTCAAGAAGGCGTATCGTGCGCAGTCGGCGAGAACGGCTCATTGCGGGCGTTTCGGGTGGGTTGGCCGCCTATTTTCATGTGGACCCGTTGCTGGTCCGGCTGGGGTTTGTGGTGCTCAGCCTGTTTCAGGGCTTTGGTATCGTGCTGTATCTCTTGCTGTGGTTTCTGGTTCCCAGTGAGAGCAGCCATGCCCCCGATTCGCGCAGCCAGATATGCGAAAATGTGAGCGAGATGCAGGGCTTCGTCCAGAAAGGCATCGCCCGTCTGCGTGACCTGTTCAGGAACCAGGACGCCTGACCGCATGGCGGGGGCACTTCCCGCCCCGGATTTGGGGCAAAACCTGCGTTTATAGAAACAGGTTTCCCCGTGTTGGTTGTCGGAAGCCTCGGCTCCAGGTACCAGGTACGCGAGGTACTGCCAGGAGCCGAGGCTTTCCGCTTTCCGTTCTCCGTTTATCTTAATTGTTTGGTGAGGACGATGAAACAGCGCAGTGATTTTTGGAAGCAGTGGGACCGCCAGTTTCTGGCCGGTTTGACGGTGCTGGTGGGGTTGGCGATGACCGTTGCTCCCGGTGAGAGCCGGGTGAGGGTGGGGAGGGATGATTTCTTTGACCCGCACCGGCTGAGCTATGAGCCGGATTTCTACCAACCCCGGATAGCGCTTTTCCTGGATGCGCACCCCGGCCCGCTCAAAGCGGTGCGCTTTCAAGTTGGCCGACGTTCGCATACGTTTGCTGACGTGCTGGTGGGTCTGTCGAGCCTCTACAGCCTGAACCCCACCATCCTGCTGGCGTTGCTGGAGCAGCAGAGCCGTCTGCTCTCAACGGCGCATCCCTCGGCTGAGCAGATGGCCCTGGCAATGGGCTTTGAAGACGAGGGACGGCGGGGATTGCACGGACAGGTACGGTGGGCGGCTCTCCAGATGCGGCTGGCACTGCGCGATTACGCCGTTCGTGTGCCATCTGCGCCTCTGCCGTCGCTGGTATTTGCCGACGGGACGCAGCGGGCGGTTCCGGCCAGCATCAGCCTCTCGCGCTACGTGCTGTCGCGGGTTCTGGCTCCAACCACCTCCCCCGACCACCTCCCGGCCATGTTGGAAACCTTTCTCCAGACCTATACGCGCCTGTTCGGAGACCCCCGAATCCCCCCCACCGACTGGCCTCACCCGGCACAACCATTTCTGACCCGCCCCATGGAGCGCCCATTCCGCGTCACGTCATTCTTCGACCACGAGACGCCCTTGCTGCACGAGAATGGAACGACGCATTCGTTCTGGGGGCAGGACGACCCGGCCCTCTCCTACGATGGGCACACCGGATGGGACTATGCAATGCAACCGCCGGACCGGGTGCTGGCCGCGGCAGGGGGCACCGTGGTATTCGCGGGAAACTCCAACGACGGGTGTGCCGAACCTGCCCAGGCCGTCATCCTCGACCATGCCAATGGGTATCGCACGCTCTACTGGCACCTGCATACGATTGAGGTTGAGGTGGGGCAGACCGTGGCGACAGGTACTCCGCTGGGGGTGGCTGGCGCAACCGGGTGCGCCACCGGCCCCCATCTCCACTTCCAGGTCCAATACCTTGGGCGGGATGTTGACCCCTATGGTTGGTGCGGGTCGGGTCCCGACCCATGGGCCGCGAACCCCGCCGGGCAGGTGAGCGTCTGGTTGTGGGCCGATATGCCCGCTCCCTGTGGGAAACCTCCTGCGGGGGCGGTGGTCGTAGATGCCACCACTCCTGGCTTCGCGGCGTCTGGAGGTTGGCACGAAATTGCTCTGGGCTACGGTGGCACTGCGGGGTATACCACGACCATGCAGGCGGCGTCTGGGTATGCTCCCTGGCAGGTGCGTCCCCTGCGGTCCCCATCCGTAGCGGTCTGGCAGCCGGTGCTGCCGCAGGCGGGGCGATACCGGGTACTGGCCTATATCCCCTTTGCAATGAACGGGCTTGAGGATGCGCGAGCGGTGGGGTATCGGGTCCATTCCAGCGAGGGGGAGGCGGTGGTGACCGTGGATAGTGAGACGCTGGCGAATAGTTGGGCCGACCTAGGGAGCTATCGGTTTGACCCGGCTGATCGCCCGCTGGTCCGGGTCAGTTCGCTGGCAGATGAGGCCGGGAAGGGAGTGTGGGCCGACGCGGTGATGTGGGTGCCGGAGGAAACGTGGGTTCAGGAAGCACCCTGACGTTCAAAACTCGTCAGAGGTATGATTTCGAGTTTAACACAATTTTACAAAGTCTTAACACCATCTTAGGCGCTTCATACTATCCTATTCAGAGTAGTACATGGGCAATGGGGTCGCAGTATTCACGCTCATTTGAATTTGAAACTGCGACAAAAACAACGCCTATTGTGAAAGTCGTCTTGACAGACTGAAAGGAAACGGCATGAAAACGCCACGAATGCGTTGGTACCACAGCGCCAGCCTGATTCTATGGCTGGCGCTCCTGATCATGCTGGTCGCTGCTCTGACATCCAGGTCGGAGAGCACCAGGGCTTCTGGCAGCTCGAAGACCACTGATGTGGTTGATGGGACCATCACAAGGACCCTGCCCAAAAAAAGGAAGAAGATAAATTTCCTGCCGCCAACGGTTGCGGCCAGGGAGCCACGCTCATAAGCACCATTCAGGGCAGTGGTTCGTCCAGCCCGGAAGATGGCACGATCCACTCGATTGCGGGGGTGGTTGTGGGCGAGTTCCAGGGTAGCAACGAACTGGACGGCTTCTTCGTGCAAGAAGAAGATAGCGATGCTGACAGCGACCCGGCAACCTCCGAGGGTCTCTTTGTCTACGCCCCCGGCGCAACCCAGGTCAACGTAGGCGATGTGGTGAGTGTGACGGGGAGGGTCACCGAATACTTTGATCTGACCGAACTCACCGATGTGACTGGCATCGAAGTCTGCTCGACCGACGCGGGGGTCACTCCCGCCACGCTGACCTTGCCCGTTTCGCCTACCAGCGAACTGGAGCGCTACGAGAACATGCTGGTCAGGTCTGACCAGACGCTAACCATTGTCGAATTCTTCAACTTCGACCGCTATGGTGAAATCGTCCTCTCTTCCAGCGGGCGGCAATACCAATCTACCCACTGGTATGCACCGGGCAGCACTTCCCAGGTAACCCAGACGGCGGAGAACGAAATCAATCGTATCATCCTGGACGATGGCCGCTCCGACCAGAACCCCGACGTGGTGCGCCACCCGAACGGCAACCCATTTTCGCTTTCCAACCGCTTCCGTGGCGGCGACACACTGACCGAGGTGGAAGGGGTGCTGAACTATAGCTTCAGCGAGTATCGCATTCAGCCGACCACCGGTGCAACCTACCACGGGCAGAATCCGCGCCCATCCGCGCCTGCTGCGGTGGGCGGCAATCTCAACGTCGCCAGCTTCAACGTACTGAACTACTTCACCACCCTGGACATCGGCAACAACCAGTGTGGCCCGGCGGCCAACCGTCAGGACTGCCGCGGGGCCAATACGCTGGAAGAGTTTGAGCGCCAGCACACGAAGATTATCCTGGCGCTGCAAAAAATTGACGCCGATGTGTTTGGCCTGATAGAGCTGGAAAACGCGCCGGATGACACGCCCCTTGACGTTTTGCTCAACGGTGGGGTTATTACCGAAGTAGACGATAGTGGTGTTCCGGTTGCTACGACCACCGTACAGGGCTTGAACGATATGATACGAGACTTCTATAACCCCATGGACATCTACGATTACATCGCCACCGGAGCTATTGAGTCGGACCCGGCCAGCGAGACGGACGTTATCCGTGTGGGGTTCATCTACAAGCCCGCCATGGTGACGCCCATCGGCAGCTTCGAGGTGCTGAACGACGCAGACAACAGCCAGTTTGATGACAGCCGCAGCCGTCCAGCACTGGCGCAGACCTTCGAAGAAAATGCCACGGGGGAGCGCTTCACGGTGGTGGTGAACCACTTCAAGTCCAAAGGCTCCGACTGCGGTGGTGCTCCGGACGACGACCCGGTTCAGGGCAACTGCAACGGCACGCGCACGGCTGCGGCGGCTACGCTGCGGGACTGGCTGGCGACTGACCCGACCGGCAGCGGCGACCCCGATTTCCTGATTATCGGGGACCTGAACTCCTACAAGATGGAAGACCCCATCACTGCGCTCCAGACCGGCGGCTATACCGACTTGCTCGCCCACTTTGACGGACCGCTGGCCTACACCTACGTGTTCGATGGTCAGCTTGGCTACCTCGACTATGCGCTTGCCAACAGCAACTTGCTGGACCAGGTGACCGGTGCGACGGGATGGAGCATCAACACCGATGAGCCGGATATTCTCGACTACGACATGTCATTCAAGCCAGACCCCATTGACGCCCTCTACGCACCGGATGCCTACCGCGCTTCGGACCACGACCCGGTCATCGTCGGGTTGTCCCTCCGTTCGGCCACACCCCTCATTGCCAGCAGCGACACCTACAGCGTCACCGAGGACCGCGACGCGGTGAGCCTGGACGTGCTCCAGAACGATATCGGCAGCACGCTGGTCATCACCAGGGTGGGGGTGACCAGCAGTGGTGGCAGTGCCGCAGCGGATGACGACCGTGACCATATCATCTACACCCCTGCTGCCGACTTCTTCGGGCAGGAAACGTTCACCTATACGATTGCCATCAGTGGCACCAGCGAGCCGGTCAGTACCGCCACGGTGACCATCACGGTGACCGCCATCAACGATGCTCCCACGCTGGATGACCTGAATGACCTGAACCTGGAGCCGAACGAGGGCGAACAGACGATCAACCTGACCGGCATTTCGACGGGCGCTGACAACGAAGACCAGACCATCAGCATCACGGCAACGTCTGGCGACCCCACGCTGGTACCCAACCCGGTGGTGACTTACACCAGCCCGGATGAGACGGGGAGCCTGAGTTTCACCCCTGTTGCAAACCAGACTGGCACAACCACGGTCACGGTGACGATTCAGGATGATGGCGGTACGGACAACGGTGGGGAGGACACCACCGCCGTGACGTTTGTGGTCAATATTGCCCAGGGTGGCGGCACGACCCTGCCCAACGGGGTGGCTGCTGGCGATGTCACAACATCGTCCGCGGTGCTGTGGACACGCAGCACGGCCCTGGGCGAGGTGACCTTTGAATATTCGACGGACTCGACCTTCGCCACCGGCACCCAGGCCGTGGGAGCGACGGTTACCGACCCGCTCATCCCGGTCAAGGTTCCGGTGGAGGGACTGACCCCAGGCACCCGATATTACTACCGCGTCACCGATGCCAGCGGCAGCAGCGCCAGCGGTCAGTTCCGCATGGCAGCCGAGGTGGGGACAACTACAGGCTTGCGCTTCGGGGTGTCGGGCGACTGGCAGGAGCCGCCCCCCTACCCTTCGCTGGATAATGTGGATGAGCGGGACCTCGACTTTTTTGTGCAGCATAGCGACAATATCTATGCCGATATTTCGACCCCGGCGGTGCCCGTGGAGCAGGCCACAACGTTGGAGCAGTTCCGCACCAAGTATACAGAAGTCTATTCAACCGTTCTTGGGTTCAACACCATGCGAGACTTGCGGGCTTCGACGGCTATTCTGGCTATCATTGATGACCATGAGTTGACCGATAACTTTGCGGGTGGGGCCCGCCGGCGCAGGGTTCGGACACCAAAGCCGATGTCTTTGCCGGGTCTGCTGAAGCATTCACGAACGACACCCAAATCTACGAGGATGCGATGCAGGTCTTCCAGGAGTATAACCCGCTGCGTGATGAGTTCTACGAGGAAACTGGCGGCGACCCGCGTATGGATGGTGAGCGCAAGTTCTATCGCTACCAGACGTATGGTCGTGATGCAGCCGTGTTCATTCTTGATCCACGCTCGTTCCGCGATGCTCAGCTTCCGCCCGCCGCCAGCATCACCGATACCGTGAAGGTCTCGGCGTTTATCAGCGCGACCTTCACACCGGGCCGCACGATGCTTGGACGGCGACAACTGGATGGGTTGAAAGCTGATTTGCAGCAGGCACAGGATAACGGTATCACCTGGAAGTTTGTTTTCATTTCGGAGCCTGTGCAGAATTTCGGGGCTATCAATGCTGAAGACCGCTTCGAGGGTTATGCCGTCGAACGCACGGAGTTGCTCCAGTACATTGCCCAGAACAACATCACCAATGTGGTATTTGTAGCGGCTGATGTGCATGGCACGGTGGTTAACAACCTGACCTACCAGGTCGGGCCGGGCCAGCCCCAACAGCCAACGGGCGCGTTTGAGGTGATTGTGGGGCCAGCCGCTTTTCTGGATGGTCTCTTCGGTCCGGTGGTAGCAAACCTGGCGTTCCAGGCGGGCTTGCTCTCTGAGCAAGAAAAAGCCTTCTACGATACGCAGAACCAGGCCGGAAAAGACGCCATTATCAAGCAGGTGATTGACCATATCCTCGTTGCCGGGGGCTATGATACGATTGGGTTGGATGGTTCGGGAATAGATGCGACCCTGGTATCGGGCGACTATGTTCGGGTTCACAAGTATGGCTGGACGGAATTTGCCATTGATGAAGCAACTCAGCAGCTTACCGTCACGACCTATGGTATTGAGCCATACGGCTATGATGATTTCCTGGCCGACCCGGAAACCATCATCAATCAGGACCCGGTCGTGGTGAGCCAGTTTGTGGTCAATCCGTCGGCTGGCGAGAGCGTCAGCCGGGTCTATTTGCCGCTGATCACCCGGAACTGATCTGCTGGTCTTTGAAGCATTGAGTCGCGTTAAGGTAAAACCCCGCCGGCCACGCTCCATGCAGGGCCGGCGGGGTTTGGATTTTGGTACAACTGGCAGCAGGCAGGTGTGACCGCTGACTTTCCGATGGAGTAGCGGTGTTGATATCGGAGAGTGAACATCTGTTTGTATCTCCCTTCGAGCAATGGTGGTGTGGTATCATGCACAGGAGCACCTGCAATGAGGAGGACCGGTATGTCTTCACCCTTTCCAGGCATGGACCCCTATCTTGAACAGCCGGACGTGTGGCCGGATGTCCATACGAGCTTGATCGCAACGATCCGCGCCCAGCTTCAGCTTGCCCTGGCTCCCAACTATCGGGCAGTAATCACGCCCTATACCGTCTTCGAGAGCATCGAGATCGCGCCGTTGCGGGCGATTATTCCTGATGTGGGGGGGTTTGAGCGCGATGCACTCCTGAGTGGCGGCAGCACGGCGGTCGCCTGCGAAGCCGCCCCGCTCTCCCTACCTGCGGTGATGGAAGTGCCCACCGAGTACGCCCGGATCGAGATTCGCACGGTGCGGGAGCACACCCTGGTCACCGCTATCGAGCTTCTCTCACCGGCGAACAAGCGTCCGGGGAGTGAGGGGGCCGACGCCCACAGGTAGCCCGGCCCCTCCCCGAAGCGCCCTATTTCATTTTTCTCAGCCGGGTGGAGCGCCGTCCGTACATCGAAATCTGGCCGCTGTCGCTGCGTGCGCCAATCAAGCCCGTGCCCGTACCGCTGCGCCATCCGGACCCGCCGGTGCCGCTTGACCTTGGGGTCGCCGTGTATGAAACCTACCGGCGTGCTCGCTATGACCTGGACATTGATTACCGCGCTGCCCCCCCGCCTCCCCTCTTGTCACCCGACGATGCCGCCTGGCTCGATGCCCATCTGCGGGCGGCGGGGGTGCGGTGACGTGCTCGCGGCTACTCCATCGGAAAGTCAACCCTACTCCATTTGCAGGCGCTCCCTTTGGCCTGGAGTATTCGCAGTCATATTTCGGGGTGAACAGGTGTTTGTTCAGCATCGGCCGAGGCTTTCTCAAAGTGTCGTCAAGGTTTCGGAGCATCCTGGAACTTCCAAGATAGAAGAGGGTAGCCTTGCATTGCCAGAAATACCTCCACCATCTGCGGATCAAGGCTGCGCCCGGCCTCAGCACGCAGGTGTGCCGCAACTGCGGACGGTTCCCAGGCAGGGCGGTAGCTTCTCGCTGATATAAGTGCATCCCATACATCAGCAACTGCACAAATACGTGCTTCATAGGGGATATTCGCGCCTGCCAGTTGGGAGGGGTAGCCGTTGCCATCCCAGTGCTCGTGATGGTGCAACACTATCTTGCTGATGTGCTGCCAGTATGCGGTAGCAGGGGCATAAGAACGCAGCAAATCGTGGCTATGTACGGGGTGCTCTTGCATGAGACGATATTCCTCAGCGTTGAGTTTCGTCGGTTTGTGAAGAATAGGGGCCGGGATCCATGCTTTGCCGATATCGTGAAGCAGTGCTGCTAAACGCACGATAGCAATCTCCTCCTCCGTACCATTCAGGTGCTGCGCCAATCGGGTTGCGAGGATGCTCACGCGCCACGAGTGGGCCACTGTTTCACGGTCGTGTTGGAGATAATGCCGCAGCAGGTGCGTACTCTGTATCGCAAAGGGGACATGGCGGTCACTGGTTGCCAATACCCGCTGGTGTCCTGGTACATTACCGACGTTCGCTGGTTCCATGGCTCTTCCTTATCATTCCGTGGTTTGTAGCAGATACCTTCAAACAACCTGTATCGGTTCTTTCATTCAGAGAGCAAGCCTGCATCATCTGGAAGGCAGAATCAGACAGGCTTGCTCTATCTTCAAACAACTTTATCATTTCCTTCAGGTAGGACAGAAACTACAGGGCCATAGTCACCAGGACCATCCCCAACCCGATGAACAGGACCGTGGTAATGAAACGCGTCCCCCCTGACGACCTGGCTGGCTCTACTGGCTGGAGATATTGACCGTTCACCACAAACGTGGTACCTTCTGGCGAAGGTGGTGCAAGCAGTTTGCTGCGGATAACTGCTATCCAGTAACCAATCCTGTAACCAATGAAAATACCCCCTGCCAGTACGATGCCGAACAAAAAGGTATTCCCTTCCATTGCGTCACCCTTTCCTTTTTTTCCTGTATCACTGCGGTTCTGGCTTGAGTATACCGGAACGCAGGCTGTGGCGCGAGGAAGCACGCGAGAGGTTCTATGGAAGTTCTAGGTAGTTGTCAAGGAAATGTGGAAACATCCCGGAAGACCCGGAAAACGCCGGAATGGTCTCAGGTCTTCCGGTGCCTGTGGAGCAGGCGCAGTCCTTCCAGGCGGATTACATCGGGGAGGAGGGCTTGATATATCGTGCAGTTGGGCGATTGCACGTCATAGCGTTCGGTAGCGCGGAAGGTTGCGACGGCACAGCCGCCTGAGCACCAGTACTGCCATACACAATCACGGCAGCCGTATTTTTCCTCAACGGGGAGGTTCTGGGCCGGCCCGGTATCCTGTCGGATGGACGTAAGGGGATCAGGCTCCCAGATGCTCGTTACTGGCTGGTCAATGGTCATCTGGCACCTGGCAACGCTCCCGTTGTGGTTGATGACCAGATAGTTTTCACCGACCGCACAGGTGCGGCGATGCGGTGCGCCAGGGTTGGTACGGTCCAGCAGGCAACCGAGCAGGCTGTACCGAGGCAGGTGCGCTTCTATCGTCCGGTAGGCAGCACGCATGCCTGCAATCATCCGTGCTGCATCAAGGCGCAATTCGGCCACGCCAGCACATGTATCACATTCTCGATAAAAGTTCAGGGTAAAATGGATAGTGTGCTGGAGCAGCCAGGATACCAGTTCGGGCAGGGCGGCGATACTGGTCCCCGTAACCGTGACCGATACTGTCAGTGGGATGCCGAGTGCGCGTGCTCGCAGGATACTTGCCCGGACTGCTGCGAATGATCCGTACCCACCAGGGTGCGGACGCTGCCAGTCCTGCACGGCTGCGGGGCCATCCAGCGAAATCATCAGGCCAAGCCCCAGGCTGTGAATTCGTTCAAGGGCTTTCTGCCGCAACGCCACGCCATTGCTGAGGAGAACGCCACGTAGCGATACCCCGCTAGCCCTGGCATCGTTTTGGGCATACTGGTGGATTTCTGTAACACGCTCCAGGGACAGGCTGGCTTCCCCCCCGGCATATTTCAAGGCAACTTGCTGGTAGCCATGCCGTTGTGCGGTGCGAAAGATAGCATCTATGGCTGATCGGGCGGTTACGCTATCCATCGCGTCATCGGTTTGATGAATATAACAATAGGTGCAGCGCAGATTGCACGCATTCGTCACATGTAACCACGCAATCAGTTCGGTCGGTGGGGGAGGAGGAGGGAGCGTGCTTTCGGGGGTAAGCAGCAGGCGAAGCTGATACAACTGGAGCGCTGCCGCACGTTCAGCAGGCCCCAGGCTATCCAGGTCCACCGGTTCTGCAAACCGCTTGAGCAACTCAGCAGTGGCGTAGCTAATCACAGCAATACGGCTGACAGAAGGCACAAAGACCACCCGGTATTGAGCGTCCATTTCAATTGTCTGCTGCCAGGGATGCTGCTGTAACCGCAATGCAGGAGGTACCGCAGTTGTCGTCGGGATATGTGACGCAGAGCAGGCACAATCACAGTCGGACAGGAGTGAAGGGTGGTCGTCGCGGGCGCTGATTATTTCATACATATGATGGTGAATGATCATGCAGGTTGCTCATACTGCTGCATACCAGCATCTGTCTGTGGTCCCTGGTTGATTGAGCCACCCCTCCAGAAGAGGATATTCTCACCTTACACATCAGGGGCAAACAACAAATGGTTCGCAATAATATGACTGAGTTTGCGCTTGCTCCGCTGCAATGACCCGAGCCATTGCAGTTCTTCGGGTATTTGATAAGGCAACTGATTCGCAGGCAGTCGGAAGTTCTGCACATATTCCTGGTACTCATCCAGCACCCTGGCCGGGAGAGCGGCCACAAAACGATACACGACCTCCTCAAAGGTCTCCTGGTCACGGTGTTCCTCTGCAAATGTGTACACGCGAGCCAGTGAGATAAGGAGTTGGTCGAATGCATCTTGATACCGGTGTTCGTGATGAATCTGGATATCGGCTCGCTGCAACGCCACACGTCCACTGACGATTTGCCCATAGGCTTGTGTCTGCGCCAGGCTCAGAATGTGTTCTGCCCGTTGCACATAGTCCACCGCATCACGGTACTTGCCGAGCAAATTGGCAATGGTGGCCTTGCTCCCGAACAGGTCGGCCCGTTTGATATCATTACCGCCAAGCGGGATACGCAGTGCTTCGTCGAGTTTGGCATCGGCCAGACCTAAGTAGTGTTCACGCTCCTCGTTCTTCCCTTGATGGGCGTAGAGGGCAGCAATATGCCGATAGTACGAGGCCCAGCGGTTGAGCAGTTCAGGCAACTGGTTCCGGTTGCTTTCCAGCAGCGTATACGCTTCCCGGTACATCTCATCAATCGCGAGATCCGGCTCGTTTGATTTTTTCATATACGCCACCTGGAGTTGGGCGCGGGCCCATCGCACCAATCCTCGTACTCGTCTGTCCTTCAACCCTTCTTGCTCGATGAGGTGTTCTGCTTCGCGGAGAGGATTTTCGGCAGCAAGATAATCCGTGCGCTCGATGTCAATCAATGCCCGCGTGTTGAAGAAGAGCACCTGTCGCTGGATGGGCAATATACGCCGGGTCGCAGGGGTACGAAGTATCTTATCCATGTGCAGTGAAAGCTGGCGTGCAGTGTCAAAATCACCTCGGCGGGTATAGGCATAGGCAAGATTATTGCGTATCTGCGCGAGCGTAACGGTGATATCATCGTTGAGCACGTGCTGCCGAGTGATGTGCCGTTGGTAGCGCTCAAGGGTTCGTACGGCGTTCCGCCCGGCATCGAGCGCCTCATCGAGGCGGTTTTGCGCTCCGTACAACTGTCCCAGCGCGTTGTACGCATCACCGAGGAAGTAATCTCGACGGAGTTCAAGTAAACGATCAAGAAACTCTTTTTGACTTGTGAGAAGATGGATGATTGTTTGACCAAGCAAGGTCATCTGCTGGATGTTCTCGTCGCGGCTGGTGATACCCGCGTACATCCGCTTCAACCCCAACGTGACGAAGAGATGGTAATCCCACTCCCCGGACGATGGATCGACCGGCACGCCCTCCTCGACGATGGGCATCAATCCTGTGGCTTGATACTGCTGCACGAGCCTTTGAGCTTCTGCCAAGGCCAGATCATGATACGAAAGCGTTCGCAGCAACGCGACATAGCGGACCCGTTCGTCGCGAAGAATGCGCTCTTCAGAGAGGCGAGATAACTGGAGGGCATCGCGGTAGGGACGTTCGCTGCCCCCGGCAACGACCACCTCGTAGTTGAGCGTGCGCCAGAAGGCATCGGAAAGTACCAGGGTCGGGTTGAGCACCCCCAGTTCGAGCAGGCGATCAATGTAGATGGCATACGTAAAATACCCCTGTTCAATCTCGCGGGTCATTTCATAGTACATGTGATTCGCCATGGTGCCCAGTAATTCATCGGTGGCCCCGTGCCCGGCTGCTTGCTGCACCGCCGTCTTGCTGACATCACATAGGTAATCAAGCGTTGGCTGCCGCAACCCGAACGCATCCGGTTTGCGGCTGGCATCAATCATGGCAAAGATTTCGTCGTGCAAAAAGAGCCTGTCACTGCTCTGCTTGACCAACGCTACCTGTGCAAGCTGGTCAATGGTCGCAGGGTCACAGGGTATGTCTTCACGTTCAAAGATGGCCTGCAACTCGTTTTTGCGAATACCGCGTCGCGCATACACCAGAAAGTAGAGGCAATAGGCGAGCGTTTGCTGCCGCAGACTTGCGCTGCGGTGAGTGGGTTGAGCAGGGTGGCAATCAGCCAGTCTTCAAAGTCGGCGCGGCTTGTGCATACGTCAGGAGTTGCCGCGGGCAATCCTGGCGGCAGGGCGTCGGCAGCACGGCGAGTTTCAGCATAGCAGGTAAGCAGCAGTGGACGCCCATCGGTGATTTGCTGCACGTAATACAGGTCAATATCCTCGGCGTCCACACGCTCGCCAATATACGCCCGGAGATAGTCCTGGATATCGGTATGGGTCGTGAAAGGGGTGAGCCGGTAGACACTCTCGCGTAGGAGCCGCAGTTCGCGCAACCGATCCACCAGGGTATTGGTGCCATCTCGGATGGGACGACCACTGCATAGTACCAACGTATGCTGCAACTGGGGCAATACCTGTTCCATCCACTGAATAACCAGGTCTACGCCGGCCGTTATCCTCAAGACTTCGGGGAGCGCATCAAGGGGAGCAGCCGTGTCCGTGCGGTTGATCAGGGCATCGGGGGGGGACCGGAAGAAGAGCGTTTCGAGAGTGTCAAAGGCGATAACCATCGGGCGCTGCTGTGAGAAGATATTCCACCCATCAATAAATGTTGTGCGTAGCCGTGCTCGTTCCTGCTCAATGATTTCAGTATTCTGACTTTCTTGCGCTTGTTGATAATGGTGATATGCTGCTTGATAGGAGGCGAAGGCCCGGTCAACATCCTCGGCAGGAAGACGATACCAGAGAGAAGCACCATCAGGCGGTTGTTTCAATCCCTCAATCAACCGTTGTTCAATAACGAGTGGGTCCCGATTTTCAAATTTGTAGAAGTCAAGCAATTCAGCACAGCAAAAGGGGATTGGCTTCGTTTTCTCTGACTGATAAAGAATAGTCGGCGCAAGCTGAAGCAGGCGGGTTTTTCCGAGGCCACCCTGACCCTCAAAATAGAGCGCAATGCATTCTGGATGCGACGTTATCTGAGCGGCATATTGGACCAACAGGTTTTTAGCTTCGTCGCGCCCGATATAGTGGGGCAATCGCTCGAACGATTCAGGTTGAGCTATCATGTTCCTCTCCCTCTCTGAATCCTTGTGCGGCGTGAACCTGGAACGTGCTCGTCTTCGTTCAGCAGGTTACGCGCCGCTGGTTCCAGGGTAAACTGCTGGCTGTGCTGGTCATACTGCACCAGACCCGCTTCCTGAATGGCGCGAATGATGCCTCGTCGGGCCGACTGGTCTACGCCCGCCTGCTGCATAATGGAGCGCAGGTCGGTCGTCGTGAAGCAGTCGTGCTGGTCGGCCCGCTGAGCAATATCAGCAAGCAGCACTTTTATGCCGCCAGGATAGGCCGTTTTGACCGGGGCAAGCGTCGGGTTATTGTTCCAGGTGGCAAGGATACGCTGCTGCACAGCTTGCCTCCGCTTCCGCTGTTCAGTCGTTGGGGGCTGTGCGGCGGTCGTCGTGTGCGCCTGGACCTCCGTGTCAACCACCGATAGCCGACCGGTCTCATGCAACCGGTGCACCACTTCTTGATCACTGTAGAGGCTGACAGCAAGGAGGGAACCGGGTAGTCCAGACGCCTGGAGCAAATCTTTCAGGTGGGCTTCCCACTCACTCCGCGCATCTTCCGGGTCTGAAGCGAGAAACGGCGTGGTAGAGTAATAGAGCCACTCCAGAAACGAGCGCATTTTCTCGGAGGTCGCGCTGCCAGCGCGGGCACGCTGGTCGTATATCTCTGCCGCACGGTTGGCGATGGCCTGGTAGTGTTGCGGGTCGTGCCTGGAGACGTGCTGTGCGAGGGTGTGGCGCAGGTGTTGTATCAGGCGCTCGGTGGTGTCGCTCACATGGATGTACTGCTTTCGCCGCCAGGTAGTCAATGCAGTTCGCAGCATGCCGCGCCGATCACGCGGGTCGGGCGGCAAGTTCAGCACCGCCTCAAGCGCCGGTAGCGTCAGCAATTCCATCATGACGTCAATCTGGAACATCCGCAACCACCCGCAATAATAGAGCAACGGGTCGCTGTCGGGCAATGTCGCAAGGGGAAGGGCAACAGATGGGGGCACCGGCCAGTCGCCCACCTGCTTCTGAAACTCTCGTACCTCTTCTTTCAAGGTGTAGGGATAGAGTTCCTCGTCAATGAGGGCGGGGATGATGGTAGCAGGGACTTGATATCCACCGTGTTGGGCAAAATAGGCCGCAGCTTCAGCCGCAGTGAAGGGGGGGATGTCTTGTCTGGTGCAGGCGTTTCGCAGGAGCCAGTAATCCCAGGATAACGCATCATGACTCGCACAGACAATCAGGGCAGGTTGCTCGCTGAGCGGGGTGAGGAGTTCTGCCTGGATCCATTTCCAGGCCTGTAACTCATTGATATGATCGAGCAGCACCACGAGCGGCGACATTGTGTCAACATCATCTACGCTCATTCGCAGCACCGCACGCGACGAGCCGTCGGGGGGCGAGACATCGTCAACGGCACAGGCGTCCGCGGGAACCTGCTCAAAGGAAAGATATTCCAGGGCTTCAACCCTCTCGTTCAGGTGTGTGATGATGTCACTGAGCGAGGTCGGAGCAGGATCACCTGGAGACTCCAGTTGCGGCGCAAAGTCAATCCAGACGACCGGCGCCGTAGGAGCAAGGTGCTCGTAGAGCAGTCTGAGCACCATGGACTTCCCGGCATCTTTCAAACCGGTCAGATTCACAATGACCGCTTCGTCGTGCTGCGAGGGGCGCAGGCTCAGGAGAGATGCGACGACCGCCGGGCGTGGTATGATTTTTTGCTCGCTGGTCATAGGGTGTGCGTTCCTGCCGCTGCCTGAGTACGTGTATGATCCGCAGTTCTGCTCTCATCAACAATAAGCATACGACTTCCTCGCATGTTCCTCAAGGAAACGCTGCGGAAATTTTGTGGAAGTTCAGCCGTGCGCCTCGTCCTGCTGGTCTGAACCCTGTGGGGGCACCGGGGGCGTGTCGCAGTAGTTGCAGAGGACATAGCCTATCCCCGGTTGTACGTGAATGTAGGTATCCATGTCGGCATCGCCAATGCACAACTTTTTGCGCAAGCTGCGTACGGCTTTGTACATGCGATCCTTCGGGTCGCCGCCATCCCCAGGATCGCTGCCATACAGAGCTTCTATCAGTTCATCATAGGTCACGGTTTTGCGGCGGTTTTGCCAGAGAACGTCCATGCACTTCCGATCCAGTCCGGTCAATTCGCTATATGGCTGATGACCCAACCACACCATGCCGCGCTGATCGAAATACAGGTGGGGAAACACCGATAATGATAATGATGGTTCCTCCACAGGCAGGGATGCAATAGCCTGCGGTGGTTCGCGGGTGCTGACGGAGAGGACCTGCTGTATCGTCTGGGGGGTAATCAGGCGGTCGGTCGTTGTTGCCTGCTGGCAGTGGAGGGTAATTATCTCGCGGGCCAGGTCAATCATACGGCGCGGTGAACCCTGGGCCGCTTGTGCGAGTTGCTCATCAGCAGGCGTCGGTTGTGGCTCGCACAGGTCTTGAAACGTGCGGACGACCGGCTGTGTATGTTTCGCGCCGCGGCTATAGCTCTCCAGGCGGAGACGCAGCATGCGTACTAACTCCGCCTCGCTCCAGGTGAGCACATACACCGGGATACGATCCAGACGGCCTATCTGGTGTTCCCGCATCACCGGCTCAAGGTTGGCCGGAAGAAAGAACTTGAAGGCAAACCCGCACTCCTGGAGGACCCCAGGCGCATCAAGGAGCGGACTGAGTAAGGTTGCGGCGCGGAAGGGATCGCGGCGCGTATAGGCGGTTTCATCTATGCCATCGAGCAGGAAATAGACGCTCACAAAACCTGCGGCCCGGGCCAGGGTGCTGAGCATTTGCAGTCCCTCTTTGAGCGAGAAGCGTTTGGCCCGCAGGTGCTGCACGAGCGGAGCAAGCAGCGGTGTTTCGTAGATACCATACTGGTAGGCAACCATTGGCGCAGCAACCAGCAGCAGGGCATGCAGCTGCGATTGCAGGTCGGGAGACCCGGCAAGGGGAACAATATCACGTTTGCTGCTCTGGATCTCGTGCATCAGTTGGGACAGGGTAGCTTCTTGAATCAGGGCAAGGTAGCGCTCGCTGGTATCCCGAACGTGCGCGTTTTCAAACAGCAGATCAAAACTGGTGAAGGGAACCACCAGCGGCGATGCTTTTCTGCGGCTGGCAATCTGGGCAATTTGCAGGCGGTGGGAAGACTTGCCATACCCCTGGGGGGCAAACAGGATGAGGCTTTCCGGATTGAGAGGGTCGCCAAACAACTGCTCGAACCACGGCACCTCCACAAAATAGCCGGGCAGGTCTCGTTGCTCCTGTTCGGCATTGGTCCACTGAAAGGGATGTGTGTTGGCCCGGAAGCCTTTTTCTTGCAGAAATGCTTCAACCGTAATTGCCACGATGGTGTCTTTCATCTGTAGAGGGCCGCGTGTTCATCATCGGATAGATCGGCTAATACCTCGTGAATGGTAGACCAGCGGATCGGTGACGGACGTTGAGCGTGCCTCTCGCTGCAATGCTTTGCAAGGATACTGGTAATGAGGTACATCAACCTGCCGGGTCGTTGTCGGGCATAGCGGATCAACAGGTCATCAACACTTTCACGTTGGGTAGATGCATGAGATACCTTGGACTCGCACAGCCAATCGAAGCGTTCCGGACCATTGAGGAGATCATTGGCCTCCGCTCCACCGGTCAGGGGGTCACTGCGTGGGCTATGGTTTCTTAATCGCAGCAGCACCATTTCTCGCAAGTTATCGTCGGTCCAGGTCAGTTCGTGGGTATTCGTGAAATGCGTCAACCCTGGATCAGCCTGATCACGCAGGGTGTCGGGAAGGAAAAGGATGACCGCCAGACGATAATCTTGCAAGCTCCCAAGCGATTGGATCAAAGGATTGATGACAGAGCGGGCCTGTTTTCCGTTCGCCTCAAAAATCTGGTTGTTAATGTCGTCTATCAGGATGATCGCATGCTTAAAGCCTCCTGCAATGAAGATCCCCGACAACATGTTCAGGCGTTGAAACCCATCACGATGCCTGATTCGCTCTCGCAGCACCTCCATATTGGATGGCGGCTGCAATGCATCAGGAGGATTGTCTGCGTGGGTGATATCGCAAAGCCCCCACAGTTGGTCGGCCTCGTGGCGATGGTCGCGCAGCTTTTTCAGACGCTTCGGTTCGCACCGCAGTCTCCCGACCAGTTCATTGAGGAGTTGCGGGAGAAGCGCCTGGATCCAGTTCTCAATGGTAATACGTTGCCCCGATTGCATATAGTGCTGGATTTGTTCGACGCGCAGACGAACCGTCAGGACCCCACCACTACTGCTGCCCCGATATTCTTTCTCTATCATCTTGCAGAGCGCCGTTTTGCCGGTGCCTTTTGCGCCGAACACGACATGGCTGGTCGGCAGCCTGACCGATGCTATCAGGTTGCGGTAGATACGTGGGGTACAGAAGACCTGCTCAAGCGAGTCTTCGGTCTCCGCCGATGCACCCTTTGGAAAGGATTCTAGATACACACAGGGGTCGTAGATGGTGTCAGCAGGGAGATAGGTCGGTGCGGCAGCGACCAGGGTCCGGTAGAAGTCCTCGATTTGCTGAGCGCTCAGCATGCTCATACAACGGTCGCTGGTGAGATTGGCTATCCTGGTCAGTTCGTGCCAGGATGAGATGATCAGGACGTAGCGGTTGACATTGCGTGGCAGCACGCTGCCCAGGTGCTTGAGCGCGTCAAGACTATCAATGCCGCTGAAAATCAGGAGGCGCTGCCCGTGCTCCTGCCAGGCACGCTGAACCGCAGCCAGTTTCTGTGGCTGGTCCAGGCTATCGAAATCGGTCCGTGCGTGGATAGCTGCTGCACCTCCATAGTGGGTCACCTGAGCAGTGATATCTTCACCTTCTGTATTCTGATCGAACCAGAATACGTCACCAGCAAAAGAAGCTCCGTGCCGGGCCACAAACTCGCGGACCACCGCCACATAGTGGGCGCTGTCAGGATGATTACGCGCAGCCAGTATCACGATAGATTGACCGGCACTGCCTCCCTGCGGCGGCGGGCGCCCGTGTGGAGCCTGCGACGGCCCTATCAGACCCGCAAGGGACTGAAGGTCGTGGGTGAGGTTTGTCTGGTTGATCGGTTCTCTTTCGTAGTAACTGAACGGCACAGAACCGTGGAAATCACCCTGGGGGCCATCCGATTTCACGACAATTGAGGGGAACGTTGCTACCATGAGCGTGGCGGGAAGCATATAGGCGACCTGCGCCGATTCATCGGCGGCAACCACCATCCCCACGACACCGTTGAGCTGAGTATCCCAGACTGGCGTACCGCTGAAACCCTGTCTAACAAAGTAACCATGCTGCTGGGTATCATTGATTTGAACCCACCCATTGTCAGCAGGACCCAGTATCTCACCTTTTGCCCATACCCCCTCATCAAACCTCTTTGGAAACCCATATGCCCCAAAGGTATGTTCCCATAGACTACCCATAATTTTTAGAGGTGCTGGATAGCTATCCTGCGGAGGTTGGAGGGACAACTCAAGCACCGCAATGTCAACATCGGCATTCCAGTGGAGGACACAAGCCGAGCAGGATGGATGCTGCGCCAGCAGGGGAAAGTCCAATGCTACTGTTGCAGAAGGCTTTTCTACCGTGTTTCGCGGGATATTGAGGGCATCTGCCACGACATGGGCGCACGTGATAACCTGCTGGGTAGTCCTTGAACGGTAGTGATAGAATGGGCAGCAAGTGTACCATGTTCCGTCCTGGAAAGAGAAAGACTCATGCCGCGTTGTCCCTCCTGCCACTCCGAACGGGTGGTCAAAATGGATCCATTCATACTGGGAAACAAAAATTTGCATGTAAGGCCTGTGGTCGCCAATTCGTCGAAGACCCCCAGTTTCGTATCATCTCAGACGAGACCAAAGCGCTCATTGACAAGCTCTTGCT
>JAAUSY010000246.1 GCA_012032475.1 Chloroflexaceae bacterium
CGCCAGGCGGTGATTCATCGTTGCAGTTGCCACGCCTTGCCTCGCTTGCTGCTCTTGCCCAACGTTGCGCTGCCAGCCCAACGAGGTCGGGGGGCTATCCAGGTCAAGCCCGACCTGATGGAGCGCACCCCGAAAATCAGCTATCGTGTTCGCATATGCCGTTCGGGTTTTGTGCTACCAGAAAGGGTGTCTTTGCTGTCCAGCCAGGCAGCTATGCATAGCTCAACGTTGTACCCGTCCTGTGGTGACGCAAGTGCGTGCGGTGGTGCGGTGGTGATGAGGACCATTTTTCCCTCGTTTCATTGTTATGTTATCAAAACTAATGTCTGTTAGTTTTGATAATACCACCATGCTGGCCCCGTGTCTACCCCTTGTCCAGACCATGCATGATCGTGTTCCGCAAAATCCGGGTGGACCAGACCTATCGGGGCGACCCGGCAGATTGGATGGCGCAGGAGGGATATCCCACGGAGGTAGAGATCGCCGCACGACCTCCAGGCCAGAACGGGTTCCCGGTGATACCCATGTGCGGTTTTGCTGGAGAGCGCGAGGATGGCTCCAGAACAGGCAGAACCGTGGTGGATGACGCTGTGCCATAACGCACATTGGTATCACCGCTCCAGGAGCGGCAAGTACACCCGATGACCAGAGAGATGGTGTAATCTGGTGTTGTCCCAGGCATAGGTCTCCGGGAACTGGAAAGACCCCACCGTGAACCTGACCGGGCTGCCTGTCGTCCCACATCCCTTATTGCCCCCCAACCACTCGGCAAGGACATGGACCAGCATGGCTGGTTGACCATTGACGAACCGGACCTTGTTCTCTCCACAAACCGTCCCACTGATGGTTGCCGTGACCTGCATCCCGGCAACTGGCTGGAAGACCGCTGATGGTTCCAACAGGCCATAGTAGGTTGCAGGAGGGTTGGGCAGGGTGCTAACCAGATGGGAGATGTTCTCAGTGTTCTCAGGGTCCTCTGTGGCCCCCTTCAGCGAAACCGTCACCGGTTGCGTAACAAAGAGCCAGTATCCGTTGCCAAACGATAGCCGGTCCAGCGTATTAACCCACTCCGGCGCTCCTGCATCGTAGACGCTCCACGGTTCGGTTGCCCCGGCCTCATAGGCATAGACGGTCGTATAGTGCCCGTCAATGGATTGGAGCGCTTCCTGGACCGGACGACTTGCCTGCACCGGGTAGGCAAAAAGGTTCCATCCGGCACTCTTCATCGGCAATTCGATGCTTGACATCAGCGCATATAGCCCGGCCCCCTGGGTGGGAGCCGAAGCAATGTTCTGGTAGGTATCCAGCGAAGTGGGGAGATTGCGCCACGCTTGCTGTGCTTCATCCCAGAAATACACCCGCAACCAGTGTTCTTCACCGGTCGGTACTTCATTGCCCAGATAGCCAAAACTAATGGATGTCTGGCGCAAATCGGGAGCATTGGCCGAAGCAGAGAGCCAGTAAGCCTGCCCGACCGGTGTCACCCAGGGGGGGATAGACCGGAGCCGGGTGGCGGCCTGGAGGGTATAAAATTCGCCCGTCTCAAACTCAAGCGTATCGCCATAAATGATGACCTGCCCATCTGAGGAGACCGCCGGTGCCGAGCGCGACTTGCGATGCCCGCTCCGCGACTTGCGATGCCCGCTCCGCGACTTGCGATGCCCGCTCCGCGACTTGCGATGCCCAGGGTTCCCCCCCATCGAGTAGTCGGTGATACTTTCACGGGGTGAGGTATCTTCAGGCGTTTCTGCCCAGACCTGCACATACCCCTGGATGGCTGGTTCATCTAGTTGAAAGGTGCCCGTATAAGACCCTTCAGAGGTGCGGGACAGGACCATGGTGCGAGACGGATCCTGTTCGGGGTAGATACGGGCATATACTGGTTGTTCGTGTTCCCCCGATACCTGGGAGACTTCCAGATTGATGGTGTGTGAGGTCACCGGAGACACCACGATTTCTGGTTGCCAGTCAGTGGCAAAGACCTCGATCTGGTCATCACCTGCTGTGATGACTTCGCACCCGACCCGCCGTTCACCGGGTTCATAGACACAGAGGCGGTCGCCAGGGCGTGCGCCATGCGCTTCGACCTGATCGAGCCGTGGGCGTCCTAGGTCGAGCACCCAGGGATAGTCCCCTGGTATCGTTTCATCGTGTTGGAAGAGCAGTGCCCGAGCATCGGGTCCCGGCTGGAGCCGCCCACCCTGGTAGTTGAGGTAGAAAATAGGGACCTCCAGGACCTCGGAGGGGGTCAGGGGGAGCACAAACGAGATATCGGTGATATCCAGAGGAAGACCGCTTGGGCCCTCATTGAGCGGCTGGGCACTGAGCATGGGATAAAAGGTCCTTATTGTCGCCCAGTCGGAGCGTCCTGTCAGATGGTGAGAGAGCGTTTGCTGGCAGGCAGGGAGCCACTGCGAGGGAGCCACAAATTCACTGTAATCGTCGCGGTAAGGATCGCTCATGGCTCCGGGGCAGGTATCCACCGGCACCAGCACCCCGTCCTCATTCAGCCCGAGATAGTTGTCATCCAGGAAGAGGCAATAATGCCCCAGTTCGTGCGCCAGAGTCCGCGGCCAGTCTTCACTCAGATTACCGGTGGCTTCGCCAAAGCGATTCCAGATGGACCCCATCCGCACCTGCCCCGGTTCGTAGGAGAGAGTGGTCCGATCCGGGTCCGTTGTCTTTTCTTCGACAATCCCTCCCTGTTCCGCGTTGGGACGCAGGCGATTGGTGGCATAGACACGGATATGCGCTTCATCCCAGTAATCATGGTCCTGATAAACCTGCAACTGCCCCAGGGCAACCTGTCCGTTGGTCCAGTCGAAGAGCAGTTCCGAGGTACGGGACAGGTCGTAGCGCAAGCGCGAAAGGAAGGCTTCATCGCGGTGGGAATCCCATTCCAGTGAGACATTCAGGTTGAAGAGCAAAAACGGGTGGTCCGGCGAGACGTTCAAGACCTGGACGCCCGGTGTTTCGATGGGGTAGAAATCCAACCCCTGCGGATCCGGGGCAGCGCTGGTATGATAGAGCGTGTACGTATCGGTTGACTGGATTGGTCGCAGAGCCACCAGCCGGTCGCCCACCTGGAGATTGCTACGCCCTTCCAGATAGCCATGGGCGTTGGTATGGAAGGGTTCCGATTGGCCCGTCTCATTCCCACTGCTACTACCGACCGCAATGGGTTGTGCGCCACGCACCTGTCCTGCTGGCAGGTGGTAGACCAGAGCTTGAGCAACCGGGCTTCCCTGTTGCATCACGCGGACCTGGGTCCCCCGCACCCGGAACGGATAAGTTGTGGTGGCAAAGGAGCCGTGCCGGTAGGGGCCAGCCAGGTGATGGTGATGAGCAGGGGATGTGACAGCGGGGATGGCTTGCAGACGAAATACGACATCGTCGCTCTGCCCCATCACCCCACTTTCAAACACCTCCCAGATATAGGTATGCTTCGTGCCGCCAGGCGAAGAGGCCAGGTTGGTGGTTGGAGTCTGCGGAGAGGGAATGGCTGGTTGCCAGTTGTCACCGCCGTCGAGGGAGTAGAAACCAAGCACCTGCCGCACCGGAAGCGAGTCGCGGTGCGTGAGGGTGTAGTCAAACGCAATGGTCGCTGCTTCCCAGATATGCGCCGAGGCATAGAAGCTGACTCCGCCAGGAGGCACCGGCTGCGTGATGTGGATGGTCGGGATGGGGGCGGTGCTGGCGCGGGCATCCCGACGGTTAAGGTAGAGATAGTCTGCTATCCACTCTCCCCCCACAGCACTTTTTCCCGCCACCGTAGCGAGGTCGAGGTCACCATCGTTATCCACATCGCCCCAGGCCACCGCGGTAGTCGCATTTTTCTCCTCCGACCCCCAGGCGGCCCCAGCGGTCAGGGTGCCCTGATCATTCTGGTAGAGCTTGGTGGTCCCGCCATAGTCACCCGCGGCGAGGTCGAGGTCGCCATCGCCGTCCACATCGCCCCACGCCACGCCGCTGGTTCGTTCGGCTTCGAGCGAACGCCAGACCCCGTTGCTGGTGAAGGTCCCGTGGTCGTTGCGGTAGAGCCGGTTGGGTTGATAGTCGTTGCCCACAGCGAGGTCGAGGTCGCCGTCACCATCATAGTCACCAAGGGCGACACTGGTGGTGTGGTCAATTTCGGATGATGACCACGCTGCCGTGGTCTGGAGCGTCCCCCGGTGGTTGCGGTAGAGCCGGTTAGGCGCATATTCGTTGCCGACGACCAGGTCGAGGTCACCATCGCCGTCCACATCGCCCCACGCCACGCTGGTCGTATCATCACTCTCGGCAGTTCCCCAGACGGCTCCGGGGGTGAGCGTTCCCCCCTGGTTGCGGTAGAGGCGGTTCGGTTCGTCGTCGTTGCCGACGACCAGGTCGAGGTCGCCATCGCCGTCTACATCGCCCCACGCCACGCTCGTGGTTTGCTCGTCCTCAAGTGATGACCAGACCGCACCGGTCGTCAGGGTACCGTCGTCGTTGCGGTAGAGGCGGTTGGGTTCGCCATCATTCCCTGCGGCAAGGTCAAGGTCCCCGTCGCCATCCATGTCGCCCCAGGCGATGCTGGTCGTATCGTCGGTTTCTTCCGAAGACCACACCGCACCGGTCGTGAGGGTCCCGTTATCGTTGCGATAGAGCGCATTGGCTTGCCCTGGGTACCCTGGAATCTTTCGCCCATTGCCCACGGCAAGGTCCAGGTCCCCGTCACCGTCCACATCGCCCCACGCCACACTGCTGGTGTCATGCTCATCTGCCGCAGTCCAGGATGCCCGATGGCGCAGGCCCAGCGCATCGTTGAGGTAGAGGTGGTTGGGTTGACCGTCGTTGCCAATGACGAGGTCGAGGTCCCCATCATTGTCAATATCGCCCCAGGCCACACTGGTGGTCAAATTGCCCTCCATGGTGTTCCAGGCGGTGCCTTGCTCAGCCAGGGTGCCGTTGTTATTGTGGTAGAGCTTGCTCAAGGATGTATCGTTCCCCGCGAGCAGATCGGGGCTGCCATCGTTGTCAATATCGCCCCAGCGATGCTGGTCGTATCGTCGGTTTCTTCCGAAGACCACACCGCGGTCGGTTGCAGACTCCCCCCATCATTGCGGTAGAGACGGTTCGCTTCGCCATCAT
>JAAUSY010000247.1 GCA_012032475.1 Chloroflexaceae bacterium
TACCGCCGCTATCAAAGCGTTGTTGGGTCGTCGCCATCAAGCGTATTCCCTTCTTCCGCGTTGCCCGCAGTGCAACCGCCCGCCCAGATACCCGCTACGGGTCCATCGGGCGCAGGTCATCACCGCCCGCGGCGGGGAAACATCAACGCTATCAGCAGTCGGCATTGCTCCCATTCTGATGGAGAATGCAAGATTTCGCGATGGTTTTGGTAACTGTGGCTCAGGGTCAGCCTATTCACCTGTGCCTGATCCATTATCAGTCTCAATGGGCTGTACTTCAACCCCCAGGACAGACGAAAACGCCGTTGCCAGCGGCTCAAGCGATGCCACACTGACCGCGCTGTCAATCGTCCACGTCGTCCCATCGCGGGTGAGAAACTCCAGCACCACAATCTGGTGCGGGCGGCTCAGAAAGAAGGCTGGCTTATAGGACAGCGACGTGTAACGCAGCGCGGTGATATCGGCAAAATCCAGGATTTGCTTGCGTTCATTCTTCGCCTGCTTCGAATGGATGGGGGTCTTAGACTGCTGGGTATAGGCCACTGTGCGGGTTTCCATATTGATGGTAATGGTGTTGACGGTTCTGCCGATAGCCATGCCGCCGAGAAGCCCCAGAAACCCGACAATGCCGCAGGGAGCTGAAACCAGCGCACTCAGGGCAAACGGACCAATGGACCTCATCCCCTCGACGTAGCTGCTCAGGCCAACGCAAAAGAGCGCCATCGAGAACAGCACCAGGACTGCCCCGACCCCCATAAAGAGCCGTCCGGTTTTCACGTTGGCATCCGGTCGCGAGTGGATGCGCAGCCGGGTGTCGGTGTTTTCCGCAATGACGTAGTACGGCTCAAGTCCCAACCGTTTTCCGATAATCTGGCGTTTGGTCCGGTCTCGTGATGTTTTTCCTTCCATGCTTCCTTCCTGCTTCCTTCCTGCTCTCTTCCAGATCCCGTCCGGATAAGATAGTCCAAAAGTACCATGCCCCGGTAGGACATGCATCTATACAAATGGACTCCGCTATGATAAAATGATATACACCCTTTGGCAAGGAGGGACGATGGTCTTCTCTCCTCTTCATACGAGGGTCTGTCGTTGGAGCGCGTTAGTCTTCAGGTGACCAATGTTTGACCAGGAAACATGGTACAACCAGATTGTTGAGCGGCTCAACACCTTTGCCCGAAGCCCGTGGCAGGATATCCAACTCAGCGGGGCGCGGACGGTCTTTGGGTACCTGGCCCTGCGAACCCTGGAGCCGTTTCTTGAGGCGTTCCAGCGCGAGCCGGTCAATGCCGTGCTGGTGCTGGCGAATATGGCCCAGGGCAGCGGGGCCGACTATATCGTTCGCCACGCCACCCGGCTGCGTTTCCAGGGGGGGCGGGTACTTGAGCGCGAACTTCCCTCCAGCCCCGAACTGTGTGCCACGGTTGAGCAACTGATGGTTGCCCTGAATGTCACCCACATGGTTCGCCAGCGGCTCAACAGCACCCGCGAAGACTGGTTGCGCCACACGCTCATGAAGGAACTGGCGTTGCTCGGCCCATCGTCATTTGTCCGCATTCGGCACCTGCTGGAAGACCCCGGCTGGAAGCTGCGTCTTGAGGCTATTACCCATTTGAAACGCAGCCACGGGAACTTCACCCCAGCGGAACTGATTCTGCTCAGCGAGGGGTTGAAAGACAGTTCGGCGGAGGTGCGTTCGGCGGCAGCCGCCGGCTGGGCGACTTTGCGCACACCCCACCGGTGCAACTGGTCAAAGCGCTGGTGCATGTGTCGCTCCATGATTGCGATATGAAGACCCGGCGGGTCGCAGCACGGGCACTCGGTGGCCTTCGGGAACGCATCGGCTCTCCGGAGGTGCTGGAATTGCTGGTGCAGCACCTTTCCGATGGAGACTGCTTCGTGCGTTCGGCAGCAGCGATGCTGCTCATTGAGCTTGGCGAGATGGCAAGCATTCCTCCCATTATCGAACGGCTCATCTGGCTCTTGAAGGACAGCGACCCCTATGTTCGAGAAGCCGCGGCCATCGCCCTGGGTCATATGGGCAAGTCAGCACTGACGGGGGAGGTGATGGAAGCCCTGACCGAGGCCGGGGCCGATAGCGACTCCGCGGTTCATGAAGCAGCGGTCGAGTCGCTCATCCAGTTGCGCAAACTGCGGACGGGACCCCTCACCGCGCCGGCCCCCGCACCGGAGCAGGCCAGTGGACCGGCCGAGGTCCTCCAATCGAGAGAGGCAGGGCAGGCTTCGGCTCCTCCCCCCGTGCGGAGGGGAACCACCGATAACCTTTCGGCTCCCTCCTCGGAGGCGGTGGAGAAGAACGGGCATGCGCTGCGACGGCTCCAGTTCCCTCGCTAGGCCGTCGCTCCCTCCACCCGGCGCACCGGGACCCCCCGCTCCGCAAGATAGGCCTTCACCTGCGGGATAGTGTACGTCCGGAAGTGGAAAATAGACGCAGCCAGCACTGCATCAGCGTGACCATCAATCAACCCCCGATACATATCATCGGGTGAGCCGACCCCGCCCGACGCAATGACCGGAACTTCCACCACATCGCTGATGGTTCGCAGCAACTCCAGGTCGTAGCCAGTTTGCTGACCGTCGGCATCCATGCTGTTGAGCACGATTTCCCCCGCGCCCAGTTCGACCCCGCGCCTGGCCCATTCGACCGCGTCCAGGCCGGTGGGCCGTGGGTTGGCTCCGGTGTGCGTGAAGACCCTCCACTGCGGAGGGGAAGCCTGGTCGTGTTCGTCTGCACCCGTCGGGACGCGACGGGCATCTATCGAAAGGACGATACACTGGCTGCCGAAGCGCCGCGCTCCATCTTCAATCATCTGGGGGTTCATGACCGCAGCCGTATTGATGGATACCTTGTCCGCGCCCGCACGGAGCATGCGGTACATATCATCAGTGGTTCGGATGCCTCCCCCGACCGTGAGCGGGATAAAGACCTGGCGGGCCGTCTGTTCGACCACGTCAACCATGATCTGCCGCTCATCGCTGCTCGCAGTGATGTCATAAAACACCAGTTCGTCAGCCCCCTCCTGGTTGTAGATAGCCGCAAGCTCGACCGGGTTGCCTGCGTCGCGGTGGTTGACGAAGGAAACGCCTTTGACGACCCGCCCGGCCTTCACATCCAGGCAGGGAATAATCCGTCGTGTGAGCATCTCAGGTTGCCTTTCTCCATCGTTCTGACCTGAACCTCAATCCACTACCCTCAATCCTCAATCTTCAATCCAGTCAATCCTATGGATAATGGATATTGGATATATCGTGCTATTATAGCACAGCTTGCCCACCACTATCTGCCCCCGCCCGTCCCTTTTTTCCCCCGTCCAATCACCTCCGATGCCTGCGCTATGCTGAAAGACCGTCGGGCACGGTAAGGCGGGCCATCCGATTCAATAGCTCGTCCATTGCACCGTTCACAAAGGCAAACTCGCTCTGGCGCTGCACCATCTCGTCCGGGCGCTGAACGAAGGGGCCGGGGACCGGGCCGCCTAGTTCATCCGCGCAATGGTGGATGAGCGCCTGGACGCTTTCCGCGGTCACCTCCAGGTGAAATTGCAGGCCAACCACGCGGTGGTCATAGGCAAAGGCCTGGTGGTGGCAGGCCTCGCTGGAGGCCAGGTGGACCGCCCCGTGCGGCAGGTCGAACGTATCTCCATGCCACTGAAAGACGGGGAACTGCCGCGGCAGGAAGCCAAAGAGCGGCGATTGCTGACCTTCGGCGGTCAACTCAATGGGAAACCAACCAATTTCTTTGTGCGGGTTGGGGAAGACCCGCGCCCCAAGCACCTGGGCAATAAGCTGTGCTCCCAGGCAGATGCCCAGAACGACCCGGCCCTGCCGAATGGCCTGGTCAATAACCCGCTTTTCGTCGGCAAGCCATAGGTAGCGGTCATCATCGTTCGCCCCCATCGGCCCGCCCATCACGATGAGCCAGTCTATCGCTGCGACCGAAGGGAGGGGGTCACCCGCATAGAGCCTGGTGCCAGTCACAGCAAAGCCGCGGGAACGGCACCAATCGTCAATACGGGCAAGGCCCTCAAAGGGAACATGCTGGAGATAGTGAATACGCATGGTTATGTCCTGCTCCTCTCTGGAATGGCTCGTCACCTGTCACTCAACTTATCACTCGTCATCTGTCAGAGGGTCCGACGTGTACCAGCACCGATGCCCCCCGGTCGTCCAGCACCCGCAGGGGTCGGGTATCCAGCGGTGGCGGAACCAGCCGGGCCACATCGAAGGAGACGGTCTGGGCACACCGCTGCGTTCCCTGCTGCGTCACCAGGGTCAGCCGGGCCCGCTGTTCCCAGGGCCACTGGTGTCCCGTCTCGCCAAAGGTTATCCCCCCGACGAACAGCGCCTCAGCCTGCGGGAAGGTGAGATTCCAGACCCGAGCGCTGGTGGTCTGGGCAAGCTCAAGCGACACCCACCCGCTCCACGACCCGACCACCTCCGCGCCGGTGCGGTCTGCCTGGAGCAGGTTCCCCGCCTCGTCAACCGGGGTGACTTCGATGCGGCCAGCGCGGCCCGCATTGTGAACGAAAATGCGAAGCGTCCCCACATCGGGTGGGGCAGCCGTTTCCAGGCGCAGCCAAGCAACCGCCGCAGCGGCAATCTGCCCCTGACCGTTCACTAGCCCGCGGCTCAGGATATCCTGGTCGAGCGCCAGGGACTCGACCGGGTCCCAGACCACCGCAAAGCGCAGGTCCGGACGCTGCATCCACACGGCTTCTTCGGCAGTGCCCTCCAGAGCCGGGTAATAGACCGCGCCGCGCTGCATCCCGCTGTGGAGCAAGTAGAAGTCGCGGTGTAGCTCGTCCAGGTAGAGCACCCGGTCACCAGGGTCGGACCGGGCCAACAGGAGCGCCGGTTGGGCCGGCTCGAGGTCAATGCTGTGACGATTCTGCATGGAGGCGACGGTGCCGGCCAGCGTGGCCTGCCCCCGCCCGACGATATCGAAGGCCAGCATCAGCAGGATGATCAGCACCACCAGGCGCAGACGCCATGGGACCTGGCAGAAAGCTGGCGCTTGTCAAAGAGCGCGGGGTCTGTTGCGTCGAAGACTCCCGCCGGTTTCCAGGGGACGTGATGAAGCTGCGCGTCCAG
>JAAUSY010000248.1 GCA_012032475.1 Chloroflexaceae bacterium
CTGCGCCAGCGCCTTATTAATCACCGCCTTGCCATCGTGCAGCGCCTCCTTCGTCCCCGTCTGATAAATCGGCTTGCCCGCAAACCGCGCCGTATCCACATGCGTGTCAGCAGCAATCACCACCGCATCCGCCCGCACAATATCCTCATCCGTCAGCACATTTTTCGCGCCGACCGACCCTGCGTTTCCACCTTCATCGTATAGCCCAGCGCCGCCGCCCCCTTCTTCAGCGCCTCCGCCGCCATAAAGGTATGCGCAATCCCCGTCGGCACGAAGTCACACCAATCACATACTGCCCGCCATTCCCCGCAGCAGGCTGTGTCTGTGGCGCTGCCGTCTGCCCTGGCTCCGCCACCTCATAGGCACGCACCCCGGCTGCCCCCGCCGCCCCCGCCCCCTTCCAGCCCCACTTCCGCAACCGAGGAAGGAGGCGAAACCGTGATGCCCAACCTGGTCGGGCTTCAGATAGAGGTTGCCATGGGCAAACTCGCTGAGATGCACCTAGCCGGCACGGCCAACCCCTGGACCGGCCAGTGCGAGGTATCCACCGTGGTGAGCACCGCCCCTCCCGCCGGTGCCCTCATCCGGACCGGGGATACGGTCATGCTGGACGTGTGTTCGCCAGCGGCTATCCCCTCGGTCATCGGCATTGACATCGTACCAACCATCGAACCTTCCATTCCCCCCATCCCGCCACCCCCAACTATTCAGCTACCGGTCCTTCCAGCCGAGCCGGTCCCGCCCCCGCCCCCGGTGAAACCTCCCTGCCCACCCCCGATTCCCTTCCCCTGAAGCATCGTAGCGAGGGAGCGAGAGAGCACGTGAGCGAGCGTATGCGACCGATTATCACCCTGACCACCGACTTCGGCACCCGCGATGGCTACGTGGGCATCATGAAGGGGGTGATGCTCAGCATCTGCCCCGATGGGCAGTGCATTGACATCACCCACGAGATACCCCCTCAGAATATCACCGCCGCAGCCCTGGTGCTGGAAAGCGCGTCCCCCTTCTTCCCCCCAGGGACGGTCCACCTGGTCGTCGTTGACCCCGGCGTGGGCACAAACCGTCGTCCCTTGGCGCTGATAACCCCCTCCGCCTGCTATGTCGGCCCCGACAATGGCGTGTTGAGCCTGGTGTGGCGAGCGGCCCGGCACTGCTGGTCTCCCGACGAGATTCGAGCGGTGGAACTGAACGAACCATCATTCTGGCTACCCCAGATCAGTGCGACGTTTCACGGACGCGATATCTTCGCGCCGGTCGCGGCCCACCTGGCGTGCGGGGTCGCGTCGGAGCGCCTGGGCACCCCGCTCACGAACCTCACCATGCTGCCGCTTGAGGAGCCAGCGTGGGAAGGCCCGGAACGGCTGTGCGGTCGGGTGCTCTTCGTGGACCACTTTGGCAATGGAGTGACCAGCCTGACCCGGGACCACCTGGAACGCCTCACTCCCCCTTCGGACCACCCGTTTCCGTCGGGTTTGCGCGTTACGGTGGGAGAAGCTGGCTCCCCCACTGCCCCCCACCTTCCCCTTTGCCTGCCGGTCCGCACCACCTACGCCGACGTTGCCCCCGGCGAGGCCGTGGCCTTGATAGGCGGCACCGGGCGGTTGGAGATTGCTCAGTGCAACGGGAACGCAGCCGCGCCTGGGGGATAGCTCCGGGAACCAGGGTGAGCGTGGAGCGGGGCAACCCGGCGGCATAGCGCCGGGGGGTTTGCGAAAGTGGTATACTATCCGAAAGAAGCGCTTTTGTTTTTGGTAGCTACACCGTTTGTCAGCAGATACGGGAAGCGCTTGAGCCACTGGTCGAGCGCATCATTGACATTCGCGTGTGCTGCCCCTAGACCGGGGCATGTGGCGAATCGGGAGCAGCGCAACGTCACTCAGGGGACTCAGGTTCCCCGCAGGTCTTCCCCTGACGGCGATGGTATTCCGCTACAAACCGGTTGTCTACCGCCACATCAAAAGCAACCGGTGCCTCCAGCAAGCCCAGGTCGAGGAGCTGTTGTTGCTCGGCCTCCCAGGTCTCGCGGTCACTCCAACCCAGGCACCGTTCCCCGGCTCCATACCGCACCAGATTGATCGTCTCGGTCGCCTCAAACTTAAGATGTTCCAGCGAAAGCTGCGGGTCATACTCGGCGATGAGGGAAACCGCCTCGTTCTGATACGTCACGGCATATTCCCACCCGCGGAGGGTCGCGCTCACAAATGCCTGCGCGGCGGCAGGGTGCTCGCGGACAAACGCTTCGCTGGCAAACAACACATCCCCCATCAGCACCACCCCGTAGTCACGGGCCACGATGAGGTCAACTTCGGCCCCGCTCCGGCGGGCCAGGTCCGGCTGGTCCGTCATATAGACCGGCCAGACATCCACGCGGCGGCTCAAGAACGGCTCCATGTTGAACTGGGCGGGCACCTCGTTGAGTGCTGCCCGGTCAACCCCGGTGGCCGAGAGCAGCGCCCGATATTCCGTCTCCACATTATCCCCATAGAATACGCCCACCGTTCGTCCCACGAAGTCCTGCGGTTGCTCAATGCCCGAACCGCGGTGGACCATGAACCCGACCGGGCTGGTCTGGAAAATCGTTGCCAGGGCAACCACCTCGATACCCTTCTGCCGCGCCAGAAGAATCGTGTCCGCCCCGGTGCTCCCAAACGTATCGGAGCCGCTGACCACCAGGGGGAGCGGGACAAAATCGGGGCTGCCAGGGAAGATCGAAACCTTCAGCCCCGCTTCGTCATAATATCCCCGGACCTTTGCCACCAGGTAGCCGGCAAACTGATACTGTGGAAACCACTGGAGCCGCATGGAAACATCCCGAACTTCCGGAGCACCATCGGCGGCTTCACCGGCGGGGCCATCGGGCGGTGGCGTGTCCGGGGGCAAACCGCACCCGCCCGATACCACCATGCCCAGAACCAGCAGACCAACCAGAAGAGTCAAGGCATGGAACTTCGTCATCACTCTCACCCCTTTCACGTTCTCTCAAAGGGAACCATCGCCACTCGTCATTCGCCCCTCATTTCCCGTCGCGAACCTTATCTATCTTAACTTAGACCCGCTCCTGCCAGAACACCATCCACCCTTCGAGCCTGACCAGCAGTGCATACAACCCCACCCCCAGGAGCGAGGCCGCCGTGACCGCCGCGAAGGTCTGGTCAGTCTCCAGATGATAGGTTGAGACGGTGATGAGGTAGCCCAGGCCTCTGGCGGCTCCGGCAAACTCCCCCACGATAGCCCCGGTGATAGCCAGCGTTGAACCGATTTTCAGCCCGGTGAAGAGCGCCGGCAGGCCATTGGGCAGGCGCAGCGTCCAGAAAAGCTGCCAGCGCGAGATGGCGTAGGAATGCAGCAGATCAAGCGTTTCATCGTTGGCCTGGCGCATCCCGTGGGTTGCATTCACCAGCACCGGAAAAAACGTAAAGAGCGCCGACATCGCCATACGCGGGAGCATCCCATTGCCGAACCATATCAGCAGCAGCGGCGCAAGCGCCACCAGGGGAATCGTCTGGGAGACAATCGCCCACGGGTAGAGGGCATCTTCAATCGGGCGGGCGTGGACAAACACCACCGCCAGCACAAAACCAAGCAGGCTGCCCCCCAGAAACCCGCCGATGCCCTCCACAGCGGTGACGCCGAAGTGGTGGAGGAGCCGGGTCTCCGGGTCAGCCATTCGTGCCAGCACCCTAGTCGGGGTGGGGAGGATATAGGGGGAGACCCCAAGCGACGGAACCCCCCACTGGAGCATGACCAGGAGGGCGAGAAAAACCCCCAGGGCCGTAAGCACGCGCTGCATTATCGTATCCTGACTCTTGGACTTCTACCATACCCGCTGCGGATGAAGGCTGGCCCCCCGAACACCGTTTTGCCCATGGCATCACTTGAAATCACTTGACACCACTTGACATTACTCGATGGCTTCGAGACGTCCGAAACTCGCCAGCATGCGCTTCGGCCCGTGCTCGTGGAAGTTCACTACCACCTCTTCATCCTCCGGAATGAGCTTGCTGCTGACGACCACCCCTTCGCCGTAGTTCTGGTGGCGGACGCGCTGCCCCGGCCCGAAGCGGGCTTCTGGCACTCTGGCACTGGCCGATGGCGGGGCACCACTAGAGAACCCCCGGCCCCGTCCCCACCAGGATGGGGTCTCCGGCCCCTGGCGGGACCGACTGAAGGGGTCTTCGGGATGGGCAACTAAAGATGCTCGTTCGCGCCGCACCACCCGCTCAACCAGGTGGGGGGGGATATCGGCCAGAAAGCGCGAAGGTTCACTGATGGTAAAACTCCCATACGTGGCCCGGCGGAAGGCGCGGAGCAGGTAGAGCCGCTCCCTGGCGCGGGTTGCACCAACGTAGAGCAGGCGGCGTTCTTCCTCAACCGCGTCGGGTTGTTCCAGCGAGCGCGTGTGCGGAAGCAGCCCCTCTTCGAGGCCAATCAGGAACACCACGGGGAATTCCAAGCCCTTGGCTTGGTGGAGGGTAGTACAAATCACGGCATCGGTGGTAGCTGCCTCCGCCGCATGTCCTGCCTGGTCCAGGTCGGCAAAGAGGGCAACGCTTTCGAGGAAGGCAGGGAGTTGGTCCGGGCCGGGGAGGTGCTGGTATTCCCCGGCAGTCCGGCGGAGTTCCTGCACGTTGCTCCACCGCTCGTTGCCATCGTCCTCGCCATACTCCTTGAGCAGAAAGTCACGCATATTGAGCCGATCCAGCAACCAATCAAAGAGCGCGAGCAAATCGGCGCGGTCGCGAGAGGCGGTCAGTTCCTCGATGATTTCGCGGAACCGCAGCAGCGCCTTGCGCGGGCCGGGCGCGATGGGCGATTCCCTCCCCTCGGCCAGGAGGTGGAGCGCCTGGTAGGGAGCAACCTGGAGGGTTTCGGCCCACTGCTGGAGCGTTTCTACGGTGCGCTTGCCGATTTTGCGCGGCGGAACATTGACAATCCGTTCGAAACTCACGCGGTCAGCGGGGTTGAGGATGAGCCGCAGATAGGCCAGCAGGTCTTTCACCTCCCTGCGCTCATAGAAACGGATGCCCCGAAGACCCGGTAGTTCAGGTTGGCGCAGCGCAGGGCTTCTTCGAGCAGGCGGCTCTGGGCATTGGTTCG
>JAAUSY010000249.1 GCA_012032475.1 Chloroflexaceae bacterium
GCAATGGGAACCGCAGGCATGGGCACGGGGGGTGCCCATCAGCACGGGCAGGGCAAGGGTGGGCGTGGGGGTGGGTGGGGGCGGCAGGGGCGTGTCCGTCGGTGGGAGCGTGCTCGTGCTGGAGCGGGGCTCATCGGTTGGCTCCTCCCCCCCGACCAGCGACACGGGGGAGGATTCTGCTGCCTGCCCACCATCCCCATCCCCATTCATCCACCAGAACGCTCCCCCCGCGACGGCGACCAGCAGCACCAGCACCCCCACCACAGCGCCAGAACGGGACCTTTCCCGTGTGGGGGAGGAGGGGGGGTGGTTGTCCCTGGTCGGGGGGACGAGGGCGACCAGCGGGGAGGAGCGGGCGGCTCCTGCACCGTGGGCACGGAGGGCACGGTAGGGAACGGGGAATGGGGGTGGGTTGACCGCGAAGGGGTCGCAACGGGAATGGGGGACAGGCCCCCAACCAGGAACGGCGTGTCCAGCATTGCCAGGCGAAACTCACGCACGCTGGCAAAGCGGTCTTCGCGGCGCAGTTCCATCGCCCGCATCACCGCTTCGGAGACCCGCGGTGAAAGCGCAGGGTTGAGGTGGCATGGCGGGGTGAGGGGGGTCTTCTCGGTGCGCTGGTGGAACACTGGCGGCACCTGCGCCGTGAGCAGGTGGTAGAGCGTGGCTCCCAGGCTGTAGATATCACTGCGCTCATCGGTGCCGCCGCCCCACTGTTCGGGGGGGGCATAGGGCGGGGTGAGCGCAATCTGCGAGGTGGGACCCGCTCCCATCTGCTTGACCAGGCCAAAGTCCACCAGTTTGAGCACCCGCGTGTCCTTTGTAATCAAGATGTTGTCGGGCTTGATGTCGCGGTGAATGACGGGCGGCGACTGGCGGTGCAGGTGCTCCAGCGCCTCACACAACTGGTAGGCATAGCCAAGCACCTCCCGTTCGGGCAGGGGCGTGCCTGGTTGCTGGTTGAGCCGCTCCTTCAGGTCGTGACCAGGGATGAACTCCATCGCCAGGTAGCCGCTGCCGCCGTCGGGGTCTTCAAATGCCTCGAAGTAGTAGGGCAGGTTAGGGTGGGACAGACTTTTCACGACGTCAAACTCGCGCTGGAAGCGGCGGATATTGGCAGGGTCGAAGGTTTCCTTGAGCGCCACAAAGCTGCCGCGGCGGGTGTCTTCGGCCTGGTAGACTGCGCCAAACCCGCCGTGCCCGAGAACGCGCTCAATACGGTAGTGCTGCACCAGGGTGCCGGGGTCGTGCAGTTCCAGCACGTTCCGCAGGGGCCGCCCACACTGCTGGCACCGTTTGGCTGTGTTCGGGTTGGCGTGGCGGCAGCCGCTTCCACTGGTGAGATCCAGACAAATACGCATATGCTTCCCTCTTCTGCCCTGCTGCTGGTCGGTTCAACGATGGGTCCAGATGCGCCGATGAGACCCCTGCACTTGTCCTGGCTTGTCCCAGGCTCACCGATGTGCTACCATAGCTCAACGGTGAAACATCAATGTTTGGTAGCGAGAAATGCCCCCATCCGCGCCTCGCAAGCAATGCGGATGGGCTTTTCTTTCCCGCAATGGTACCACACCTCTGGGGAAACGGGAGGGGATGCCCGCAATGCTGGCTCCCTCACGCCCACACGACCACCACGCTCCTCCCCGCAGGCGTCGTGGCTGGCTCGGTCGTCGTGCGCTCGGCAATGTCGGGCAACCCCTCGCGGCGGTCGAAGATGACCAGCCACCCCGTGTCCAACCCCAACCCCGCTAGGTAGCCGTCAAGCTGCGCTAACCCCGCACGGAGGGGGTTGGTCTCCCCCTCACGCCACACCTTCAACTCCATCGCCAGCGCCACCTCGCCATACCGCACGCACAGGTCCATCCGCCCCGTCCCGATGGCATACTCGCGCTCAATCGTCCCGCCCGCATTGACCACCCGATGGAGGAAGGCCATCAGCACCAGGTGGGGGGCTATCTCGTGGTAGTGGGTGCTCTTGAGCAGGGGTTGCCCGTGCTGCCGCCAGAAGGCCAGGAACGCCTCCAGCAGCTTCGCGGGGTCCAGCTTGCCATCGGGCGTGAGCCAGGTCGGGGCGATGATGGGCAGCGAGGCCTGGGGCGCGTTCGCCAGCACCCGCGGGATGACCTCCTGGTAGATGGGATTGGCAACCACCAGGCCACCCGCCGGGTCCATCCGACACAACCCCAGGTCTTGCACGAAGCGAATGTCATCGGGAGCGACGTTTTCCAGCGTCAACCCCGCCAGAATGGGTTCGATGATGCGGCGCACCCGCGGCTCGCGCAGCCGTTCGGCCAGGCTGTCCAGGTGGGTATCCTGCCGCTGGATGAGCAATTCCTTCGCCTGGTCTACGTGGGCGGGCGTGATGGGTGTGGCGGGGTCGGGGACAAGTACCTCGGTAAGCTGCCGCGCCAGCGCGTTGACGAGCCAGGGCTGCCCCTGAGTGAGATGGAAGGCCCGTGCCGTCGCGTCGGGAGTGAACCCCTGCCCCGTCTCGTCGGTGTGCTGCTGGTAGAGCGCGGCCACCTCGTCGGCGGTGAAGTTGCGGAGCGTGAGCGACTCGGCCTTGATGTTGAAGGGGCTGGCGGTGTGCAGGCGGTCGCTGCCACCCGATGCCACTTTGTAATCGCGCACGTCGCGCAGACCAATGAGTGCCAGCGACCAGGGGAAGGCGCGAGGACGACCCGTGTAGCCAGAACGGAGCTGCCGCAGCACCGAGATGAGGGCCTCATCTCGCAGGGCGTCAACCTCATCGAGGAAAACGACCAGCGGACGGGGCGAGGCCGCGGCCCATTCCAGGAGGGCATCCCCGACGGTTGCTCCTGACCAGGGTGGGGGCTGGAGGTCAGGGGGAAGCTGCCAACTGAGCGCTCGTCGCCAATCTTTGAGAATGGCGGCTTCTGCCTTGCCTGGATCGTCGTTGAAGGCGGCCCCCACCTCCATTGAGACCAGCACCGCGGTATAGGTGCCCTCCGCGGTGAGTTCCTGCGCCAGGGTGAGCAGGGCGGTGGTCTTGCCCGTCTGCCGCGGGGCGTGCAGCACGAAGTAGAGTTTCTGGTCAATCAGACGGGTCACTTCGGGGAGCCGCGCCGCCGCGGGCAGCATATAGTGGTCGTTCGGGTTGCACGGCCCCGCGGTGTTGAAGAAGCGGTTCATCGGTTGGCCTCCTTTCTGTTGCTATTCTGCTCATTATACAGGAAAACGCAGGCAGGCGCTTCCATCCCCTCAGCAAAGGAGGCAGCGCATTACGAGGGTTGCCCCCCAGGAAGTACCAAGCGGGGCGCAGTACCACGGTTCTGCACCCCGCTGGAATACGATCCTTATACCCGCTGCCGCGCTCAATAAGCGCAATCACTCCCTCCAGTGCCCCTTCCCACAGCGAAGTGGGTTCGACCTGCCGGCACCAGGATAAGATGTCGTCGGAAAGGTCGCCAAGGGTCGCGCTTCCATTCTGGACCCTCTGCAAAAATTCCTGTACCGCAGGTGAAAGACCTTGCAGCGTTGCCAACCGATCCTTGAGTTGCTGGAGCCTGGCATCAAAATCAGTGCGCTTTGCAGAAGATGACGGCAGATTTTCTGTGAATCCCCTGAGTTGCTTGAGAAGTTCGTGGATTTCACCTTCCTGTCGGGCTATTTCTGGCAGGGCGCGTACCAGGTTTAACGTGTTGGTATGGGAGCGAATTTGCTCGGTAGCATAACACTTCCAACGGGCGTCTATGTCCTTCAGCGTTTTCTGCAGCTCCTTTTCAATTTTTAACAGGGTTGGAACCTGACGGCGGTTGTGCTCAAAGTCGCTGCAAAATGTTTCTATCTCCTGCATTATCGAGGTAGCCCTTTGTTGGATAATTTGGATATCTTCCGCGAAAAAACGCGGGCAGATGATCTGGTAACGGGTTTTGAGTTTGCTGGTAGTCCCGCTGACCTTGTCTAACTCACCGTGTGTTGCCTGGATGTTCTTCACCTCAACTCGCTGCTGCTCCAGCACGTTTGCCTCTTCAAGTTGCTGATCTATTGTTCTGACTAGCTCGACAATCATGCGGCTTCCTCTCTTTTCACCACCAATCGAGATTCGCCTATCTCGCGCAGGTCCTGAATAACCTGGTCATAGGCCCGTTGCATCTTCTGGTGCAAGGGTTCAATTGCGGCATCGGCTTGCCGAAGATCGGCAATGCGTTGGTCCAGGTGCTTTTGATGTTGCTGAAACTCTCCTACAAAATCTTTGAAATAGGCACGGAGCATGGTTTCCTCACGGGTGGTCTCCTTATACCAATTTGCGTTTTGATGTAGAGTGCGAGGGTAGCTACAGAACAGGCTGAACCGCGGTGGAATACGTGTCCTGTTTTATCACATCGTCACTAAAATTTTCCACATCGTGAACAGCATATATAGGCCTTTGGAAAGCAGTAAGTTGGGTGTTCACGATGTCCTCGAACTTGGTCACGAGGTGATAGAACAGGACAGAATACGCTACGCCATAATGCACATTGGTATTAGCTATAGCAACCCTAAATGACTTGTACATATCGGCTCAATTTGGTACGATGCCCCCAGGTACGGAACAGACGTGATACCAATTTGCATTATGGCGTAGCATATCTCGCCACGTTTTTGGGCAATCTGTTGCCATCCCAGTGTTCTTCGTCAAAACGCAAATTGGTATGAGAATAGAGCAAACCGATGGATGAACCCTTGACCGCATTGCTTGAAACGACCTGCGACCCCCGCGAATACCGCCGGGACCTAGCTGTGCTCCCCCACGGTGGTATACCCTGTACAAGGTGCAGGTTGTCCAGGGAGATGGGATGGCCCGAAGCAGATAGCGCAGGTGCTCACCAGGGCGGCAAACTACCTCCCAGGCAGCCGCAACCACCAGGGGGACGCGCCGCTGCTCCTGGTGATTGCCGAGTTGCACACGCACCTCGATGAACGTTTTGAGCACGGCGGGTGGCTGCCGTTCGGGTACGCTTTCCAGGATGGCGCGTTCTGTGTGAATCACGACCAGGCCGCCACCGTGCCCCTGCGGCCGTGCCGTTGCTACCGTCCCGCCGCCACACCGCCTCGCCCGCGTGCAGGTCGGCG
>JAAUSY010000067.1 GCA_012032475.1 Chloroflexaceae bacterium
GGGGAGGGTGGGGAGCTGCGTTCTCCCCCCTGTCTCGCTATTCCGTATTTTCGCTGCGCAAGACCTGACACTTCGCGGCGATATCCCACGCGCCGTGCGTGTTCCCCGTCAGGTCGCACGCTTCGACCCGCCCTCCCCCCCGCGGAAGCACGCGAATGGCCTGCGAACCATTCTGATTGATGCGGCAGTGGCGATGGTGGGGTTGCTCCCCTGCCCGATGCTGATGCCCGTGTCGAAATTGCCCATAATCGAACACTTTTCGATAGTCCCTTCGCCGTGCTCGAAGATGAAGACCCCGCGATTCTTTTCGTGGTGGATGCGGCAGCGGCGGATGAACGGGTCGCCCCCCTGCGTAATCCCCACTCCGGCCTTGGAATTGCCGAAGATATTGCACCCCTCCAGGGTTCCTTCGCCCTTGTCATAGACATAGACGCCATAGCCATTGACCTGGTCGTGGATGCGGCACAGGCGGACAAAGGGGTTGCCCTGGCGGTGGATGCTCACGCCGGCCCGGACGTTGCCGAAGATATCGCAGCCTTCAATCAGCCCGGCCCCCTTTTCGGTCACATAGACGCCATCACGCTCGCCGTGGTGGATTTTGCAGCGACGGATAATGGGGTTGCCAATCTGGCGGATTTCGACCCCCGCCCCGGCATTGCCAAAGATATCGCAATCTTCGATCATCCCCTGCCCGTGGTCATAGACCAGCACCCCGCCCCCTTTGCTGTCGTGGATCTGGCAGCGCCAGATGACCGGGTTGGCGTTGGAGCCGTGGATAGCAATACAGGCGAGGGTATCGGAAGAAAGGTCGCACTCTTCCAGCACCAGGCGACCCATCGGGATATCCACCGTGACGTGGGCTTTGTGTTCCAGGCCGGCCCGTCCGCGCAGGGTGAGGCCGCGCACCAGGGCATATTCGGTTTGCATCACCAGGCAGACCGAGGCCGTGCTCTCGATGAAGATATCTTCTCGTGGCCCATCACCGATGATTTCGATGGACCGGTCAATGACCAGACTTTCCCGGTAGACCCCCGGACGAACCAGGATACGGGTGCCCGGCCCGGCCCTGGCGATGGCCTCCCCAATGGTCTGGTAGTTTCCTCCGCCTTCTTTGGCAACGACCACCACCGGCAGCGGCAGCCGTGGTTCGGGCACCCCCGAAGAGGGCGCTTCGGCAACCAGCCGCTTGCGCTCAACGATAGGCAGGGTGGTTTGTCCGCTGCTGTCGAGCAAAAGCCGGCTGCTGTCTCGGACCAACCCCGACCCCATGTTCGAGCCGTAGACCATCTTGAGGGCCGTGCGCATGGCTCTGGCACTGGCGAAGCGCTGCTCCAGGCTGTGCGACATCGCCTGGTGGAGAATGACCGCAATGGCCGGCGGGATCTGGGGGTTCAGCTCGTTTGAGGGGCGGAGCGGGTCGGTCTGCTCGCTCAGGACCGAGGCAGCGCGGGTGAGCGCATCGGAGGGGGCTTTGCCGGTGAGGAGGTGGTAGAGCGTGGCTGCCAGCGAATAGAGGTCGCTGCGGGGGTCGCTGTCGGTGCCCTGAATCTGCTCCAGGGGCGCATATTCCGGGGTCAGGATGCGGACGTTCCGCCCGGCCCCGTCGGCAGTATAGATCATCTGGGACCCTTTGGCTAACCCGAAGTCGAGCAGAATGACATCGCTGCGCGGGTTCAGCTTCAGGTTGCGCGGCTTGATATCGCGGTGGATGATGGGCGGTTTCTGCGAATGGAGATAGTCCAGGGCGTCGAGCAACTGGTCGGCCCAGCGCAGCACATCGGGCACGGGGAAGCGCTCGGTTTCGTTCATGAGCATGGTTCCCAGGTCGTCGCCGGGGATATATTGCATGACCAGGAATTTTTCATCGTCTTCAGTAAAGTGGTCGCTGACCACCGGCAGCACCGGGTGTTGCAGGCTGGCGAGCAAACAGGCTTCGTTTTCGAACGCCTCGCGCAGGTGCGGGCTGCGAACGGTCGTTTGTTTCAGCGCCACGGTGTTGCCAAGGCGCTGGTCAATGGCTTTGTAGACTGCTCCCATCCCACCGCGGCCAATCAACTCAACGATGATATAGCGGTTCTGAAGAATATCATTGGGTGAAAGAGGCATCGTGCTTACTCTCTGTTTCCGCTTGCCAGGACAAAGCACCCCTCTTCAACCGACCAGGCTCCCCCGGCGTTGCCCGTCAGGTCGCTTTCTTCGACATTGCCCGACCCGTTCTGGTGAATCATGATGCCAAACCGGGTGTTCCGATGGATGGTGCAGTGGTGGATGGTGGGGTTTCCCTGCTGCCGGATTTCAATGCCCGAACTGACGTTGCGGAAATATGACTTCCTTCGATGGTGCCGGCTCCCTGCTCTTCGACCAGGATGCCGACTTGCTTGCCATCGTGAATGTGGCACTGGCGAATGACCGGGGTGCTCTCACGCACGATGCGGATGCCCGCGCCGCCGTTGTGGGAGATATCGCACCCTTCGATGGTGCCGGCTCCCTGTTCGAAGACCAGGATGCCGCACTGCTTCTCGTGGTGGATGGCGCACCGCCGGAGGAGCGGATTGCCGCCCTGGGTGATGCCGACCCCGGCCCTGGCATTTTCGAAAATCTCGCACTCTTCGATGATGGCCGGGCCTTCGTCGCTCACGTAGAGGCCATATCCGTTGGGGTGGTGGTGCAGGCGGCACCGCCGGACGATGGGGGTGCTTTCCTGGCAGACAACCACGCCGGCCCGTCCGTTGTCGAAGATATCGCACTCTTCCAGGATGCCAGCGCCCTTTTCGCTCACGGAAACGCCATCCTGCTTTCCTTGGAAGACCCGGCACCGCCGGACCAGGGGATTGCCCTGCCGTGTGACCCCAATGCCGGTGCCGGCGTGGCCGGAGATATCGCACTCTTCGATGATGCCGCGGCCCTGGTCGTAGACCAGGATACCGGTTCCCGTTCCGTCGTGGATGGTGCAGCGCCAGAGCACCGGGTTAGCCCCTTCGGTGTGGATGGCAACACAGGCGGTCGTGGAGGAGGAGATGTCGCATGCTTCCAGGATGAGCCGCCCTTGCGCGATGTCTACTGCGAAGATGGTGTGCTCAACCGCGCCCGCCACGGCTCGCAGGGTGAGGTTGCGGACGACGGCATAGTCGGTTTGCATCTGGATGACCGGGACGCCGGTGCTTTCGATGATGATATCCCCCACCGGGCCGTCGCCGGTCAGGTCTACAGGACGGTCGAGGATGAAGCCTTCTTTGTAGTGGCCGGGGCGCACGAGGATATGTGCTCCGGGTGGGGCGTGCATCACGGCTTCGCTCAGGGTCTTGAAGTGTCCGTGCCCCTGCTGGCAGACCACCAGGGTCGTATGGGGCGGCAGCGATGGGGGTGATGCGGGCGGTTCTTCGTCGTGGACCTGTTCGGGGCCTTTGGCGGGTGGTTCGGGCATATGGGCAGTCGAGAGGGTCGGCGCGGATGCGCCAGAGCCGGAGGTGACAATGGTCTGCTGGCCGCTGCTGCCGCTATCCTCGCGACTGGTCTCGGCGCTGCTGGCCGGTTTCTGCGCTTGGACGACCATTCGGAGAGCGGTGCGCATAGCCGAGGCGGTGGCAAAGCGGTGGGCGCGTTCTTGCTCCATGGCCTGGTGGAGCACGGCCGCCACTCCCTGGGGGATGAGCCGGTTGATTTCGTTTGCGGGGCGGAGCGGGTCGGGTTTGTGTTCCAGCCTCGCGGCCAGGCGCGTCAGCGCGTCTGGTGGAGGGTGGCCGGTCATCAGGTGGTAGAGCGTGGCCGCCAGCGCATAGAGGTCGCTGCATGGCTCCGTCCCGATGCCTTGAATCTGCTCCAGGGGGGCGTAGTTCTGGGTGTAGGCGCGGACGCTGTGCCGGGTGGCGAAGCGGGTCTGGTCTACGGCTCCCTTGGCGACGCCGAAATCCAGCAATTTGATTTCCCCCCGCGAGGTGAGTTTCAGGTTCCGCGGTTTGATGTCCCGGTGAATGACCGGTTCTTGCTGGTTGTGGAGGTAGGTGAGGAGGTCAAGGAGTTGGTCGGCCCAGCGCAGTATCCAGATCATCGCGTTGGCCGTGCGAAATTTGTCGCTCTCGCGCTCGACCAGGGTTCCCAGATCTTCGCCGGGGATGAACTGCATCACCAGGAATTGTTCCGGGCCTTCTTCGAAGTAGGCGTGCATTCTGGGGAGCGCCGGGTGCTTCAGGCGGGCCAGCAAGAAGGCCTCGCGCCCGAAGGCTTTGCGCAGGTGGGGGTCGCTGGTGAGCGACTGTTTCACCGCGACCACGCTCTTATCCTGGATGTCCGTGGCCTGGTACAGAGCGCTCATTTCGCTCTGGGAGATGAGCCGCTTGATACGGTACCGGTGGTGCAGGAGGGTGTCGGTTTGGAGTATCATTCGTGGCCTACCGTGAGATACTGACGCAGCGTTTCTACCATGGCCGGGCTGATTCCGCGGATGTTCTGCAATTCTTCGACCGACGCGAACGCCCCGTGGGTGGTGCGATAGTCAATGATACGCTCTGACAGGACGGTACCGATGCCTTCTAGTGTTTCGAGTTCGGCAGCAGTGGCCGCGTTGAGGTTGACCACCGTGGCGAGGGAGGCCGGGGGTATTCCCCGGTCCAGGGCCGGGGGCGTATCTGAGACCTGGATGGCGATGGGGGCCGGGGGCGTATCCGAAGCCTGGATGGCAATGGGGGCCGGGGCTTCGGGTTGGGTGGGGTCTCCGCAGCGCGGGATGAAGAGGTGCTGCGCGTCTTCGACTGGGGCGGCAAGGTTCACCTGGGCGCTATCGGCGTGGTCGGTCAATCCCTGGGCCGCGACGACGACGTCATACACGCGGGCACCGGGGGGCATGCGGTAGACGTCCGGGCGATGGACCTCACCGGCAATGGATACGACGAGCGGGGGAGGTTCTTCCAGGCGCGGGATGTGAATGTGCTCAGCATCCTCAATGTGGGCCGCCAGGTTTATCTGCTCACGGTCGGCGTGGTCGGTCAACCCCTGGGCCGCGACGACGACGTCATGCACGCGGGCGTCGGGGGGCATGGTGTAGACGCCCGGCTGGTGGACCTCGCCAGAAATGTAGACGATTTTGTCGGACGAGGCAAGGGCGAGCATCCCTCCCCCTTGCCAGGGGATGCTTTCGGGTGGGGCATCTGGTCTGGTTGTTTCTGACGCAGTGGTCATCAGACGGTTGGTGACCACTCCTAGCCCGGCCACAAAAACCAGCAGGAGTATGAGCCACTTTTGTGTGGGGCGCGGTTGCCATCCGGTTGGTTCGTGCATTGCGGTGCTTCCCTCATCCCTACAGAGACCCGTATGGTTCTTCATGATTATATCATGGCCGGGCACCTGCGGAACAAGCGCCTGAACAGGGGGTTGCGCATCTTCCGGTTTTACCGTACACTGGGACGGCGAAGCGAGGGCAACGAGGGCAACGAGGGCAAAGGAGATACCATGCTTGCCAAGGTCTTGAGCTGTGCTATCAATGGGTTGGAAGGCATGCTGGTTGAGGTGGAGGTGGATATTGCCAACGGCATCCCCGCGTTTACCGTGGTCGGTTTGGGAGACACCGCCGTGCAAGAGAGCCGCGAACGGGTCCGTGCGGCTATCCGCAACAGCGGCCTGTCCTTCCCCACCAGGCGCATCACGGTGAACCTGGCTCCGGCGGATGTACGCAAGGCGGGCCCGGCCTACGACCTCTCGATTGCCGTCGGGGTGCTGCTGGCTTCGGAGCAGATTGCCGGTGATGTGAGCCGGTCGGTTTTTATTGGCGAACTCTCGCTGGATGGCACCCTGCGCCACACCGATGGGGTGCTCCCGATGGTCGCGGTGGCTCGCGAACAGGCCATTGACACGGTGTATGTCCCCTATGAGGATGCGGCCGAAGCCGCGCTGGTCGAAGACCTGACCATTGTTCCGGTGCGGACGCTGGCCGACCTGGTTGCCCACGCGACCGGCGAACGCCCGCTTCAGTCCTATCTGCCGGAGCATGCGTTCGACTATGATGAGGTCACTTACCCGGTGGATTTCCAGGACGTCCGTGGGCAGGAGCATGTCAAGCGGGCGCTGGAGATAGCCGCCGCCGGGGCGCATAATGTGCTGATGACGGGCACCCCTGGAGCCGGGAAGACGATGATGGCGCGGGCGCTCATGTCTATCTTGCCGCCGATGACGCTGGATGAGGCGCTGGAGGTGACCAAAATCTACAGCGTGAGCGGGCAGCTTCCTAGAGACACCCCCCTGGTTCGCCAGCGCCCCTTCTGCGCTCCGCACCACACGACCTCGCTGGCAGGGTTGGTTGGTGGCGGGGGGGCAGCCGGGTGCGGCCAGGGATGGTCACCCTGGCCCACCGGGGGGTGCTGTTCCTGGATGAGCTGCCGGAGTTTGGCCCCAAGCTGGAAGTCCTGCGCCAACCCCTGGAAGACCGCATCGTGACGGTGAGCCGGGCATCGGGGAGTGTCACGTTTCCGGCGTCGTTTATGCTGGTTGCGGCGCAGAACCCCTGTATGTGCGGTTACCATGGCGACCCGGAACGCGCCTGCACGTGCAGTTCGTCGGCGATTGCTCGCTACCAGAAGCGTATCAGCGGGCCACTTCTGGACCGGTTCGATATCCAGGTGAATGTGCCACGGGTGAAGTTTGAGAAGCTGAGCAGTGAACAGGGCGGGGAGTCGTCGGAGACTATCCGCCAGCGGGTGTGCGAAGCTCGTCTGCGCCAGCAGGCGCGGTTTCGCGGAAAGCGTTTGCGCTCGAATGCCGATATGGGGCCGTCGGAGATACGCGCCTATTGTGTTCTGGATGAGGCCGGGCAGGATTTGATGAAGGCTGCGGTGCGCCATTTTTCGCTTTCGGCCCGCGGCTACCACCGGGTGCTCAAGCTGGCCCGTACCATTGCCGACCTTGCGGGTCGCGAGCACATCGGGCCGGATCTCCTGAGTGAGGCTATCCATTTCCGGTCGCACCGGGTGGAGTGAAATCAGCGGGTTCAGGGGGAGTCCCCGGCCAGGGGAGCGAGAGCGTGAAGCGGCTCCCCTGGCCGACTGCGCTTTCGACCTGGATGGTGCCACCGTGCAGTTCTACCAGGCGGGCCACCAGCGCCAACCCCAGGCCGGTGCCTCCATAGCGGCGGCGGTGACCGCTGTCGAGCTGCACAAAGGTTGAAAGAGCCGCTCTTGCAGCTCCGGGGCGATGCCGATTCCCGTGTCCCAGACGGTCACCCGGACCACGCGGCGGGTCCGGTCGCTGGTGACTTCCAGGCCGATGTGCCCTCCTGATGGGGTGAACTTTATCGCGTTGCGGAGCAGGTGAACAAGAACCTGTTTCAGGCGTTGCGGGTCGGCGTGGACGTGGGGCGCGTCCGGGTCTATCGTTTCCGCGAGGGTCAGCCCTCTGGCCTGGATATCCTTGCGCACCTGCCCCAGGCTGGTCTGGCACACCATCGGTATCGAGGTGGGGTGCAGGTCCAGGGTGGTCTGGCCGGCTTCGATTCGGGCGAATTCCAGGATGTCGTTGATGATGGCAAGGAGTACCTGCCCGTTGTGCTCAATGTTCTGGAGCAGATGGTGCTGGTGCTCGGTCAGGGGTCCATAGGTTTCCTCTTGAAGCGCCCCGGCCAACCCCAGAATGACGTTCAGGGGGGTGCGGAGTTCGTGGCTCATACTGGCAATGAAATCGTCCTTGAAACGAGCGGCCTGCACCAGCCTGACGTTGGTTACTTCCAGGGCATCGTTGGCCTGTTCGAGGGCTTCTTGAGACTGTTTGTGCTCGGTCACGTCGCGTATCGAGATGAGGGAGGCTCGGCTTCCCTCCCACTCAATCTCCACCACACGCATTTCTCCCACGCCATGGGAGAGATAGGCGTTGGGGGAGTGGGGGGAAGGGTCGCTGCGGACCAGGTCTATCTCGGTGGTTTCACCGACGACGATGGGTACACCGAACGGGTGCCCCGGCTGCACATTGTCGGCGGAGCCGAACATGGTCTCCGCCGCCGGGTTGACAAAGCGGACCACGCCCTCGGTATCTACGATGATGACCCCATCGGCGAGCCTGGTGACCAGGTTGTGGAAGCGCTTTTCACCGGAATGCAGCCGATGTTGACATTGGCGCAATTGAGCCTGAATTTCCTCGGTGGATGGTGCTGCGATGGTTTTCTCGTTCATGCTCCGGTCCTTCCTGTTCCAGTTCTCTTTCCGGTTCTCGTTCCGGTTCCTGCTCCTGCGTTTGCCCCCGGCCCTGGCATGCCAGAAAGACTTCGACAATATGGGGGTCGAAGTGTCGCCCGGCCAGCGAACGGATATATTCGCGCACGGCTTCTTCGGGCCAGGCCGGGCGGTAGGGACGGTCGGACCGCAGGGCATCCCATACGTCTACCACGGCGAAGATACGCCCTGGAAGGGGGATGGCTTCGCCGCGCAGCCCGCGCGGGTAGCCGCTGCCGTCCCACCGCTCGTGGTGGCAGTAGGGGATATCCAGCGCCGGACGAAGGTAGGGGATGGATTGCAGCCATTCGTAGGCATAGACCGGGTGTTTGCGCATGAGTTCCCGCTCCTCCTCCGTCAGGGGGCCGGGCTTCAGGAGGATACGGTCGGGGATGGCGAGCTTGCCGATATCATGCAGGAGCGCTCCCCGCCGGAGGTGCTCCAGGGCTTCGCCGCGTATCCCAAGCGCCTTTGCCAGGCGTGTGGTCATTTCCATCACCCGGAGGGAGTGCCCTTCGGTTTCTTTGTCTCGCAGGTCGAGCGCCTGCACCCACCCGATCAGGGTGGCATCGTAGGCCTGGGCCAACTCGGCCCTGGACTGGCGAATTTCCGCTTCGGCCTGCTTGCGCTGGGTGCAGTCGCGGACACTGACCTGGGCTGCCTGGGTACCATTCCACGCCATATGGCCGATGGTGACTTCGGCGGGGAAGGTGGTTCCGTCCAGACGAACGATGATAGTTTCGACACTGACCGCATGGGCCGGGTCGCTGGCTGCGTGGTGCAGGTGCATGGTCCACTGGCCTAAGCAGTCCGGGTCGGTCAGGTCCCAGAGCGAGAGTCCCGCCAGCGCGGAGGTTTCGTCCTGGTGCGGCGCTTCGCTGCCCACCATCCAGCGCAGGGCCGGGTTTGCCAGGAGGATGGTGCCATCTTCGGCAACAATCATCAATCCATCGGGCGAGAGCTTGAACAGGCGTTCAAACTTCTCGTGCTCTTCCATCAATCGGCGGTAGCGGTTGAGCCGGAGGATGGTACGGACCCGCGCCCGCAACTCGATGCGGTTGAAGGGCTTGGAGATGAAGTCGTCGGCCCCGGATTGTATCCCTTGCAGGCGCGATGCCTGGTCATCGAGCGCGGTGACCAGGATAATCGGTACATCGGCTAAGTGAGGATCTTCGCGCAATCGCCGGCAGACCTCGAAGCCGTCCATCCCTGGCATCATCACATCCAGCAAAATCAGGTCGGGTCTGAGGTGTGCCGCCTGGCTCAGCGCTTCGGGGCCATTGCTGGCAAAGGCGAGATGGTAGCCCTGTGTTCCAAGTAGAAGACCTAGCGTATCGCGCCCGAATGGTTCGTCATCCACAATGAGAATCGTGCTTGCTCGTTCCATCATATCGCTCATTGTCCCTCTACTGCTTTCATCAACGGAACCACCATCTCGATGGTGAGGCCCGGTCCGGGGTCGCGGTTGGCAATGTGATAGTGCCCACCCACGCTCCAGAGCAGTGAGGCGACCATCGCCAATCCCAACCCCATGCCTTTGACCTCGCCGCTGAATAGCTTTTCGGCCTGGTAGTAGGGGGTTCCCACTTCGGCCAACTGGTCTGGCGAGAGGGTGATCCCGTCATCGGAAATCACAATACTCACCTCATCCGCTCGCCTGGTGATGCTCACCTCTATGGCTGGCGACTGGGAAGGGTGAAACTTCTTCGCATTCTCCAATATCTGGTGGAGCATTACCTCCACGGCCTGTTTCGAGAGCATCAGATGGACGCTCCCGAAATGTTCTTGCCCAGACAGGTGTATGGTTTCCAGTTCCAGTTCTTCTTGCACCTGGGCGAGCATGTGCTCAAAGCAATAGGCATCGCATGCCTCACCGGAGCGGGTCAGGTCGGGGGCGCGGACGTAGGCCCGGATATCTTCAAGGTGTTTGCGAAGGCGCTGAGCGCTCTGAAACGCAATGGACGAGAATTCTCGCACTTCTTCGGGGGAGAGGTTTTCGGCTCCTCCGGCCAGAAGGTACAGGCTATTGATCAGGCTTGTGAGCGGGGTATTGAGCTTGTGCGATATCAGGGCATGGAAGGTCCACATCTGGCGCTTGCGGGTCATCTTCTCGGTGACGTCGCGCAGCCGCACGAGCCTGTTGCTCCAGGCGTTGCCGGGCATGTCAATCCGGTCTACCCGCAGCCACAGGACGGGGGTGGTGGGGGTTTCGGGGCGCACCAGGTAGTACAGGGGGCACGCGTCCGGGTTGGGGGGGGCTTCATTGAGATTCTGGAGCCAGGTTTCCCATGCCTGCTGCGGCTCGCAGTGATACTGTTTCTGGGCGTGGGCCAGGAATGAAACATCTCCAGGGATTTCCGCCGGGTGCGGCGGAAGGCTGAGGTAGAGCCGTGCCTGGGGGTTGGCATAGCGGATGCGGTCGTGTTCATCCACGATGACGTACCCATCTTCGGTATGTTCAACGACCCATTCGAAGCGGGCGCGTTCGGTCAGCAGGTGGCGGTAGCGGTTCAGGCGCAGGATGGTCTGCACGCGGGAGCGCAGTTCGGCGCGGTTGAAGGGTTTGGAGATGAAATCGTCGGCCCCGGATTGTATCCCTTGCAAGCGCGATTCGCGGTCATCCAGCGCGGTTACCATAATGATCGGCACCTCAGCCAGGCGCGGGTCCTGGCGCAGCCGCCGGCACACCTCGAAGCCATCCATCCCCGGCATCATCACGTCGAGCAGAATCAGGTCGGGCAACAACTGGCCTGCCTGCTCAAGTGCCGAGGGGCCATCGTGGGCAAAGGCAAGTTGGTAGCCGGGCGACATCAAGAGGGCTTCCAGGGTTTCACGTCCGGATAAGTCATCGTCAACGATGAGTATGGTGCTTGGTCTATTCATTGTCGTTCCCCGTATTATCTCCTTGCTTCAACCTGTCTTCGTCTCATCCGTATCAATCATGCATGGTCTTCGTCATGCCAAACCTGGTTACTGCCCTGCTGGTTTCACGGCACGAGTATGGGCCCTGCGAGGGTTCGGCCTTCGGTGAACATGGTAATGACCCTGGATGGGTGGAATTCATGGGCTTTGCGCAGCCCTTCGGTCAGGAGGGTGGTTCGCCCCAGACCAACTTCGCCCTGCACCACGATGGCTCCGTTGCGCTCGGCTATCTCCGCGGTGGCGTCGTTCGAACCCTCATCTACCACGATGACGATGTTGGTAAACTTGCGGGCATATCGAACCGCCTGTTCGATATAGGGGCTTCGTTGCAGGCCGGGATGATGACCGCAAGCGGTGGCACAGGTTCGTGCATTGGTATCTGACAATAGAGCGTGGTTTCTGTTATCATCGTAGGGTTGACCTCCGTCAAACTCTGGTGAGCCAGGGGGCACCGCGGGCGCAAAACTGCCCGCACAACGGCCAGAAAATCCTGGCGGGTGGTATCTCTTGGGATATAGCCGGCGGCCCCCGCATGGATGGCCGCCTGCAACTGGCTGTCCGGGGCGTGCATTGCCACGATGATGACGCGGGTCTGGGGAGATACCTGCCTGACTGCGCGGGTGGTTTCCAGGCCGTTCATTTCGGGCATACGAATGTCAATGAGCGCCAGGTCCGGTTGGAGCCGGCGGCAAAGTTCTCTGGCTTCGGCTCCGCTGGTGGCTTCGCCAATGATATCCAGGTCGCGTACTCCTTCGAGCATCCGGCGGAACCCTTCTCTGGCAAGTTCCTGGTCATCAACGATAACCAGTCGCGCTGGTGGCGGTGGGGTCTTCGGCTCGGCGGTTGCGGTCATGGGAGATCTTCCTGTTTCAGGGCGTACCGGATACCCTCATCACGAAATGGACCCGGTTCCTTCAACCGGGTCTTAACCATGATACGCTTTCAGTATACTCTTGCGGGGGGAAACTGACGTCTGCCACCTGGTCAAGTCTGCCTATGCCATGTGGCATATTCCGGGCCGGGAGGAAGGGGGAGGGGGCTGCGAATACGGTTTATTGTCCGCTATCTTCTGTTCCCACGACCTCCAGAAAGAGCTGTTCGAGGGAGGTGGGCCGTGGAACCAGCGCATAGAGGCGGGACCCCCTCGCCAACACTTGCTCTGCAATGGAAGGGAGCAGGGCCTCGTCGCGCAGGGTCAATTCGAGCCTGGTGACGTTGGCGGAGGGAGGATGGAACGGGGTTGATGCGAATGGGGTGGGAGCAGGAGGGACCCGCGCAACTCCCGACCCGGCCAACTCCTCCAGGGCGGCCAGCAGTTCGGGCGAAGCGCTATCCACGCAGACCTCCACGGTCAGTCGCTCCGCGTGGAAATCGCTGAGCACGAGCGTTCGCAGCACCCGCCCTTCGCGGATGAACGAGACACGGTCGCAGGTGGCTTCGACTTCTCCGAGCAGGTGCGAATTCAGAAAGATCGTCGTTCCCTGCTGCTTGAGGTCCCGAATGATGTTGCGCACCAGCATCCGCCCGAAGGGGTCGAGCGCCGAGGTGGGTTCATCGAGGAACACCAGGTCGGGATGGTTCAACAACGCCTGCGCCAGACCAATGCGCTGGAGCATCCCCTTGGAGAAGCCAGAGAGGGGCCGCCGGGCGTGTTCCGACAGGCGCACCAGTTCGAGCAGTTCGGGGATACGGCGGCGGCGCGTGGCAGCGTCCATCCCAGAGAGCCGCCCGTGGAGGTCGAGCAGTTCTCCGGCCTGGAGCCATTCATGAAAGCGGAAATGCTCTGGAAGGAACCCGACGCGGGCCATCGTCGGCGGGTGGCCCGGTGCTTGCCCCAGGATGCGGGCGCTCCCGCTGCACGGCCTGACCAACCCCAGGAGCATCTTGACCGAGGTGCTCTTGCCGGAGCCATTGGGACCCAGAAACCCGAACACCTCCCCCCGCGGCACCTGGAGGGTCAGGTCGGCCACGGCGGTCTTGTTCCCATAGCGCTTGACGAGCCTTTCCGTCTCGATGACCAGCGTGCTCATCGTTGGTTCTCCTCTCTCCGTCTTGATACCAGGGAACGGGGATGAGGGGTCGGGATACCCCGACCCCCGACCCCTGCTGCCATTAAATTAGCGGACTGATTCGGCTATTTCCATCAGGTTCCTATTCCCAAACTCTCTGCCAGTGGCCCGGAGGATGTAGAACCGGTCGCCATTTTGCCAGTAGAGGTGGGTCCATTGCTGCTGGTGTGCCCCAGAGTCGTCGTCGTCATCCCCGCTGTGCATCAGCAACCCCTGCGTCTCGCCAATCGTGACCTGACTGATAGTGTCAATGTCCGACGGGAATGGGAAAATCAGCGTCGTGCTCCAGTCAATCTGGCGGCTCAACGTCTCGGCCTGCTCCGGCGTCATCCCCAGCACCCGCAGAGCTGCCTTGCCGAGTTGGGACAGGTCAACCCCGTCGGGCAGGGCGACATCGGGCGTGCGCCCCTGGTGCAGCGTCAGGTGGTAGTCTTCTCCGTAGTAGGCAGAGCCGACCGAGGCGGAGGTGTCAACCGTTATCGGGTGTTCGCCCAGTTCGTCCGGAATGGTCACATCCTGGATATCCAGCAGGGCGAGCAATTCCCGCGAAGTGTCAACGTTGACCTGGAACTGGAACGAACCCCGGTCATTGACTACGTGCTCGGTTGAGAGCGGGGTGGTCGGAAAGATGGTCGGCTGATGCAGCGGATATCCGACGGCGTCTGCTGCTTCGTCCAGCGAGGCAACGAGACGCGGTTCCGCGGGTTCCTGGAGCACCTCCGGCTCACCGATAAAGAGCGTGGTTCCATCGAAGTCCAGGTTTTCGAGCTGGTCCATCCGTTCGGAACTCACGGGCACGAACATCACGCGCTGCGCCCGGAAGACCATCAGAAGCTGGTCCGCAACGGCCCGCACCGGCGGCAGCGCCAGCAACCCCAGAACGATGACCACCGCTGCGATCCCAACGAACAGGCTGCGATACCGCTGAAACCAGGGAATTTCTGGGTTTGGCATAGAGAGCCTCCTTTTCTGAATCTTGTGAAGAGCGGCAGCAGATGATGGCGAAGAAGACCCCAACCGGGTTCGGACTTCTGCCGGCCTGCTGCCGGCAACCGCTTGCAAGCGAAGACGATTCCACGCGACTGATGGGTTCGGAAGCACCGGTGGTGGCGACAGGAGAGCTTCTACCTGCTTCGATTGATGGTGCAGGGCAGACAGGCGCTCCTGACACGCGGCGCATTCGGCAAGGTGGGCTGCCAGCGAGGCGTGCTCTTCCGCGGGAAGTTCGCAGTCGAGAAAAGCCCGCAGCCTCCCATCATTATTATCATTATCATTATCGTGATGACGTTGATCGCACCGATTCTGTGTCATGGACGTTGACCTTCCTTTCCTCCTCAAGGCTCACTCCCCCTGTCTGTTGCTGGTATATCGCCAGGAAAGCCCGCTCCGCTCGCGCAAGCAGCGTCCCGACCGAGCCAGGCTTGATATGCAGAGCTGTGGCAATCTCTGCGTAGGAGCATCCGGCCGAGCGCAGTAGCAGAATCGCGCTCTGGCGTTCGGGCAGGTGGGCCAGAGTCGCCCGAACCATCGCCCGTTCCTCTGCCCGAACGACCTCGCTGGCTGGCTCCTCCGCTGAGGGAAGTTGCGCTGGCTGTTCCATCCGCTCCATCCGCTCCATCCGCTGCCGGGCGCGGCGCTCGCGGCGCAGGGCGTTGTAGCCGCGGTTCAGCGCTACCCGGCAGAGCCAGGCCGCCAGTCTGCTGCCTGTGTCGGGGCGGGGCGGCTGATGATAGAGCGCCAGAAACGTTTCCTGTGCCAGGTCTTCGGCCTGTTCCCGGCAGCCCACCAGGTGAACCAGCACCCGATAGACCCGCTGGTAGTAGCGCAAGAACAGCGCCTCGAAGGCGGCGTGGTCGCCCTGACCCAACCGTTCGAGCAGCCTCTCGTCCGTATGGTCCACCGGGTTCGTGTGGTTCATGTGGTTCGTGTAGTTCGTGTGGTCCTGCACCAGCGTGGTTCCTTGTTCTGGCTCCTACCCACCTGCACCTATCGTTCCCCATCGTTTCGTTATCATACCACTTCCCACCAGTCTACTTCTTTAACACCGCTGGGGCGCATTTTGTGACAGACGCGCTAAAAATGTGCCTACTTCGTGAACAAACCGCTCCGGTTGCTCTTCGTGAGGCAGGTGCCCGCATTCGGGAATGATGACCAGGTGGGCGTTGGGAAGTTCGCGGGCGAGGCGCACGCTCTGTTCGATTGGCACGGTCCGGTCGTGCTCGCCTGTCAGCACCAGGGAGGGAACGGAGATGGTTCCCAGGCGCTCGTCCAGCCCCAGCCGGTGTGTGGCACGGATCAGCTCCCATATCCCCTGGGACCAGTGGTCCACCTGGAGCAGGCTCTGGTAGGTGGCAAGCACGTCTGGCGTCATCTTTGCGCGGTCATACCAGAAACTCCGCAGGAGCGAAGCATAGGCGCGGCGAAACACCAACCCCACCACACGGGACATCAATCGGTTGGGCAGCAGCGGAAGAACCCAGAGCGGTATCTCGCTGACCGGGTAGCCGCTGTAGACCATTGCCCCGACCAGCACCAGCGCCCGCACCCGCGAGGGATGGCGCAGTGCCGTGAGCAAGGCCACGGTGCCGCCGGTCGAGCTGCCAACCAGGACCGCCGTGTCCAGGCCGAACCGGTCCATCAGGGCGACCGTCAGGTCGGCCTGGGCTTCCGGGCGGTAGGGGTTGTCGGGGGCGCGATGTCCCCAGGGGTGTCGCACCGCGGGACGAGCGGTTTGCCCGAATGCGATGCGGTCGAAGGCCAGCACCGTTCTGTGGGTTGCCAGCGGGGCCAGCACCTCGCGCCAGGAAAATGCGCTCAGAAAGCTCCCATGCAGGAGCACCATGGCCGGCGCTCCCTGCCCGGCGAGGGTCGTATGAACCTGGAGCTGGTTCACCGTGACCAGTTGACCGGGCGGGATGGTGGGTGTTCCTGGAACCAGCGGGGATACGGGTTTGTTTGACCTTTGTGTCACTTTCGGGCATCCTCTGCACAGTAAGAACCCACCGGTACAACGGGTACCGGTGGGTTCTTTTTCATCTGGTCGCGTGGCGGGGACGACGGGACTCGAACCCGCGACCTCCGGCTTGACAGGCCGGCGTTCTAACCGACTGAACTACGCCCCCGTAGGTAATGACAATTGGTGACCCCAGCGGGATTCGAACCCGCGATCTTCACCTTGAGAGGGTGACGTCCTGGTCCACTAGACGATGGGCCCCTCCAGAAACGAACAACTTGCCCTCGTCTCAATCCACGGAGGATTATACCATACCTTTCACCGTCTGGCAACCTGGGGCGTGCGGCGAACCCGCGACCATGCGCTGTTGCTCAGCGCAGAGCCGGCAGCGACCCCGACCGGGTCAGAACCTCGGTCATGTCCATGAGTGGGGTCGCCTCGCTGCCCGAAAACACCGGCAGCCGCCCGTCCCACCGCTCAATCTGGAAGTAGCGTATCAGATCGGGGGTGAGATGTTGGGCCAGGATTCGGTTGGCTTCGCTCTGTGCCTTTGCCCGAATGCGGATGGCATCGGCCGTCCCTTCGGCTTCGGCTCGCAGGGCTGCGGCGCGTCCCTCGGCCTCCACGCGGTCCTGGTCGGCCTTGATGCGGGCCTGTTCAAGCTGATACTGCTGCTGTTCGGCCTGCTGCTGCGCCTCAATCTTGCGGTCCAACGCCCGCTGCAACGATTCGGGGAGGTGAATCCCCCGGATGCCAAACGCAACCAGTTCGAGGTGCAGCGGGTCGAATTCCTGCTGGAGCGATTGTTCGACCTTCTGGGTGATCTCCACCCGCTTGTCTGACGTAATGTCCTGCCAGCCATACTGCGACACAATATCCCGAACCTGCGAACGGCTATACTGCCGCACCACGCGGTCCTCAATCACCGTAATATCCGCGCCGCCCCAATCCTGGTAGAGCGCCGCGGATTCGGTACGTTTCACGCGATACTGCACGAACACATCCAGGCTCAACTGCTGCCCCTCGCTGCTCTGCACCGTGATGCTATCGTCCTCTATCGTTGACCCTTCGCCGGTTTTCTGAACCATGGCGTAGGTCTGAATGGTGACGGGGTATTCTTGAATAGACTGCGTAAAGGGGTTGATGAAGGCCCAGCCGGGTTCCAGGGCCCCGGTCGTCACCTTGTGGGTGGCGCGGTCGAACACGATCCCCACATAGCCGGGCCGGACGTTGCGCCACGACAGCAAAACCAACCCCATGAACACCACCGAGATGCCAATGATGATAGCAAGACCCATCTTCTTCATGGTTTCCTTCCCTCCCAGGAAAGATTCAGATAGAGCTTAGGTACCCGAACGCGACCCGTCTTTTCTTATAGTATAGTATAGATGATTGGCCCATTGCCACTTCTATCATACCAGATTCAGGCACAGACCGCACCAGCTACGGTGCTTGGCCGGGCGCAACCCGCCCCAACACCCGCCGCAGCAGGTCCCGTTCGTCGGGACCGAATGCCCCGAATAGCCAGAGTTCCCCAACATAGACCGGCCCGGCCACCACGACGGCGGCTCCCCACCCGCCAGCCTGGCCCGCCAGCACCATCGCGGCCCCCATCACCAGGGACGCCGCTGCGGGACGCCACGCCAGCGCAACGAGCGGGGGCACCAGGTGTTCGCGCCGCAGCACCGGCAGAAAGACCGCAAAGAGCACCACCTCGGAGAGAATGGTAATGACGCTGGCAGCGTAGACCCCGAACCAGGGAATTGTCAGGAGATTGGCGACCAGGTTGAAGAGCGCCCCGAAGAGGAATGCCCGCGTGATGACCCACTGCTGGTTGATGGCAATCAGGACATATTGCACCAGGCCATTCACGAACGAGAGCGGCAGAAACCAGGCCAGAATGGACAGCACCTCCGCGGAGATGGGCAGGTATTCGCTCGCGTTGGTCCGGGTGAGCAGCCGCACCAGGTCGGGTGAGAGCACACACAGCCCCATGGCGATGGGGAAGGCCAGCAGCAGCAACCCCTGGAGGGTCCGATTCTGCGCCTGCACGAGCGCGGACCGTTCGCCGGTTGACCGCCGCGCCAGGAGCGGAAAGACGGCAAAGGTGATGACAGGGGGTAGGATCAGGGCAATGTTGAGGAACTGGTAGGGCACGGCGTACTGCTGCAACAGCCGGTCGCCGTCTCCCTCTCCGAATGCCTTGATGAGAAACATATCGAAGCGGAAGAACACCACGTTCAGCAGGTTGTTGAGCATCAGCGGAAAGGCCAGCGGCACCAGGTACCACAGGGCAGCGCGGTCCCATTGCAGCACCGGGTGGAAGAACTGCCGGTGTTGCAGGACAACGTAGACCAGCGCCGTCGCCGTTGAGACCACCACCGCGGCCCACGCCAACCCCAGGATGCCAAACCCAAGCAGCAGAAGGACTATCCGCAGCAGCACACTGACGACCGAGGTGACTAGCTCGATGAGCGCCGGCACTTCCATGCGCTCGGCGGCGTGGTACAGTGCGGTGACGGCTCCGGAGTAGGTGGCGGGAACGAGCGTGAGCAGCAGCACCCACGTCACCTGCTGCCCCACCGGGGTGATAGCCTCGCCCATACCCAGGTGCCCAAGCAGGGCATAGATGCCGATGACCGCCGCTGCAAGGGGAAGGTTGCCAGCACCAGCAGCCAGCGCAGCGCCAGCGTGGTGCCAAAGAGCGCCGGGGCCTGGGATGGGTCTCTGGCAACCTCGCGGGTGAGCAGCACCCCCAGGCCAAATTCCGAAAATGTCCCCAGGTATTGGACCACCAGCAGGGCCCCCAGGGTGTAGGGGCTGATGGCTTCGGGGGGGGAGCAGGCTATAGAGCACCAGCGCAAAGGCAAATTCGAGACCCCGCACCACCAGGCGCACGACGAAGGGCACCGCGCTGTTCTTCAACACGCGCCGGACTGGGTTCTGGGCATCGTCGCGGTAGCAGCGCTGCCAGAGCACGACCGCCGCTCCGACCAGCAGCAGCAATCCGACGGCCCCGGTGGTCACAAGAAGTAATCGGGTCATGGCCGCTTGCCTGGCAGAGTCCTGCTTTTGGGAATCCTATGCTTCACCTTACCGGTCATCTATCAGCTTCTTCAGCCGCCTGGAGCACCTGCATGCGCAGGGTTGGACTGATGTATCTATCGCCCCTGCGAGATCATCAAATCCAGCACCAGAGCGACCGATGGTATCAGGTTTTTGTTTTTTGCGACAACCAGAATGCCCATGGTTCCAATGATGGTCAATCCATGCTGCTGCGCAATACGCCGTCCCCGTTTCTCATCAATCAAGAGTGCTCGGGCCTTGACCTGGAGCGCCAGGGTGATTGCGGATGCTTCTCCGATATCCAGGGCGGTGTCGAGGTCTTTTTCTGCAATGGTTTTCACCGTATGAACCCAGGTAAGGGTGTCGAGCGACGAACGGCCAGTGGGTACCCGAACCTGGTATTCCTGGTAAACTGCGTCAGGGATGCACAGCGTACCATATAACATGGGCAACACCTCAAGCAACCCCACCTCGACCAGTGCAATGAGCGGTGTCGTGTTTGAGACGACCGGGCGTTCACTGACCATGTTGAGACTCGGCAAAAACGTCGGCACCATCATCGAACCATGATACATGGTAGCGCCCCAGGAGGTCCAGGAAGTCCCACCGCGGGATTTTGAGCAGCCGGGCGGCTCGCCCCGACGACAGGTAGCCCAGGTCATACAACCGCACCATCAGAGCTTCGCGGGCAAGGGCTTCGAGCGCCTCCCTGGTCTGATCGGAACCAGGGAGCGGCACCTCTTCCAGAAGCGAAAGCGGGAGATTTTCCAGGTCTTTTCTGAAATCGTCCACCCCGTAGGGCATTGGTATCTGGCGGCTGGCAAGCAACCGCTGGAACGAGATGCGGTCCAGACCGACCAGGTCACTGGCCTGCGCCAGGGTCAGCCGCTCCTGCTGAAAGAGCAGGATGGCGATTTCTTGCAACAGTTCTTCTTCTGATAGTCCGGCGGCGACCATCACCTCATCCGGAACGATGACGCTCATTGTGGCCTCCTTGCCTGGCATTTCGCCCCAGGCTCTGCACGGCTCTGCACGGCTCTGCTTCATTGCAGGTCATGGCTCGTGATGACCCACGCCCGTCGTCCATCGCTCACCACCTCTACCGTCCCGTTGATCTCCGGGTGGTAGAGCCGCGCCCCGGAGCCAGAGCGTTTGCGCTCGGCGTAGGTGAGCAGGGCTTATTATTCCCCTGCGAAGTTCATGACTTCTGCATAGAGCCTGCTATCAACCCAGAAACCCGCAACCTGGATCAAGTCATCAACCAGCGGTTTTATGGCTGAGAACAATCCTTGCTTTTTCGCAACCAGGAGTATCCCAAGCACTCCGGTATACGCAAGACCCAGTTGCTCGGCCATTGCTCGTCCTCTAGCCTCGTCAATAAGAAGCAGGTCAGCCGGTAGCTCCTGGGCAAGGGCGATAGCCTCTGATTCACCTTTGTTCAGTGCTTGCTCAAGCCACTGGACCAGAGCCACATTCGCGACCTGCTGATTTTCAACCCACGATTCGGTTCGAACCTGGAAAGCCCCTGGTTTTCCCTGCCCATCAATGACAATTTCCTGGTAGACAGCCTGAGGGATGAGAATCCTGCCATAGATTTTTGGCAGGATATCGAGATGCCCAATCGCAGCAAGGTTGGTAATTGGCGATGTGTTACTGACCACTATCATCACAACTGCCCAAGTTTGCGGAGATTTTCCAGGTCTTTTCTGAAATCGTCCACCCCGTAGTGCATTGGTATCTGGCGGCTGGCAAGCAACCGCTGGAACGAGATGCGGTCCAGACCGACCAGGTCACTGGCCTGCGCCAGGGTCAGCCGCTCCTGCTGAAAGAGCAGGATGGCGATTTCTTGCAACAG